>CAZISY010000086.1:0-14854 GCA_964542025.1 uncultured Verrucomicrobiota bacterium
TCCGTGGAAAGATGATAGATGGCGCCCGGCTTTGCCAGGCGTGCCACGCGAAGAGTACCCTCGGAAACATCGGTCATGTGAATGAAAGACCGCGTGGAAAGTCCGCCGCCTTCCAGCCGGAGTTTTTCGCCGGACATGATGCAGAAAACGGTGCGGGGGATGATCCGGTAGAGGGGCTGCCCCGGTCCGCAGACATTGGCCGCGCGCGTGAAAACCGCCGGAAACTTGTACGCCTTCACAAAGGTCATCAGGCTCATATCGCAGGCGGCTTTGGACACCGCGTAGGGCGTACTTGGATTGTAGGGGTGATCTTCCCTCACCACGCCCTGCGTGCTGCCGTACACTTCCGGGGTCGAGATATTCACATATTTTTGAATGTAGTCCCGCTTCCGCAACTGATCGTGCAGCTTCACCATGGACAGCACATTGGTGGCGAACCAGTGTTCCGGATGCTCCCAGCTTTGCGGCACCATGCTCTGCGCCGCAAAATTCACCACATACTCCGGCTGAAACGCATCCGATACCTTCAGCATTTCATCCAAATCATGATTGAGATCCAGCGCGTGAAATTGAAAGCTATCATGCGCAGCCCATTTATATGGCAGGAACACATTCGAGGGTTCCGGCGAACGACTGATCCCCACCACGCTGCATCCCTGCTTCAGCAGGTGCGCCACAAACGTCGCCCCCGAAAACGAGTTGCTCCCCAACACCAGGAAACGCTCAGCCTTTTGACTCATTTCACCGTCCCTTTCTGCATAAGCTCCTCAATAAAAAACTGCGTCAGTTGAAGCTTCCATGTGTTGTCCATAGCGTTTACACCATGTGGACGGCCTTCATCTGTTTAATGTTGTAGTAGCGGATGTTTTCGAACGGATCAGGCAAACGGCCCTCCCGGAAAGCGACAATCAGATCCATGACGGCATCTTCCACCTTTTTCTTCGGGTTGAATCCGAGTACCTTCCGAATTTTGGCCGATGAAATATGGTACGAGCGAATGTCATCGGACGGCGTGGTCTCGATGGTGATTTCCCCTTTTTCAGGCATTTCACGCATGACAATGGAGCGCACGATTTCGGCCGTTTCCGAAACGCTGTAATTCTGGTAGGCGGCATTGAATATCTGCCCGGAGATGCGTTCTTCCGATTCGTTCAGCAGTTGAATATAGAGATCCACCATGTCCTGCATGTGCAGATTCGGACGCATCTGCGCGCCGCCGAAAACAAGGATTTTCCCGCGATTGACGGCGTGCGTAGTCAGGATGTTCACCGTCAGGTCCAGACGCTGCCGGGGTGAATAACCGCAGATCGTCGCCGGACGCACCACCACAACCGGGAAATCCGGCGTCATGTAGGGCTTCAGAAATTCTTCACACATGGCTTTGTATTTATTGTAGAGCGAAACAGGAACCAGCGGATGCTCTTCCGTGACATCTGGATCATCACTCACGCCATAGACACTTCCCGATGAGGCGAAAATGAAACGCTTCACACCGCCCGCCTTGGAAAGTTTCACCAGTGTTTGAAAGGCTTCATAATTCACCGTACGGCTCAAGTCCGGATTCAACTCCACGCTTGGATCGTTGGAAATGCAGGCCAGGTGCAGCACGGCATCGCATCCCTTCAGGGCATCGGCCACCACACGCTCATCGCGTATGTCGCCTTTCACTTCTTCCAGCAGCGGGTTGCCACGCACCGGCGCCAGCGATTCATCGCCGTAAATATACAAATCCAGATTGCGCACCCGCTGACCGCGCGCCAGCAGTTGAGGAATCAGGACGGAGCCCACGTAGCCTGCCCCGCCGGTGATCAAGAGACGTTTGAATGTATTCATGCGTTCCGTTCCTTTTTCTTGTTTGTGAAAATCCGCTTTATTTCAACAGGGTTTCTATCTGCTTGAACAGCGCCATCGGCTCGATCGCCCGCTCATTGCACACCGTGGAAACCGCCCAGGCGCCCACCACATTACCCACGAATCCCGCCAATTCCAGCGGGGCGCCCTGCACGGCGCACAGCGCCGAAATGGACAGAAAGGCATCGCCGGCTCCCACGCGGTCCACCACCGTTCGCGCCAGCGCGGGAATATGGATGATTCCCTCTGTACGGTCATAACAGATGCTGCCCACGCGCCCGCGCGTCACCACTACGCGCGGACAATTCAGCCGCCCGGCCACCTGGGGAATAATCCGTTCCAGATCGCCGCGCATGTCGCGGGCTTCGAGCCGCATTTCCTTTTCCGCAAGCGTGATGTAGTCGGCCCGCGGATATTTTGAAATCATATTGTAGCCCATGTTGCCGGCGTTGGTTTGAACATTCAGGGCCAGGAATTTGGCGTCGCGGCTCACAATGTCGATCGCCTCGCGCGTCATCAGGCTGTGTCCGAAATCCACCACAATGACCAAATCGAACTGAGGAACCAGCTCCTCCAGTTTGGCGCAGAAGGCCCGATTGTCCTTCGTACCCTGCAGGGCATCGTTGATGGTGTAAATCTCCAGCATTTTGGTAAAGAAATAGTGCTCAATCACCCGCTTCTTCACGATGGTGGGCGAGTTCGAGCGAATCAGAAACTCCGTCTTGATTTTCGGATTCAGATATTCGCGCACGAACGTTTCGCGTGAATCAATATCTCCGAGCTGACTGACCAGTCCCACCTGATCGCAGAACGCGGCCACGTTGTTGGCCACGGCGAGTATGCCGCCCGGAAAGGTGCGGGTCTGCAAATCGCGAACGGCCAGGGTCGGCTCTTTGGAAGATTTTCCAATGGCCTCGCAGTACTGGTATTCATCAATAATGGTCTCGCCGATCAGCAATACCTTAAGTTTTGCCGCCTGCTGCAGGTAGCCGATGGCGTCCTGGGCGGTGTACCGCTTGCGGAATGCCGCGATATAATCGGTCACTTCCTGGGGGTAATCCGAAAGAAAACGGTTGATGAGCGACGACGAGCTGAACACAATGTCGTCCGTAAACACCAATTCCCCGCCCACGGACTCAATGGCCTCGCGCTCCATTGTAATACCGCCGGTGATGTCCTTCGCCGCGTCTTTGTATTCCATGCCCTTGACGTAATAATTCGGTTTAATCAGCTTGAGGGTTTCCACCGATTGCGGCCAGCGGTTCAGCGCCACATAATCCACCACGTCCAAAGCCGCCAGGGCTTCCAGCCGCAGCGCCTCGGCAAAGGCCGGACGCCCCGGCCCCTTGTTCACAAAACGATCCGGAGTGACTGTGACGACCAGCAGATCGCCCATTTGGCGGGCCTGCCGAAAGTGCCGGATATGCCCAATATGAAGCAGGTCAAAACACCCATGACACATAACCACCTTGCGTCCGGCTTTGCGTGCTTCCGACACCAACCGGGCCAACTCATCCAGCGCTACGATTTTCTGTTGCGACATACCTATCCTCGTTATGGTAAATCAGTTCCACCTGCACTGCCCCGGCACCCACTCCGCAGGAATCGAACGAATATCGGAACCCTGTTGCCCTGTCAATGGGAATCAGGCCCAAGATCAAAATGCCCGTTCGGGTTGTTGAGTGCGCATCGCCTCCGCGTTTCTATTTACATTGACAGGCACAAAACAGCCCCCTACCGTCTGTCCATTCATATTCGGCTGGATGGCCGAAGAAAGGAATGCGCGCATGAGATTCATGGCCAAACGCTGTGCCACGGCGGCGATCTGCTGTTTAATTCTCGCAGGGACGATGATGCGGGCCACCGCTGTCGAGCCGTCCAGTGAATGCTCCGTGCAGGATCAAGCCGCTTCCAGCGCCTTCTTCGGACAGCTGAACCGAACGCAGGCCGCCGAGCTGCTTGAACGGATTATCCGTGAAGGCCAAAACCACGCGATACTGCTGAAATACCTCGGCGTTGATCCGCGCATTATCGCCGAAGTCCATGCCGATCAGATAGCCGTCCGATTTCGGTCCTTCGATCAATTCTCGCAACATCCGGTGCAGTGGTCGCGCATGGGCTCGCAGATGACGGATTTCACCGCCAAGTGGCCGGAGGTCACGGAAGTCAGCGCCACAGAAATCAACGACGATGACGGTGTCCCCTGCTGGTACCTGCGCCTTGAGTCGGTGCCGAATCAAACGTCCACCATCCTCCCGCTCCAGCCCAAGCCCGCCGGCTACACCAGGGAAGATGCCCTGTTGGCAGTTTCCATACTAACCGGACGAATCAAGGCGTCCGACACGCTGGACCGTACCACGCCGCCACCGACCGACCTCACTCCGCCGCCCTCCAATACGCTTTCGGAAGCCTCCGCAGAAACAACGCCGACAAAAGTCACCCCGGAACCCACGCCTACTCAGACCTCTGAAACCGCGCCGACTCCGGCCATCCATGAAACGCCTGTTGCGCCGCGACCCGTGCAGCATCCACCCACCCCGCAAACGCCCACGGATGATGCCCTGCGCCAAAAACTGCAAACGCTCAAACAGCTTTTCGATGAAGGACTCATTGACGATGACGTCTACCGCGAAAAACAGCGGGAATTGCTGGATCAGCTTCTTAAATAACAGCGTTGCTGTATTCACAGCACCGCCAAACGGGCCGCGCACACAAAACATAAAATTTTTTGGACAAAAAACCCGCTTATTGGTAGTCTAGCACCGTTGCAAGGTTGTTGAATGTTCGAAGTGTGCGATCAATAAATAATACCGAGGAGATTCGTATGACGGCTAAAAGGTTAAGCGCTCTACCCTTCGCCCTGATTTTCGTGGCTCTTTCGGCCACGACGCTGTTCGGCGAAGTGATGCTGCAATGGTTTGAAACGGAATGGGACGAGATGTACCGCCGCATTCCGGAAGTCGCCGAAGCCGGCTATAATTATATTTGGACGCCCCCGCCCACCAAAGCGCCCGTGGGATCCAGCACCATCTGGGGCAACGTCGGCTACAGCCTGTATGATCGCTTTGACCTGGGCGATGTGCCCCAGCGCGGTACCATCGAAACCCGCTACGGCACACGCGGATCCCTGCGCAACATGGTCGACAATATGCACCAGTGCGATGTGAAAATCGTCCCGGACATCATTATGAACCACAACGGCAACGGCCCGGACCTCCGCGAATATCCCGGCATGAAAGCCACGGACTTCCACGTTTGGGAACAAGCCAACTATTGCAATGACCTCAATTACAAACGCGGCCCCCGCATGGGCAACTGGTATCACGACAATGGATACGGCGCCACCATGTACGAAGATCTCTGCTCACTAATCGATATCCGCACGGAAGATTGCAAACTGACCCGCGGCTGGGGCACTGATAACCGCTTCACGGCGCCCAACTCACCGAACTATGTGGCCGGCACCTCCTTCATTCGTCACATCGGCCAATACGACCGCTACCCCTACTACGCCACCGACACCAACACCTACTGCGCGGAAGAAGTCTCTGACATGCTCTACCGCTGGATCGCCTGGCTCGGTAATGCCATAGATTACGACGGTCTGCGCCTGGACGCCGGCAAGCACACGCCCTGGGAATTTTTCGGAAACGATTACGACGGATTCCTGCATGAAGCACAATACAACCAGAGTCGCCGGCGCAGCTACACCAACTACAACGACAACTCCGAAGTATTCTCCAATTACATCAACCGCAAACACTCACTGATCTTCGCCGAAATCCTCAGCCCCTGGAATGAAATCACCTACTGGGCCAATAACTGCCCCATGCGCTTCCTGGATTACGGCATCAAAAAAACCGCGGATGGCGCCCTGAACGGAAATATCGGCGCGTTCTACGGCTACGGCACAGACTTCGGCCCCGAAAAAGGCATTATGTATGTGTGGGGTCACGATGAAGGCCCGGCCAATAAAGTGGACCTCGGTTATGCCTATACCCTGACGCACATCGGCTTTCCCATGGTGTATTTCACAGGAAAAAATATCAATTATTCCGATTCCACCAAATACACCAGCTCCGGACGCACCTGGATGATCCCCGGATATGACGACTTCGCCCTCTCCGACAACGGCGGGAAAATTGCCAACCTCGTCTGGATCAACAACAATTTCGCCTGGGGCCGCGAATGGAACCGCTGGGCCGACGGCGACTTCCTCGCCCTGGAACGCTACGATGACGTCATCACCGCCAACTCCAGTCCCGATCTTGGGGAAGGCGTTCTGCTTGTCGCCCTCAACGATTCCGGCTGGGAGATCTCGCATGAATTGCAAACCGCCTTTACCGACGGCACCGTCCTCAAGGATTATACTGGAAACAACCCCAACAACATCACCGTCTATGGCGGCGGCAAGGCGTATGTCACCGTCCCCGGAAATTACGGACAGGGCTGGGTCTGCTATGCCCCGCTCACCCCGGAAGCCGCCATCAGCGTCAGCGGCGCCACGGACATGAACTGGGTCATACCCGGCGGCACCTACGGAACCGATAAATCCCGAACCATTCCGCGCATCACGTCATCCAATTTCACAGTCTATGCCGCCGTCAGCGGTGCCGCGGCCAATCACGTCCTGCTGAAATGGGGTCAGGGCCTGACTCCGGTCGGCAGCGGCACGCATTACACCAACGACCTGCTCCTCCTTACCGCCAATTACGAAGAAATGAGCGGCTCCGGCGCCACCTGGTCCCTGACCGTCAACAACGCTCCGGCCAAACTGCCGGAAGGATTGAACACCATCAAGGTACGTCCCTTCTCCAGCTGGCCCGGCTCCGGAAGTCCTGCCCGCTTCAACACCGCCACTAAGGTGGTTTATGTGGACCTGCACGGCCCCGAACTGGACATCGCCTATCCCGCCGCCTCTGAAACCATTCGCGGCGAAGGCGTCATGATCATCAGCAATACCGACTTCACCGCCTACGGCATTACCGTCGCCCTCGATGGCGGAACGGCCCGAAGCGCGGATGAAATCATGAAGGGGTTGTGGAAATTCAACCTGAGCGGTCTTTCCGCCGGTACACATACAGCCCGCGTCACAGCTACCGAAGCCAACTGGGGCAATCCCCGCACCGTCATAAACACCAGTATTTACACACGCGTGTTCTCCGTGGCCGCCAATACGCAAACCATTGCGCTCAGCCACTCCGAAAACGCCACCAATAAACTGCCGTTTTTCATGACCTCCGTCACAGCCGCCGGCTCCCCCTCCATGGTGCGCCTCTACTGGGACGGCTATGAACTGCCCTTCAACAACGGCAACTACACCAACTGCTTCAACGGTGAAGTGGTTCAGCGCGATCGTATCGGCAATGTGGTCACGAATCGGCTCTGGGGCAACTTCATTAACGGACCGCATTTCTTCGAAGCCCTACGGGTGGATGGCGGCGTCACCAGCCGCGTTTCCCGACGCGTCGTCTTCAATCTCTACGGCGGTAATCATATCGACTCCGACGGCGATTCCATTCCGGACAATGTGGAAATCCCCTTCTTCGATTCACGCGCCATCCCGGATGAAAAAATCCCCGGCGACGACAATCAGAATTCCATCCCTGACAACTTTGAGCACTGGACCCGCTTGAATCCCTACAATCACGCCACTTTCTACAGCGGCCAGTGGGATGATCAAAATGACTTCGACGGTGACGGCTACAGCAACTACGAAGAAGTGTATGCCGGATATCTCACCTTCAACAACATCTACACCTATGACATCTACAGCAGCAGCTCCCATCCCAGCGGAACGCCCACCGTGCCCGCCGAGGTCGGCTACACCCCGAATCCCGCCACCCGCACGAACACGCTGACCATCACCTATAAACCGAACGAAGGCCCGCTGGCCGGAGTCGCTGCCGTCAACCTGTATGTCGGCCATTCCAAACGCACCGCCGGCGAATGGCAGGACGTGCAAACCCTGGCCATGACCTGGGATGCCGGAAACAGTCGATGGACGGTTAATTACCTCGTCCCCTCGAATGCCACATCCGTGGACTTCGTGTTCAACGACGGCAGTACCAAGTGGGATAACAATAACCAGAACGACTGGCAAGTCACCGTGATCGGCGAAAATCCGGAAGGATTCGTCATGGATGGCGAGTTTGATTCCGAGGGCTACACCGTGATTTCCTACAACATGAAAATACAGGCGGCCGTCAAGGGCAACAACCTTTACATCGCCACCTGGGGCGCCGGAAACGGCGGCAACGACCACTTCCTCTACGTGGCCCCCGCACTCGGAAACGCCTCCGACCCGGCGGCCGGATGGAGCAAAGCCGGCAAGGTGTTTTTCAACTCCGCCCAGTATCCCTACATCACCGCGGAAGGCAGTTCCGGCTGGTGCTGCTGGAACAACGCGTCCGGCCTGATTTCGAACAAACCAGGCGCGGCCCTGGAAGGCGTAATCAACATGACGGACACGTTCGGCTTCATACCCGAGGCCATCTATGTGGCGTCCGTGGCCTATGCCACCACCAATGGCGGCGGCATTGTCCTTCAGTCCCCGAATGTGTGGAATCCCGACAACAACGTCGACATCATGGAATTTCAGCGTCTGGCCGTATCCAGCCTGACCGATAACAACGGCGACGGCGTATTCGATGCCGGCGCACCCGGAATGGAAACACTCGTCAACGGAAACACGCAGGACGCCAACTACGGCCTGCGCCGCTTCTTCGTCAACGAACTCGCCAACGACGAGTACACCATCACGGTCAACCTGACGCCCAATGCCGGCACCAACGCGATCACTGCCGTGGAACTCTTCTCCAACCTGAACCGGCGCGACTTCGCCGTCATGCCCGGCGATGAAGATCCGGACGACGTCACCACGGCCAGCGGGTCCACCTACTACCGCGCCTATGCCATGACCAACTGCGGCGACGGCTCCTACAGCGTCACCCTGCCGGTCAACCGCTGCGGGGCATATCGCATCAACGCGCGCTACAAAGTGAACGGCGGCGATTATGTTTACTACACCGATCACGGCCTGCGCCGCGATTGCGCCGTGGTGGTCTCGCCCAAAAAATCGCTCGAAGTGACCATGTACGAAATCAACCCGCTCACGGCCGAAGCCACGAACATTTACTTCGAAGGCCGAAGCACGTTTGAAGATATGTACAAAATCAACGCCGACCGCCCCGACCGAATCAACACCAACTACTTCAAACAGCTTGGTGTTAACATGATTTGGCTGCAACCCATCCACCCCATCGGCTCCGACGGCCGCGAAACCGACCCCCTGACCGGTTCCGCCTATGACCCCGGCAGCCCCTACGCCGTCCGAAATTACTGGAAGGTCAACGGCGTGCTGGGCGATCCCTACAGTGCCGACGGCTCGCAATCCATGACGGAATTCACGAACTTCGTCGCCGCCTATGACGCCAACGGCATCGGCGTGATGCTCGACGGCACCTTCAATCACAGCGCCTGGGACTGCGAAATCGGCGCGGTCGGCGCTGAAATGTTCGGATGGGCATCCAATGCCGCCTCCTTCATCCGCGACATCAAGCCCTCCTGGTACTCCAAGAATACGGACTACGGGCAGCGCGCCACCTACTACGGCAGCGAACAGCTCAAGGATATCGGCAGTGCGCCCGACCGTATCGACTTCGGAAAATGGGACGACGCCGCCGAGTTCCACTACGGCACCTACGATTGTCTCGTCCAGGGCCAGGGCTCCGAATTCGCCGAAGGAGAAGCCTGGAACAGTCAATGGTTCTACCGATTCCTTCTCGAAGAGGACCGCATGGACCCGCTCGACGCCACCACCCGCGAAGTCTGGCAGTACTTCTCCTACTATCCCGAGTTCTGGCTGAATCAAACCGGCCACCCGCGCGGAACCCCCAAGGATCAATCCGAAAAGGGTATCGACGGCCTCCGATGCGATTTCGCCCAGGGCCTTCCCTCGGAATTCTGGGAGTACACTATCAATAAAACGCGCACCATCAAATGGGACTTCCTCTTCATGGCCGAATCCCTGGATGGCTATCGCGAAGTCGGCGGAACCAAGCAGCACGGCGTCGGATTCCGTTCATCCCGTCATTTCGACATCCTGAACGAAAACCTCGTGTTCTACTGGCGCGATGAGTTCTTCAAGGAATTCCCCGGCGGCAATGTGCCGAGCGGAGCCATCTCCCCCAACCGCACCACGTCGCCCACGCAGACCAAGTATTCAGACCGCAAGCAGGCCTTTGCCAACGCCCCGGTCCTGCTGAACCTGACCTGCCACGACGAAGCCATCCCCACCGCTCATCAGCCCAGCCTGATGTACGCCTTCGCCGAATTGTCGGCGCTGGCCGGTGTGCCGATGATCTTCTACGGACAGGAAGCGGGCATGCAGAACGATTTCACGGTCTACAATTCCGCCTACAAGTATTACGACTACGCGCTGGACAAGGCCAACAACGTGCAGCTCTACGAAATGAACTTCGGCAAATCCATTCCGAACTTCAAACGCTACAACTGCATGACCAGCGTTTGGTATCAGGGGTCCGCCTGGATGCAGGCACTCTGCGACGGCTACGGCCGAATCAACGGCGCCCGCGTCCGGTCACCTGCCCTGCAAAGTCAGAACGATTATTTCCTGTTCCTCACCGGCGGCGGCTACTCCAAGGATGAAGGCATTTTCGCCGTCGCCAAATATGAAGCCGCAGGCGTCAGCGCCGCTTCGCAGGACGTAGTCTTTGTCTTCGTGAACAACGACTGTCAGGCCTCGACCACACGCATGGCCACCTACGACCTCAGCGCCGATTACAACGGCAAAAACTGGTTCGGTATTGAAAGCGCACATACCTACAACGTGGTGGACCTCGTTTCGACCAATCCCACCAAGTTCGTATGGGCCTCCAACCGTACCGGATCGGACATCATTGCCAACGGCCTCTTCGTCGGCCTCAGCGGCGACATCTGGGCGGGCAAACAGGCCCAGTTCCTCAAACTGATCGACACCGCCGCCACTTATCCCACCAATGCGCAGGGACTCTACGACGGCTCCAAATACAGCGATTGGGACTGGGATAAAGACGGCATGAACAACGATTGGGAAATCGCGCACGGCCTGAACCCCAACAGCGCAACCGGCATCAACGGCGCCTCCGGCGATCCGGATGGCGACGGCATGAACAATGCCTCCGAGCTGCTGGCCGGAACCGACCCGAACAACGCGGCCGATGTGCTCTCCATCGAAGAACTCATCTTCAGCGGCTCGCAACTGAGCATCACCTGGGCCAGCAAACCGAACATCAACTATCAGCTGTTCTACCGGACGGATCTGCTCGACCCGGATGATCACTGGCAGGAATACGGCCCCCTGCGTACCGCCGTGGGCTCCGACACCACCGTGTCCGGCTCCGAAGGCACGGACGAGACCAACCGCTACTTCCGCGTCCGCGTTCAACCCTGATCGCGACAGCATTCGGCCCCGGCCCGTCCGGTAAGGACGGGCCGGGGCTCCGAATTGCCTCTTTCCGAACCTTCACAAAAAGCATCGCAACAAACGTTCCGTAACCCGAAAAACAAACGCTCAATGCCAATGACTATGAAAACGACCTGGATCAACAACGCCTTTATTTATCAGATCAACCTGCGGTCCCTTTGTTGTCGCGAACCGCGAAACGCCTTAGAGGCCTATACAGAATCGGCCGTGGATTCCACTCCCATCAACTATCTGTGCGACAATCTCGAAACGCTGAGAACGCTGGGCGTCACCGTCCTGCATTTCATGCCGCCATTCATCATCGGACTGCTTCAGCGAAAAGGCATCGGCTCTCCCTATGCGGCCCGCCACTACACCGCCATCGATCCGGAATACGGCACCATCGAACAGTTTAAAGCACTAATCCATAAAGCCCACGCCCTCGGTTTCAAAGTGATCATCGGCATGGTCCCCAATCACTCCAGCCGCGACAACATCTGGATTCAATCGCACCCCGAATACTACGTTCAAAACGAACGGGGCGAAATCATTTACGACCTGGACTGGTCCGATACCGCCAAGCTGGACTACACCAACCCCGGCCTGCGCAAGGCCATGTTCGATGTCTATGACTTCTGGCTGGGCGTCCTCGGCACCGGCCCGGATGGATCACTGGACGGCGTCGACGGCTTTCGCATCGACATGGCTCACTTCATCAATGACCGCTCGTTCTGGGATGAAGCCATTCCGCAACTGCGCAAAAAATACGCCCACAAAGAACTGCTCTTCCTGGCCGAATGTTACGGCATCGACAACAGCATGGACCTCTTCAAACGCGGGTTCAACGCGTCGTATGATGATGCCTTCTACAAGCTGCTCGAACACTACTTCGGCACCGATCCGGAAGGTAACAGCGTCGCCTTCTCGCAGGCGCTACACCCCGATAACACCACCCATTCTCCGCTGTGGCCCGTCTTTCAGAAATCCGGATTTGCCGGCGCCGCCATGCAACTGCTGACCGATTATGAAGCGCTGCTGCCGACCATTCCCCATCCCGTCTACATGGCGCGGTACACCGACAACCACGATGAAGGCCGCGGCATTTACCGCTTCGGTCTTCAGGCCGTAAAGGCCATGGTGCAGCTCCTCTATTTCACCAACCACTGCATCCCCTTCATGCTGACCGGGCAGGAATTCGGCGCCGCCAACCGCCCCTCCATTCACAATCGCTTTGGCTTGTGCGACAAGGGCCGGCATGTGGTCGACGGCGACCGCATCCACTGGAAGGACGGCGTGGAATTTGAAGGCAACTCCTTCCTGCGAACCTATGCGGAGCGCCGCAGCCTCATGCAATTCTACCGGCAGCTGATCGAACTGCGCAAAAATCATCCGGCTCTCCAAACCGGCTCCTTCACGCCGCTCGATCCGCAGGAAGAAGGCCCGTCCTCTTCTCACGCCATCGTTGCATTCGAGCGCCGCCACCCGCAGGAAACCGTTCGCTGCCTGTTCAACCTCGGCCATACCGAAAAGCGATTCAGCAATGCGTCACTCTGCCGGGGCACACTGCTTTACGGCGGCATCGAGAAGGATGGTGTTCTGCCGCCGTTCTCCATGGCGGCATTCATCGCGGACTGACCGCACTGCGCTCCCCATCGTTAACGGGTTTCACGTATTGGGCGTCCAACCAATGCGGATGCTCTCGTTGCCGTACTTCCGGCGAATGCGGTCCACCGCCAGTGAGGCCTGATCCCGTTTCGCATCGTGCTGCGTGTCGCCGAACAAATCCAGCTGTCGCACCGGATGGTCCGTCAAGTTATACACCCCAAACCCAATCAATCGAACCGGCTTGATGATCTCAATACGCAAAAACAGCGTCCGCGCGGCATCCATCAAACCAAACACATCCGAAACCGGATGCGGCAGCGCATGTTGCCTGGTGATCGTTTCAAAATCCGCCCAGCGCATTTTAAGCTGCACGCCGCCGGCATATTTCTCCGCGTTTCGCAGTCGGCCGGCGACCGAATCCACCAGTTGCAGCAGTTCGTTGTAAACAAGTCCCGTATCGCGCTGATCCGTATCAAACGTCGTTTCACGCGACATGCTTTTCTCTTCATATTCCAGAGTAATCGGCCGCTCATCCATGCCAAACGCCAGACGCTTCAACGGCCCCGCGCCGTTCTCACCCACCAGCGCCGCCAGCCGCGCCTCACTGATCTGCTGCAAATCCCGGATCACCCGAATCCGCGCCGCTTCCAGCCGCTTCCCCAAAACCGGACCCACCCCCCAAATACTCCGTATCGGCAGCGGCGCCAAAAATTCCGCCACCTGCTCCGGGACGTAAGTGACCCCGTTCGGCTTGTTCATCTCGCTGGCGATCTTTGCCAGAAATTTATTCGGCGCCACCCCCACCGAACAGGTAAGCCCCGTCTCATCAAAAACCGCCTGCTTAATCTGACGAACCGTCTCCCGCACCCCTCCGAACAAATGTTCGCTCCCGGTGATATCCACGAAAGCTTCATCAATCGAAATGGGTTCCAGATACGGCGAGAACCGCTCGAATATCCCAAACACCTGCCGCGAAACATCCGCATACCGCTGCATGTTTACCGGAACAAAAACACCCTCCGGACAGCGCCGCCCCGCCTCCACCGACGGCATCGCCGAGCGCACCCCGAACTTCCTGGCTTCATACGAACAGGCCGACACCACTCCCCGTCGATCCGGCGCGGCGCCCACAATGACCGGCCTGCCCCGATACTCCGGATGATCATGCTGCTCCACCGACGCAAAAAAGGCGTCCATATCCACATGCAGTATTGTCCGGTTCTCCATCATACCTCACTGCCCCGCCGTGCGCGGCCCCGCGCACCGTGCCCGCTTCGTCCCGTCCACTGAGCCGTTCTGAATCTCCGGAATGCCGGACAAATTCAGGCGCAGCACCGACCGCATCCCCGAAGGGATTTCATCCCGCCGATGCGTCGTCAGCAGCACCGTCGTCTCTCCCGTGCCGATAATATCCTCCAGCATCCGCAGAAAACGGGCGCGGTGCGCCGCGTCCAGTCCCTGACAGGGCTCATCAAGCAGCAACAGTTTCGGCCGCTTCACCAGGGCGCGCGCCAAAAGCGCCAGCCGCTGATACCCCGCCGACAACCCGCGCAGCGGCGTATCCAACTCACGGCTCAACCCGAAGCGCCGCAACACCCGAAGGGCATCACGCCGCCGCGCTGCCGGGGGCCGCGCCGTCAGCACCAGACTATCCGTGAATCCGGTCAGCACGGTTTCAAAAACCGTCAGCGTATCGTTAAAATGCAAATGCAGCTCCGGCGAAACTTCGCCGATCGCCCGTCTCACTTCCTCGCGGGTTTCTCCGGTCCCGCGCCGCCGGCCGAAGAGATACACCTCGCTGGCAAACACCTGCGGCGAGTTGCCCGCAATCAGCGAGAGCAGCGCACTTTTCCCCGCGCCGTTCGGGCCCAGCACCGCCCAGCTTTCCCCCTCGTGAACCGCCCAGCTCAAATCACGCAGAATCACCCGCCG
>CAZISY010000087.1:0-14659 GCA_964542025.1 uncultured Verrucomicrobiota bacterium
GTGATCGACTGCGACGCCTTATCCACGGTCAGGGTCACCAGTACTTCCTGCGGCGGATTGGTGGCATCATAAGCGCTGAGCCGGTTGGTGGCCGTGTAGATCCCGGCGTTCAGTCCGGTACTGTTTACCGTGTTGGTCAGCACTGCGCTCCCGCCCTGCAGCACTTCGCCGCCGGTCGGTGAAGGAATCAGCCAGGCGGCCGACGATGTGTTGGTGAAGGTGAAGGCTGCGGATCCCCGGTTCGTCATCACAAAGGTCTGCGCCGCCGGTTGGTTGCTTTGGCAGGTGGCCGCGTACGACAGCGCGTTGGTGGCGAGTTGAATGTGTCCGCCGGTGCCGTGCCCCTCATTATTCAGTACGAAGGGCGAGTTGGTGCCGTCGTGCAGCAGCGTGAACGCCACCGTTTGCGTGCCGGCCTGCGGAGTGAAAGTCACCTCCAGATTGGTGAATGCCCCCGGCGCCAGCGTGACGGACGACGGATGCAGCGTGAAGCAGGCCGCACCGGGACCGGAAGTGGAAATGCCCGTGAGGTGCAGGACCGCGGTGCCGCTGTTCGTCAGCCGGAACGTGCGCACCGGCGTATCGTGCGCGAAGCGGGCCGCGCCGAAATCCGTGCCGTCGAGGGCAGACACCGCATTGCTGCTTTCGAGCGCGATGCCGTTCGTACCGAGCAGTACAAAATTCGGGCCCAGCGCCTGAAACGTGTTGGTCACGGTGGATGCGGCCAAATAATTCACGCTGCCGGTTTGTGACGCCGTAATCCGCACCTCGCCGATTCCGGTGAAGGCGAGATTGGTTTCTCCGCTGATCACGGCCGGGCCGCCGGCCACCGCGAACTGCACGGGAAGCCCCGACGACGCCGACGCGGAAAGCGCGAGCGTGTTGGTCCAATGCTGATTTTCAATGGCATCAAACGTGATGGTTTGCGTCCCTTTGACCACTTCCAGAGTGCCCGTCGCCGCGCCGTAATACATCACATCATTCACGGACGCCGTCACCGTGTAGGAGCCCACCCAAACCGGCGCATTGGTCGCGCCGTCATACGTCACATCACAGGGAACTGACGGTACGCAAATCACCAGGGCCGTGCGCGCCGTGCCGTCGCACGCCTGCACCAGATTCGTCAGCCCGATGGACGCCGGCGACTTCACCACGGCGAATTGCTGCGTCACTGTGGCGGCGGCGTACCAGTTGCCGTTGCCGGGCTGCGAGGCCGTGATGGTCACATCCCCATCTGACCGATACGTCAGATTCGTTTGATCGGTCAGATCCGCATTTCCGCTCAGCACCGCGAACGTCACCGGCAGTCCGCTCGACGCGGTGGCGGAAAGGGTCGTGGTGTTGGTGGTGTATTGCGTGCCCGGATTTGCAAAATTGACCGTCTGTGCAGCCGGGTTGACGGTCATGGTCACCGTTTGCGTGCCGGCAAAAAATTCGGATGTCGCGGTGCCTTTCACGGGGTATGAGCCTGCGTTGACCGGCGCGGACGTGCTGCCGTTGTAGGTGAGCGCGACGGCCAGCCCGGGCGGAACCGTCGTGACCGTCACGGACTTTTGAAGCCCATCGTAGGTGTGCGTCAGGGTGGTGAAATAGAATTGCGGCGCGGCCTTAATCACGGTGAACACGCTCGTCACCGCGTTCGCCGGTTTCCAGGTGCCGTCGCCCGGCTGCTGGGCCACGATGGCCACAGTCCCCAGGTTCGTAAAGGTCAGATAAATGCCGTTCGTGATTTTTCCCGGGCCATACTCCACGCCGTACGTCACCAGCAGGTCCGAGGACGCCGTGGCGGCGTTCAGCAAATCCACGCGGCTGGTGTAGGTTTGCGGAGAAGGAATGGAAAATCCGCCGATCGACTGCGCCCACTTGGTCACATTCAGCACGATCTGCTGCCGAAGAGGCGAGTTCGTCGCGCCCGGCACATAAATATAATTCGTGGCGTAATAGGTGCCCTTCGCCATGGAGGCGCAGTACGCGCGCGCCGTCACCGTCAGGCTGCCCCCCACATCCAAATTGGATGAGATCGCCGGTTGCGAAAGCCATCCGCTTGCGTTGGGTGCATACACCAGCACATTCGAAACCAGGCATCCCCCTGAACCGATATTCGCCACCGTGTAGAGAGCCGGCGACGCGGGATCCTGAAGCCATTCCGCGGTAAACGTCAGCCCCGTGGGCGAAACCGACGCGGCCGGCGTCGGCGTCAAATCGCTGGAAATCACATCCAACTGCACCGCCGCACCGTTCCAGGTGTTGTCCCATTCATACTCCTGAAACGCCACGTAAAGCGGTGTTCCGGCGGCCAGCCCGAGCGAACCCAGATTCAACACCACATTCGTCCACGGCGGGAACTGATTGGGCCAGGATCCCCTCGCAAAAACGCTCGTATGAATCACCATTGTGAAATCGGCGGGCGCCGCCGTATTGGTCGACACCCGGACATACACGATATCCGGATAGTTCGTGAAATTAAACCGCAGCCAGAAACTCAGCGAAGAGGTGGCCGACAATCCGAACAACCTCGGCGTGATCAGCCACTGATCGTTGTGGTATCCTTCCGACGCACTCCCGCCGGTCGTCCATGAACAGTAGGCATTGTTCGCCCCCGCTCCCGCCGTCGGCGGCACTGAACTCGTACCGTTGCCCCATCCCGGCAGCGGCATAACCCCGACCGGAAGCCGGTACCATCCCGAACCGCCCTGCAGATTCGTTTTGATCCAACCCGGCGGCGGAAACGTGCCCCCCTCAAATGATTCAAACATCCGCGCCGACGCCGCACCCGGGAAAAGCAGCCCGAGCATCAGAAAAACAAGCGCCGCCACCCGCCCGCCCCATCCGAAAAGCGGATTTTCCAACGATTGGAAAAAGGCCTCTCTTTTTTTCCAACGATTGGAAAAAGACCGTGAGCCCCGAGCCGTTAACCACAAACACACACAGCACAGAAATGTCATACGAACCCCTTGTCGCCCGGCAAAATGCGGCATTACATCGCGCCGACCGGCTGACGGGGCGAAATGTAAGACAAGCCCCGCGGCATGGCAAGTCCCTGCTTCATCGGCAAAAGCCGCCTTGTCAAAAAACCGGCCGGCGGGTAGTATAAGCGGCATGAAAGCGGAACGATGCAGAGTGCTGGTCGTGGATGATCAGGAAACCATTCGGTTTTTTATCAAGAAAGTAACACGTCTTCTTCACTTGCAGCTCGTGGGTGAAGCGGAAGACGGCGTGCAGGCGGTCGCGCTCTATCGGAATGAAGCGCCCGATTTGGTCCTGCTGGATATCAACATGCCCCTGAAGCGAGGCGATGAAGCGCTTCAGGAGATCCTTGCGATCGACCCTAAAGCCCAGGTGGTGATGCTCACCTCCGTGGCCGAAATGGAAATCGTGAAAAAATGTATCGAGGCCGGCGCCGTGAATTACATCCTTAAAAATACGCCGCTTGAAAAAATGAAGGAAATGATCCTGAACACCATTGAGGCCATTCCGGAGTCCTTTTAGCCATGCGGGAAAAATTTAATTTGGATGAGATGCTGGCGGATATTCGGCGCGATGAGGCCGAGGAGTTGCCGCGCCGCCGATTGCTGCTCTCCCAGGACGAAATTTCCAAACTGCTGCGCACCGAAACCAAACGCCCCCCGTCGGCGAGCGGTCCGGAAGGTACGCCCCCCTCATCGGAGTCCTGATATGAAAAGCAGTCCGTCCCTGATCACACAGCTCGAACAATCCGGCATCATTCCGGCTGATGAGCTGGCGCGGCGCATGCAGCGCTGCAACGCCGATCTCTACCAGGTCATCCTTTCCATTCTGGCGGATGTCCCGCAAAAACGGGAAACACTCGGAAGGCTTTGGGCCGACCACCTGGGCGTCGCTTACGTCCCACTGGACTCCACGATCATCGACCATGAGTGCGTAAAGAAAGTCCCGCAGGACTTCGCGAGAAAACACGAAGCGATACCCATCTATGACGTGGATGGCGTTATCACCGTGGTATCCTCCAATCCGCTGGACCCGGATCTCGAGGCGAAGCTGCTGCACCGCCTTAACATCATGCCGAGCCTGGTCTTCGGATTTCCCGGCGAAATAAGTGACGCCATTGATATCGCCTACCAGGATATCGAATCGCTCAGCAGTCTGGTCAAACAACTTTCCATCACGGTGGAAGAACATGTCAGCGAAAAACGACTGAAGGAACTGGCCGGCGATAATTTCGTCATCGAACTGGTTCGCGGCCTGTTTCTGCTGGCCGCCGGGGAAAATGCCACGGATATTCATATTGAACCGGATGAATTTTATGTGCGCATCCGCTTCCGCATCGACGGCGCTTTGCAGGAACGGTTGCGGCTGGAAAAAAAGATGCTCAGTCCCATCGTCTGCCGCATCAAAATTATGGCCGGATTGGATATTTCCGAACACCGGCTGCCGCAGGATGGGCGCATTGTGATTGAGTTGACCAGCCGACGCATTGACGTGCGCGTTTCCACCGTGCCCACCATCTACGGCGAAAAAACCGTCCTCCGCCTCCTGGGGCAACAGGGCACGAAGGGCGTTCCCGACCTCTCCGAGTTGGATTATTCCGCCTCCGTGCTGGACTGCATTAAGCGGGTCAGCCGCTCGCCGAATGGTGTCTTTTTTGTGACCGGCCCGACCGGCTCCGGAAAAACCACCACGCTGTACTCCATTCTGCAACATATCAATTCGCCGGAAACCAATATCATGACCATTGAGGATCCCGTGGAATACCGGCTTCCGGGCATCAATCAGGTGCAGGTGAACCCGGCCACGGGTCTGGATTTCCCATTGGCCCTGCGCGCCTTCCTGCGGCAGGATCCCAACATCATCCTCATCGGAGAAATCCGCGATATTCAGTCCGCCCGCATCGCTTCGCAGGCGGCCATGACGGGGCATCTCGTACTGGGCACCATGCACACCAACAACGCGCTGCAGGCGGTGAACCGGCTGGTGGAAATCGGCGTGGAACCCTTTTTGGTGGCGCCCTCACTGATCTCCGTGATGGCACAGCGCCTCGTGCGCCGAATCTGCCCGCATTGCCGCGAAGCGTATCCCGCCCCCCGCGAAATGCTGAATGAAAATTTCGAGTGGGACGGGAAGAAAGAGGTGCTGCTGTACCGCGGCGCCGGATGCGCCCACTGTCATGGAACCGGATACGCCGGACGAATCGGCATTCACGAGATATTCATCATCACCCGCGAAATCCGCGAGATGATTGCCGCCAACGCCTCGGTGCTGGTCATCGAACAGTGTGCCCGCGAGGCCGGATTCAAACCGCTGCGCTATGACGGACTGAAAAAAGTTCTGAGAGGATTAACCACGATTGAGGAAGTCGAGCGGGTGACGGCCGGCGATTTGCTCTGAGTGGCCGGTCGCCTGCCCCGTACTCCCGCAACTATAAAACCAGACAGGAGCTGCTGAACCGTGAACTCCCGGAAACCGTTACCCACCGCCTTCGCACCCGCAGAACGACTGGACCGCGAATCGCTCCGCAAAAGTCATCAGGCATTGCTCGACGATCCGCTGCTTCACACGCTTTATGACGCCATCCTGCAACCCACCATGATTCTGGATGAACATCGACAGATTCTCTTCGCCAACAAGGCCCTCCAGACGCTTCTCGGTCTGCCATCCGTGGAGCCCCTTTTCGGATTGCGCCCCGGGGAGGCCATCGGCTGCACACACGCGTGCGAGCAGGAAGGCGGCTGCGGTACCACCGCGTTTTGCCGCGAATGCGGCTCCGTAAAAGCCATTGTCAGCTGCCAGCGTTCCGGAGCGGTAATCACGGAGGAATGCCGCGTTCTGCGCGGAGCGGAACACGACGCCCTGACGTTCCGGGTCTGCGCCGCGCCGGTCCTCCTGCATGGACAATCGTATACCGTGTTCTCCGTGGAGGATGCCAGCAACGTAAAGCGGCGCCAGGCGCTGGAACGGATTTTCTTTCACGACCTCATGAATACCGCCGTTGGTGTCCGCGGGCTCAGCCAGCTGCTGCAATGCGCCGACGCCGAAGAAGTTCCGGAGTTCGGCGAACGAATTTATCAGGGCGCCAATTCACTGGTCGGCGAAATCGAAAGCCAGCGTGAACTGCTGGCCGCAGAAACCGGACAGATGGCCGTGCAAACCGAACCTGTGAACGTGCAGGATGTGCTCTCTGATGTGGCTGCGATCTATACGTCACATGACGTCACCCGCGCCCGAAAACTGGTCGTGCTTGAACCGCCGGAAAAATACACCGTTATGGGGGACCGGACGCTGCTGAAACGGATCGTCGGCAACATGACAAAAAATGCGCTGGAGGCGGTTTCCGCGGGCGAGACAGTCACCGTCTCCTGCCGAAAAAACGGCGATCGCATTCAATTCTGTGTGCATAACCCCGGCGTCATGCCGGAATCTGTGAAGCTGCAAATTTTCCAGCGTTCCTTTTCAACCAAGGGGGCGGGGCGCGGGTTGGGCACCTACAGCATGCGGCTGCTCGCCGAACGGTATCTGCGGGGCCGCGTCGCCTTCACGTCCGAACCGCAAACCGGAACGATCTTTACCGCAGATTTTCCGAACGGCGAAACACCGGGCGATTTGGCGTGATCAGGAGTTCGGATCAGGGTGTGACCAGATGGACACGGTAAAAAGCCGTGGACAACTGTTCGAGCAGGTTGGTTATGCTGTAGGTGGTCCCTGTGGCGGCGGTCAGGGTTCCGCCCAAATCCTGCCAGGCACTTCCCGGTTTCAAAGCGTCGGTGTACTGAATCCGGTACCGGCGTCCGGCGGCGGCGTCAAAGCACAGGCCGGGGCGTCCGTTTTCAAGCGGGGCGGTGTGCAGCTGGAGCGAACTGTCGGCGTCCGCCGGATTCGTCCCAGCCAGTGTTTCGTGTGCGTCCGTCATCCCGTCACGGTCGGAATCTTCGTAGGGCATGCCGATGCGCGTGGCCGCGAGGGTTAGGAAATTGAACCCGAAGTTGCCCAGCTCGTCCAGCGTGCCGGTGGCTGAATCGCCCAGGTAATTAGAGGATAGATACCGATTGTTGGAGGAAACGGCGTCGCCGGCGATTACCCCGGAAATATACAGGGATCGGACGGAGCGATATCCGTTGGCTGCGCCCAAACTCTGCCAGGGGATGGCAAGTTCCCAGCGGTCGGTCATCCGATTGCCGTCATCATCTGCTGAGGCCGTGCGGTTTGTGCCGCTGCCGTCAAACTGCGAAAGGCGCGCGCCGGGAACCGGAATGAATGCGCCGTGCTCCGAAGCCAGGTAAAAAACGCCCTGCCCGAAATCCCCTTCGTTCTCCAGCTTGAAATGGGAATAGGTTCCGTCTCCATATTCATCGCCGATCAGGATGGCAATGTGCGCCGCCGGAGATAAGGCCAGGTTGTGACAGTAATGCAGGCCGTTGGGCGTGCAGGGGAACGACCAGAAATTTTCCGCCCCGCCGGACAGCGTGTCCACGGAGAGAAAAAGCATCTGCGCGTTGTTGGTGCCGTCGGTGCGGCAGTCCTTTGCGCACAGGTACAGATTGGTCTCATCGCCGCTGATATAAACAGAACCAAACGAGCCGAAACCTCCCTGATCTTTTGTGGAAAGGCAGCCCGCGTACGGATGCACATCCACGGTTTCGCCCG
The DNA here is from genome assembly GCA_964542025.1 of uncultured Verrucomicrobiota bacterium. Lineage (GTDB taxonomy): Bacteria > Verrucomicrobiota > Kiritimatiellia > RZYC01 > RZYC01 > JAQVYB01. Next base: position 7,618 of record CAZISY010000087.1, read on the forward strand.
GGTTGTTCTGGCCGGATACCGGCGTCCCGGCAACCATCGGCGAGCTCACCTGCAGGACCGCGCCGGCCGGCGTTCCCGCAGTGGCCCGTCGAACAGCCAGGGCCCAGTCGCTGCCGCCGTGATCGTCCCATACGCCGGCGCCATCAGTAAATGCCGCATTCACCCGGCTCCACCCGGCTCCCACCGGATAGGTACACGCCCAGGCGCCGTCCGGGGTTTTCGTCATGGGAATGTCCAACACATCCTGCCAGCCGTCATGTCCGACGTGTGCAATAACCGACGCGGCGGAAGCGAGATCGTTCGCGCCGTCCGGAACATAACGCAACATCATGGTTTCATTTTCCACCGGCACGGACGGAACCGCATCCACCCGGCCCGCCGGAAAGGTCATCCGCTTGCCCGGTTGAATGCGGCAGATCACTCCGTTGAGTTTCGCCCAAATGGTAAGGGATGACGGATTGTATATGCAGTGCCCGCTCGGAAAGGTGACGGAACGCAGCGCAGTCAGATAGTCGCACACCTCCGACATGCCCGCGTACCAGGTGTCGCCCCGGTTTCCGATCATCGCGCAAAGGGAGGAAATGTAGGTCCAGCTGTTGTTGGAATAGCCATAGTCCAATTCGTAGCTGTGCCCCCAGATAAACAGTAACGACATCTCCTCCGCCGTGCGCGCGGTGAAGGCTTCCGCCATGGCCCGGGCCGCGGAATGGTGGCAGGTCGGATGCCACTTCAGCGGATTCGGCGGCAGATAGGTCAGGGTGTATTGATCCAGCGTCGTGCGTGATGACCGCACGCCCAGTTCCGAAGCAATGGACATGATGGTATTGTTGAACGCGCCGAACGGATACGACATGCTGCGGATAGAATATCCGGCCAGACCGCCGAGCGTGTTGCAATCGGTTCCTATTTCCCAGCGAATGCTGTCGCTCCCCAATTGATCCAGATAGGGATGATCCACCGTGTGCGACGAAACCTCGTGTCCGGCAAACAGCGTGCCCACTTCGCCCGCCGTAATAAAGGTGTCGTAACCCAGCGAATTCGAATTCAAATGAAACGTGCCTTTAATCCCATGGGCATTCAGGATGGGTACCAACCCCCGGTCCTGATCATGTCCGTCATCATAACTCATGATCAGTGCCTTCCACCGCCCGCCCGGATACATAAACACGGTTTGGTCAATGGGCCGAATCGGCCGTTCAACCACGCCGTTTACACAGACCGCGCTGGATTGATCCACCAGCGTGGGTACGGGGGAGGCATCAATCGTCACCGTATTGACGATCCCCTCTGTCAGGCAAATGCGGAAATTTCCGTCGTTCAAATTGAAATCCGACTTCACCGCCCGATTCCAGGATCCCGGCTCCACAAACTGAAATCCCGCATTCGCGCCCTGTGGGGCGTCGGACCAATCAGAGCCCAGCGCAGAAAGACTGCCGAGATTTGAAAACGTGTACACCAGCCGATGCCCCGAAACGATCGATGTTTTCGTCGTAGTATCCCACCCGTTCAGCGTTCCGGTAAACGCCACGGTTTTGCCTTCGGCGGTTAAACCGCTGTTCGGCAAATTGGTGATAACAAGCGTCAACCCCGTTTCCGCATGCCCCGAGAATGTCATTTGCTGCATGATTACACCCGCCAGTAATAAACATAACTGTATTTTCATGCCTCAACGTATACCCGCACGCACGGAACCCGTCAGTGATGCGCATCACTGACTGCGCTACAGAAGGGCATCCCGATATTGAATGGTCGAAGCCAGATCTTTATCGCGCACCGCCTGATCCAGCCAGGAACTGTCGATGACGGCATATCCCCGGTTAAAATCCACAGCCCCCTGCGCCTTCAATCGGGCAAATAATCGAGTCACATGTTCGCGGCTCAGATTCAAAAGCGAGGCGATTTCAGGCTGAAGCAGTTTCTCCTGAAGCCGGATCTTGCCGCCCACAGTCTTTCCGCACGCCTTGCTGCGCGTCAAAAGATAAGCCGCCAGATCATCCATCGCCTCCCCGCCGGTTACCTGACACATCAGATAGCGGGCTATTCGCGACATCTCCAGCAGCACATACTCCCGAATGCAGGAAATCGAAAGAAAACGATGAATAAAATCTTCCCTCGAAATCTCCATCAACACACAGTCCCCCGCCGCATGGGCACTGGTGTAATAACTCGGAAGCATGACTTCTCCGAAACCAAACAATTCCCCGCCGCGCACAACCGCCAGACGATAGGTCTTGCCGCTCCCCGTACCCAACCGATGCAACACCACTTCCCCCTTCAGCACGCCGAATACCTTTTGCGCCGCCGCCCCTTCGTCGTGAATCCGCTGAAACCTGGAATACCGAGCCGTCCTGCAATAGGGAAGCAGTGCGCGCAGATCCCGCTCTGAACACGCCGAGAACCCCTGTATGCTCCTGAATGCCATTTCGTCCGAAATCATACATTCCCCCCAGATTGTTGAATAGAGCCGCGTCATTCAACCGTGCGCGCTGATTTTATACGGCTCTTTTTTGGCGGGGGCAAGAGCGTTCCAATACGCGGAATGGGGATATGTTGAGCGTGAGGAGCGCGATGCTCTCCGGGCCGTACGGCTTGCTCTCTGCGAATCGCGTGCGCGTTAACGTTCATTGGCGGTTCGCATTAATAAGAAGGGAGTTTGCCGCAGCGCGAGGAGAATATGGGGAAGAACGTGCGATGGGTGCAACAATGTCTTGATGATGGACCGAATCCGATTATACTGCCGCATTGCGAATGAGGCATTTTCGGGGGGTCCGTCCGGTTAAACGGAAAACCAATGCAATGCGCATAAGGGGCAAACGAGGCGGGGATAAAACATCACTATAAACAGAGACGTGATGAGCATTTCGATGTAAAACAACAGCAAGAATTTACCATGAACGCGCAACCATTCAAATTGGGATCCGGCTCGGAAACAGCAACCAGAAATAGCGCAGCATCTTTTTTCTGCTCGCTGATCGAAAAAGCCTTTTTGCTGGATCGCCTGAACAAACTCTACCGGGACATTGGTCAATCGCCCAATGACTGCGCGTACTGCGACCGTATTCTGCGGACGATGAATGTCCGATATCAGGTGGACGCGGAAGATTTGGCGAACATCCCCCGCAATGGTCCGGTCGTGGTGGTGGCGAATCATCCGTACGGCGGAATAGAAGGCGTTGTCCTGGCCTCCCTGTTGCGGTCCGTGCGGCCCGATTCGAAGATCATGGCCAACTATCTGCTCGCCCGGGCTCCGGAACTGTGGGAGTACTTCATTTTCGTGGATCCATTTGGCGGGGAACAATCGGCGGGAAGCAACATCAAGCCTATGAAAGAAAGCCTGCGGCTGTTGCGGGCGGGCGGTGTTTTGGGTCTCTTCCCGTCGGGCGAGGTGAGTCATTGGGATTTTCAGAAAAGACAATTAACCGACCCGATTTGGAATCCGCATTTGGCCCGATTGATCCAGCGCTCCGAGGCGACGGTGATCCCGATTTATTTTGAAGGCGCCAACGGGCCGCTCTTCCATTTGGCGGGCATTATGCACCCGCGCCTGCGCACCGCGATGCTTCCGCGCGAATTTCTGAACAAGCGGAACACCTGCATCAAGGTGCGTATCGGACAGCCCATACCCCCGGCGCGCCTGCGCGATTTTGATCAGGACGGGGATGTCATGGATTATCTTCGCCTGCGCACCTACATTCTATCGCACCGCGCCGGGGATGCCGTCGAGCGTACGCTGCTTCCCGGCAAAAAAGCAGAGCGTCACATGACGCCGCTGGTGGCGCCCTCCGAGCCCGAGGCCATGGCTTTGGAAATCGCGCGCCTGCCGCCGGAACATGCCCTGATAACAACCGATGAGTTATCTGTTTATTACGCCCGGTACGGCCAGATTCCCGCCATCATTCACGAAATCGGACGCCTCCGGGAGCTGACGTTCAGGCAGGCGCACGAGGGAACCGGCCAATCCATTGATCTGGATGCTTTTGACGAGCACTACCTCCACCTTTTCATTTGGAATCCGGTGAAAAAGGAATTGGCCGGCGCGTACCGCATCGGCCAGACGGATGTATTGCTTCCGAAGTTTGGCATTAAGGGGCTCTACAGCAATACTCTTTTCGAATACCGGCGGGAACTGCTGGACCAGTTGAATCCGGCCCTCGAAATGGGGCGGTCCTTCATCCGGCCGGAATACCAGCGCAATTATTCTGCTCTGCTGCTGCTCTGGAAGGGCATCGGGGCGTATGTGGCCGGGCATCCGCAATACCTGAATCTGTTTGGTCCCGTCAGCATCAACAACGAATACCTGAGTACGTCCCGGCAGCTGCTGGTGCGCTTTCTGCGCTGCAACAGCTACGATGCCGAGTTTGCGCAACTGATCCGCCCGCGCACTCCGATGCCTCAACAGAAGATCCGGCATCACGATGACCGGACCTTCCAGAAAGTGGTGCGCAGCGTGGACGATGTATCCTCCCTGATCCGCGACATCGAAGCCGACCACAAAGGCATTCCCATTCTGCTAAAGCAGTATTTGAAACTCGGGGGTAAATTGCTGGCCTTCAATATTGACCCCGATTTCAGCGATGTGCTGGACGGCCTGATCTGGGTTGACCTGCGAAAAACAGACCAGCGGACCCTGATCAAGTACATGGGCAAAGAGGCGTTCGCCCGTTTTCAGGCGTACCCTCGCCGGCCCTGACGAAACGCTTAACTTCACGGGCGGGAATCCGGCCCGGGGACAACCCCAAACCGGACCGGTAAACCGACCGTCGTGATCCTGAGATATGTTCCGGTTTGATCAGGCGGCTTTCGGCACCGCTTTTTTCAGTTCCGTGAATTTTCGGATGGCGAGCACGATCACGCCGATGGCCAGCAGGATCAGCAGCACATCCGTGAAGATAAGCGGAATGTTCTTTGTGGGTATGTATTTGGTAATGAGCAGATTAACAAGAGCCACCAGGGTGGTCGCCATCATAAACAGCGCGGGCCAGACGGCAAACCAGACCGGACGCGAGCGCAGCATCAGCCATACCGCCACAACCACCAGCGTCATGGCAGCCATCAGCTGGTTGGCGCTGCCGAAGATGGGCCAGATGTATTTAAAGGAATTGGTGTAGCAGAAGATAAACATCAGCACCGCCACAATGGTGGAGTTGACCATGTGATTCATCAGCAGGCGCGGGGGCTTTGCGAACAGCGCGGTCCAGAGTTCTTCCAGCAGATAGCGGTTCAGGCGGACAGCCGTATCCAGCGTGGTCACGATGAATCCCTCCACCATCAGCATCCCGAACACCGTACCGTATTCAATCGGTATGCGCAGCGCCTCATGAATCAGATTGCCCATACCCAGCGCGAACGCCAGAACCGGATTGCTGCCGACGCCCTTCGCAGTCGGGAATACCAGCGCGGAAAATTCATCCATGGTAAGTCCCGCGCCGATGGCAATGATCACCAGCAGCGAGAGGAAGGATTCCATCAGCATGCCGCCATAGCCCACACCGCGCGCCGCGCGCTCCGACGAAAGCTGTTTGGAGGTGGTTCCCCCTGTCACCATGGCATGAAAGCCTGAAATGGCGCCGCACGCCACCGTGATGAACAGAAACGGCCAGATCATGCCGGCCGTCTTATTGCCTCCGGCCACATTCAGCGCCGGCATATCCAGATCCGCCCCGTGAAAACCGGCAGCCAGCGCGCCCAAAATCAGCAGGATCATCCCGGCATACAGGAGAAAGGAGTTAATGAAATCGCGCGGTTGCAGGATGGCCCACACCGGTATGCCGGAGGCCAGAACCACATAAACGGTCAGCACAATCATCCAGGTTTGGGGTGCAAACATCAGCGGTTTCCAGAGCCCGATCAGCATGGAGGCCAAACAGATCAGAATAGCCACCGGAAACATCAGAGAGAAACGGACGTTCCGCTTATACACCAGCCAGCCGACCAGCGGCGCGCAGGCCGTGATGACGATCAGCGACATCGATGCAATCCCGCCGATTTTCGCGCGCACCACACCGTCCTCGCCGACCACCTGACGGAGAAACGAGCCTTCGGGTCCGATTTTCAACTGTTCCAGCGGCACCAGCGAGGTCAGCGCCGTACAGGTAAGCCCCAGAAAAGCCGACGTGAGCAGAAGCAGAATGATGATGGAGAAGGCGATCACCAGGAAAAAGCCCGTGCGCCCCAGCGTACGGTCCGCCACCTGCGCCATCGAATGGCCCTTTTCCCGCATACTGACAAACAAACTCGTGTAATCCTGCACCGCCCCGATAAAAACCGTCCCGCACACCACCCAAAGCCAGACCGGGATATACCCGTAGATCATGGCCACCGTCGGGCCGATGATTGGTCCCGCGCCCGCGATGGAAGCAAAATGATGGCTGAACACGATGGGCGTCCGGCTCGGCACATAATCCACGCCATCCTTCATCGTCACCGAAGGCGGCGTCGCTTCTTCCCCGCCGCTCAGGATGCGCTGCAAATAGCGGGAATAAATATAATACGCCGCAATAAAAATCGGCAGGGCGACAACCAGAATCCAAAGAACATTCATACCACTCCTTCGTGCTGATAACGGGATCAAACCTTTTCAGCATGTTCCTCTGAAAAAGATAGGTCAAGCCGCTTTTATTTCATGCTTTCACCGCGTCCGGCTATAGAATATAAACAGACCGGCATGGAGACTTGGGGCAGGGATAGGTGAACCATGAAGAACGCAACGCGATCCTGGATTCGTTATTTCCTGGGAATGTGTGCGCTTTTCTTTCTTGGGCTTTCGCCTATCAGCGGCGTACAGGCGGCGACGCCATCTGATGAGCCGTCCGGCGGACTCGAACCCGCCTCCGCCGGAAGCCATGCGCTCATCCATCTGCGAACCCTGCTCACCAGCAACGAACCGGGTCATCATTACTTTTTCAGCATCGAACAGGAATGAGGAAAGCCATGAAAAGAATACGTCAGCAACAGGGCGCTCAGCGCCTTTCCAATCATTGGAACTTTTTCAGCCCGTTTTTCCAATCATTGGAACTTTTTCAGCCCGTTTTTCCAATCATTG
>CAZISY010000088.1:0-4752 GCA_964542025.1 uncultured Verrucomicrobiota bacterium
GCGGATTGGCTGTTCGGCGCTGCCGGAATGGTGCTGGCAGGACTTGCTTACGCGATGAAAAGGACGGCGGATCATCCCCGTTGGTATCTTGCTCTTGCCTGGGTGCTTGTTGCAACGGGAACCCTGATCCCGGCGCTTCGGGCGATGAATGACGGGTTTGCCCGCGAGGATGACTTCCCCGTATTAACCTCCTTTGAGCGGGCGTCTGAGCTGAAACGGTGGACGTTGAATGGCGTAACACTGACGCGTGTCGACCGGGCGACGCCTTCAAACGCTCTCTCACCGGAAAGCTCTGCGCCGTTTGCAGGGCTGGTTGCCTTCACCAATGCCCTGCAGGAATACCCCGGCCTTTTCTTGACGGAAATGATCGGAAACTGGACGAATGCGGTGGCCCTGCACGCTGAGTTATATTGGTCCGGAGCAGAGGCGACCAATGTGGAGTTTCGTCTGGACGATCTGCCGGGCAATCCCCCGTACGCTGAACGTTTTCAAACGACGCGGCTGCTGAATCCGGGGTGGAACGAGTGCGTCTTTTCGCTCGCTGAAATGGAAAATACGCCCTCTGGGCGGCGTTTGCGGTTTGACAAAGTCCGCCGGTTTGGTTTTTTCTTTCTACATATGGCAACCAATGAGTATCTGCTGCTGGATACTATACGATTAACGTTGAGGTAAATTGTGAAGCTATCGATCGTCATTCCCGTTTATAATGAAATCAGCACTTTGGAAGAAGTGATCAATACCGTGCGCGCTGTCCCGCTGAACTTGGAAAAAGAAATTGTTCTGGTGGATGACTGTTCGAAAGATGGAACGCGGGATTTGCTGGTACGCCTTCAGAAGGAAAACGCGGATTTGAACGTGGCATTTCACGAGGTGAATCAGGGGAAGGGCGCGGCATTACGAACCGGATTTAAAAAGGCCACTGGAGATATCATCATCATTCAGGATGCCGACCTGGAATATGATCCCAACGAGTACCCCCACTTGCTGGATCCCATTCTGCGTGGGCGCGCCGATGTCGTTTTTGGTTCCCGCTTTCTGGGTGGCGGGGCTCATCGGGTGGTTTACTACTGGCATTATATGGGCAATCGCCTGTTAACCACTTTTTCCAACATGATGACCGACCTGAACCTGACGGATATGGAGGTTTGCTACAAAGTATTCCGAAAAGAAGTGCTCGACACTATTTCAGTCAAAGAAAACCGCTTCGGATTCGAGGTGGAAATCACCGCCAAAGTGGCAAAGAACAAAAGCTGGCGCCTTTATGAAGTCCCGATTTCCTACTATGGGCGCACCTATTCCGAGGGAAAAAAGATCACCTGGAAAGATGGATTCCGCGCCATGTGGTGCATTGTGAAATATCGATTTTCCGACTGAGGTCACAGAAAAAGGGACGCGCAAGGCGTCCCTTTTTTTGTAAGTGTCTATCTGTTCAACGATAATTTTTGTGGTCAGAACGAAGCGGTGATGCCGATACCAAATACGTTGTATTCGCGCCAGTCACCGCTGGTCCAATCAAACTGTTTGAGATAGTACAATTCGCCGTTTACACGATCAACCAGCGACAGGGTTGCACCAACATAAACGCGCTGGCGGTCAAAGACCCAGTCTACCCCGGCCGGCATATCGCTCAGGTTCACTTCATAGTAAGCGCGCGGATTGATTTTCAACGCCGTCCATTTCCAGGGCGAAATGAAACGAACGCGATTACGGTAGCGGAAGTAGTCCTGGGTGTCTTCCTTCATGCGGTATTCCACACGAACCCGGTCATCTATTTTCCATCCCTTGGCTTTGCCCTTAAAGGTGGCTTCGGCCGCGGGTTGATGCTCATAAGCCCAGTAATTATCCAAAACAGCTTTCCCGGAGGCATCATAAAGCGTTTTGGTTTTCAAATCATGGGCTTCGGTATAAACGGCGCCCAGCGTCAGCCATTCCCTGGCATCCCAGGCCAGTTGAAGCGCCGTTTCTGTATAGTAGAGTTCGGATGCATCATCGCCCCACCGGAACTGTTCGTTGACAGCGGCCGAGAGGTTGTTGGTGAATTTCCCGCTCGCTCCCACCGTGAGCCACATCTGGGCATCTCCGGTTTGATAGGCTTGCGATGCCGTGAGGGCAGACAGCAGCATGAGCATCGACATAATGCGTACACCTGTTCGACTCTTCATTATCATTCTCCTTCTTCGTTAAGGATATCCCCTGATATGCTCAGGATATCTGTTTCGCGACTCTGTCTCTTTATTCCCCCGTTCAATACTTCCCGAACTCCGAATCATCCAGCCTGATAATGTCCGTCTGATTTGCGGAGCCCGACGCTTCTTCCCATCCTCCGCGGTCCGTGCTTGTTACGGTATGCCCTCCAGCGGACGGCACCGTTCCGGATTTCAATGCACGCCCCTTATTCGGGCGAGGAGAAGAAGAGGTGGGGGCGGTCGTCTGACTGCGGAGTTTGAAGCGTCCGACCAGCCCCTGAAGGTGAGTGGCCTGACTGCTCAGTTCCTCGGCCGCCGAAGCGGTTTCCTCCGCGTTGGCGGTGTTTTGCTGCGTCACCTGATCCACCTGGCCGAGGCCGATGTTCACCTGCGAAACGCCCTGTGCCTGTTCATTGGAGGCGGCCGCAATTTCACCTACCAGGTGGTGGGTCTTTTCAATTCCGCTGACAATATCTTTAAACGATTCGGCCGTGGCGTTGGCCACCTGCATTCCGGCGGCCGTCTTGCTGCCTGACGATTCGATGAGCTCCGTCGTTTCTTTGGCCGCCTTGGCGCTGCGTCCGGCCAGATTGCGCACCTCATCGGCCACGACGGCAAAGCCTTTGCCATGCCGCCCCGCACGCGCCGCCTCTACAGCCGCATTCAATGCCAGCAGATTGGTTTGGAAGGCAATGTCATCAATCACCTTGATTATTTTGGCAATTTGCTGGCTGGACGCGTTGATCGACTCCATCGCCCCGAGCATTTGGGTCATTTGCCCGGAGCCTTTTTCCGCCGCCTGGCGAACCGTTTCAGCCAGATTATTCGCCTGATTGGCATTTTCTGCATTGGTTTTTGTTTGCGAAGCGATTTCCGTGACGGAACTGGTGATTTCCTCGAGCGAAGAGGCCTGTTCCGTGGCGCCCTGAGAAAGCGACTGGCTGGCGTCACTGATTTGTTCCGCACCGGAATTCACCTGCATCACGGCATCGGAAACCAGGACCAGCGCGTTGTTCAGGCTCGAAATGGTGGTGTTCAGGTTGGTTTTCAGGAGATCAAAGGCCCCTTTGTATTCTCCCGTCACACTCATGGTGAGCGCTCCGTCGGCCGCGGCCTGCAAAACCTTGCCCACTTCTTCCAGGGGGACGCGCACAGCCTCCATCATGCCGTTCAGTCCAGCGGCGATCTTCCACCAGCTGCCTTCATAGGCGTCGCCATTCACCTGCTGCTCCAGGCGACCCTCGGCGCCGGCTTCCGCCATGGCCAGAGCATCATTTTGCAGGCGGGTCAGTACCTCCACACAAATGTTAATGCTGTCCTTGATCTTTTGGTAATCGCCAAGCGCCTGACCCGTGTATTTCTCCAGCTGTTTGCCGTGGGCGATATCCTCCAGATAACGCATGGTCACGCTGATCTGTCCGGAAAGTGTTTCCGTTATGGTGTTGACGCCCTGAATCACCTGGGCGTAGGCCCCCTGATGTTTGGAAGCATCGGCCCGGACTGCCAAATTTCCATTTACCCCGGCATCGACCAGCCGTTTGACATCGGTGATGAGTGCCTGCAGGTTATTGCGTACGTTGCGCAAGCCGCGCGTCAGCAGCATTTGTTTGCCGGGCAGTTCCCGCATCTCGCGGTTCAGATTCCCTTCCGCATATTCGTTCAAAATGGCAATACCCTCCGCCGTAGGCCGCGATATGCTTTCCAGCGCTTCATTGACGCCGGCCGCCAGCGTTTTGTAGTCGCCATTCAAGCCGTTCAAATCGGTGCGGGCGTCCATATCTCCGGCTTTTTGCGCCTGGCAGGTTTTTTCGTTACGCTGCATGACGTCTTTCAGGGCCTGCACCATGTTCTGAAGCGCTTGTCCAACCGTGTCCGCATTTGATGAAAGCGTGATGTTTCGGGAAAGATCCCCCATGGATACGGCCGTAAGGGCGTCGGCTTTGACTTGCTGCGCCGAAACCATCTGGGCAAAGCTGGCAGCCATCTCGCCGATTTCGTCCTTGGATTTGATATTCACCCGCACATTTAAATCGCCGGTAGCCATTTGTTTCAGGGCGGATGCAACGCGAACAATCGGACGGGAGATGCCGCGCGAAACGAGATAGGCGGCAATACCGCCGATCAGAAGAAAGGCTGCCATGAATAACATGAATTGATGCCGCATGGCATAGATCCCTCCGAAGACCTCCGTCTTCATCGCCCCGACGGCCATGGACCACCCGGTTCCGGAAATCGGGGCATACCCAAAGACGCGGTTGGCGCCCAGGAATAAATACTCATCAAATCCTTTTTCGCCCTGGGTCATCCGCTGCATCATGTTTGACAAAAGGCGAAACTGATCATTGGTTTTTCCTTCTTCCAGAAAGTTGCGGGATTCGACCACGTAGTCGCGGTTGGCGTGAGCGATCAATGCGCCTTTCCCGTCGATAATATAGGAATACCCGTGCTCGCCGTATTTTACGGTGTCGGTGATTTCTGAAAGTACAAATCCATCCAGGCGGGCCACGAGCACCCCGGCGACGCCCCCGTCCGCGTTTTTAATTGGAGCGGCAAGCATGATAACCGG
>CAZISY010000088.1:4852-14541 GCA_964542025.1 uncultured Verrucomicrobiota bacterium
AGCAGATAATTATCCAGGCGGAGTCGGATGTATTTGGCGGCATCCGAAGTCTGAACCGGAAGTGATTGTTCAATGGCTTTTTGCATCGTGGAGGCCGAAGTCAAGTAGGCCAATAAGCCCATACCGCCGCACGCCAGGAAGAGCAGGGCGCAGGTTGATGCCGTCAGTTTCGTTCCGATGTTGAATTTCACGTTGGTCTCCTTCGTTGTCTGTTCAGCCCAAGCTCGCACACACCATCATGCATAATGCGAGATCCCGTATACCTGTCATTCGGGAACTCTCGACGCTCCATCGCCTTATATAGCGTTTTTGCGGCGATATGAGAAACAAAATACCTGATAAATCCCCATTCGTTTAATGAAAAACGCCGGCATGAAGGGCGGCGGGATATTGGTAACGAGCAGAATGACAGGTTTTTGCGCATGCGTGTTCATTTCACCGTGCCGATTTTGATGTTTAGATCTTCCCGGCGTTCGAGGCGATCCTTTTTGCCGTCCTTAATCCAGAGGATACGGTCCGAAGTGGCCAGCATCTTGTGGTCGTGCGTGGCGGAAATCACCGTGACGCCCATTTCCCGGCTGAGCTGGCTGAGCAGGGCGATAATTTCTTCACCGGTATGCAGGTCCAGGTTGCCGGTCGGTTCATCAGCCAGAATAATAGCAGGTTCATTGGCCAGCGCGCGGGCAATGGCCACGCGCTGCTGCTGCCCGCCGGAGAGTTCGTCCGGGCGATGGGTCAGGCGGTGACCCAGACCGACCTTCTCCAGTACCTGCACGGCGCGGTCGTGAGCCTCGTGCTCTTTCCATCCGTTGAAGGTGAGCGGCATGGATACATTTTCGATGGCATTGTACGCCGGAAGCAGATTGAACTGCTGAAAAACGTAGCCGATGTGCTTGCCCCGGAAATAGGCCAGCTCGCGGCTGCTGAGCTTGTTCAGGCTGATCCCCGCCACGGTGATCGTGCCGGACGACGGACGGTCGAGCGCGCCGACCATGTTAAAGAACGTGCTTTTCCCGGAGCCGGAGGGGCCCATGATGGAGAGATATTCTGCGCGGTAAATATCCATCTCCATATCTTTCAGGGCGTGTACTTTGATTTTGCCCAGGTCAAACACCTTGTTCAGTCCACGCACTTCAATCAGCACTTCTTTGCTCATCGCTTGTTCCTTTTATGCGGGGGCGCCGCGGCCCCCGCCGATTCTTAGAATGGCAACGGGATGGCCGCCTTGCTCAGGAAGGTGATGCCTACGCCCACCGTGGTGACCAGCCCCATGCCGCAGGCGAAGCCGGCGCTGACCACCGGAATGTACTGCCGCCATTTCAACCCGAGGCGTTTCTGAAAATAGAAACGCCCGATCAGTGCGCCGATGAATTGCGGCAATACCCAGTGCGGCTCCGTCTGGCCGAGACCGCGGACCACTCCGTAGGTCAGCATGATGGGGGCGCCCAGTCCATTCATTCCTCCGAACAGCAGTACGCCGAACACCAGGCCGGTCATCAGATTGTGCCAGTTGAAGGCTTCTTCAAAGATCGAGTATTCTCCAAGTGTCGCCGAGAACATGATGCAGGCGTTTTCAGCCTGAAGCTCCCACATTTTATCCGCATAGGGATAAACGGCGGACGGTACCTCGTTCAATCCCCAGATGAAGTTCATGAAAAAGATGGAGCTGATCAGGATGATGGGGAAGAGGACCACCTGGGTCTTCCAGATGCTGGTGAATTTGGTGCCGGTCAGTTCGCATTGTTTATAAAACACCGTCATGGAGCCGTAGTTCGCGATGGGAATGGGCAGGAACCAGCACTTTACGCCGGAGTAGCCGCTGAGGATCAGGGCGGCTTCGCGAATGTAGGGGATTTCCACTACCTGGCCGACCATCCCTTCGAGTCGCGCAGTCACGTAACTGATGAATGGGGTGTAGACGAATCCAAGAACAACCAGAATGATCATGATTCCCCGATGCCAGTCCACCAGCCACCCCGATACGAGGATGTATGTAATGGTGATCAGGAAATAGATCACAATCACATTCCAGGTTCGGATGTCGCCGCGCCCCTCGGGATAGGTGAGGTTCATGGCCTTCTGCTTTTCACCTGCGGTTTTCTGCCGCTTCTGGAAACTGCGGAAGACCTGCCAGAACCCGGCCACGGCGATGGCCACGGCAATGCCGATTTGGAAGCTGAAGTAGAAGTCGATGTTGTTTTTATACAGCGTGGTGACGGTATTGTCGCCCATGGTCCAGTTGTGAATGATGTTGTAGTGATACAGAATCGGATTCGCCACAAAGGTTACGATCAGCCCGACAAATGAACCCACCATCGCAAAGAAGGGCAGCACCATGCCGAAAATCAGGTTGCCCAGATCCCAGCACATTCCGGTGGCGACGGCCGGCAGGTATTTGCCGGTTTGCGGGGTGAAATCGGAAAATGGAATCGGCAGAATCTGAATGGGCGAACCGGTGAGTGCGCCGGTCAGGGTGGGCAGCAGCAGATACACCGCACCAAAGGCCAGTCCGATTGCGCCGCCAATGGAGAAGACTCGCCACCGCCATCGGCTTTCCTGCTGTTCGATATTTTTTTCGTCGGCATCCTCCGCCAGCGCCATTATGCCCTGAGCGCCCACCGGTGCCATGGGGAAGGGGAGCTTTTCAATATCACTGGAAATACGGAAGAGCCCGTAGCCCAGCACCATGTTGGCCAGTTGACCGAAGAACGTGCCGAAGACGATCAAGCCGATTACGGGAAGCCAGTCGGGATGCAGAAAACTGCGGACGGTATAGGAGGCGGAGTCGGCGGCCGGCGCAAACCAGACCGGTAGTTTTTCGGCAATGCCGTTGGCAATGGCGGCATCCGAACGCGCAAAGAACTGATTCCAGATCAGGCCGGAGAAGGGGAGCCCCATCGCGGCGCCGGCCATGAAAAAGAGTACGAAGATTTCCGCTTTTTTCAGGTTTTTGTGGGCGCGCTTGGCCACTTCAATGAACAGAATCACCGTCACCCATTGCGAGGCGGAGCCGATGTTTCCAACGCCCGCCAGCAACCCCATGTAGATGGCGCCCGGCACCATCAGGAGGGCGATGAAAATGGCGCCGATGAGCGACGTCCAGTTGAAGCCGTCCTCGAAGGTGGTGGGCACCTCCATGACCTGCCGGAATTCTTCCAGTTCCTTGTCGATGCGTTCAGTCATAGCTGTTATCCATTTCTCGCTCGGCAATCCGCCCGCGTCCGCCCCCCCCCGAAACGGAGCCGGACGCCCAATGGGCTTATGCCGGTTTCTGTTTCATTTCGTGTATTTGAGCCAGCGTTCGTTGACGGTAAATTTCCATGGTTCCCGCCGGGAGGGAACGCCACAGCAGGAATTGCGTACGCAAATCATCCAGCAGCACTTTGTTGAGGCGCGCCCAGTCTTTGGGCTGACCGGAGATGCGGGTCAGGCGGATGTTCACTTCGTCGATGCCCGGGATTTCGCTGGGTGCGCTCTTCAAAAAGATATCCTGCGTGACGCCCAAATCGAACGGTGCAATGGCCAGTCGGGTGGATATGCCGAGGCTTTCATCGTCATTGATGCTGAGCTGTGTGTTCTGAGCCATGAAGGAGCCCAGTCCTGTGTCGCTAAAGGCCTCGAAATGTTCTTTGAGGAAGCTGACCACGCCCGTCAGGTCGTACTCCGACACCGTGAAGGGAAATACCAAGTCGATCACATCGCCTTTCGGTTCGGGGAGTTTCCAGGAACGGAGCAGGCCGGGGTTGGCACTCTTGGACGCTTTGACTGCCGGATAGATGGCGGAAACCAGCACCGTGGCCATCACGATCAGAATCGTGACGATCGCATTGGTGGAGGAATAATTCATTTCGGGCACCTGCACCAACCCGTAGGTGGCGAGAAATGCGAGAATTTTCATGGTGCCCTGGGCGATCAGATAGCCGCCGAGTCCGCCGATCACGGAGTAGACCAGCGCCTCCGCAAAGAAAAGACTGGCCACATGAGGAGGGGCGAGGCCCAGCGCGCTGAATGTGTAAATTTCCTTTTCGCGGTCGGCCACGGATCCGAGCATGGTACCGAAAATGACCAGGCCGCCCAGCAGGACGGGGAAGAGCAGATCGCCCACACCCGAAGCCGCCATGGTGGTGCCCAGAATGTGCCGGTAAACGCCGTCCTTGCGCGTGGCGATGATCGGCGTTTTATCCATCATGCGCGCGGCGTCTTCCGCGATTTCGGCGGATTGCTGCGAGTCCTCGGTGTAGATCGGAATGCAGTGGCTTTTGCCATAGGCGAGGAGCGCGTTGCGGCTGGACATGATAACGATGGAGTCCACGGGCAGGCTGCTCCATTTGTCCTGTTCGTCGGCGGCATCGCTGCCGGCCTGTTTAACGTCGGCCTGGGCGTCCTTCATGGCCAGGAAATCCACCGGCAGAATGCTGCTGCCGTCCATGTCCCGGGCAATGGAGAATTTTGATGATTGGAGCAGGGGGCCCACGGTGAGGTACAGCCCTTTGATGAGTACGCGATCGCCGGGTTTCACCTGCATCAGGTCGGCGACGGCCTCGGTGATGAACACGCGGTCTTCGATGTCCTGCGGGTTTTCAATCTGCAGCAGGCCGCGCAAATCTTCCCGAAGAGCCAGTTCCCGGGCATCGAGCCCCAGCATGCCGCGCAGAGTGACGGACTGGGAGCCGTCTTCCCGGGATACCACGAAATCGGGGTCGTTTTTGAATTCAGGACAAACCCAGTAGCGGGGGCACACCGTGGCGGATTTTCCCCAGCGGCCTTCAATGATGTCGAGGTAGTCGGAATTGTAGGAGCCGTAGGCGGCGTTTCGCATCAGTACGCCCGTGTAGGCCGGGGAGGGCGCAGTGAAGAGTTTGAGAATGCCTTTTTGGGTGTCGAAGGAGGCAAAGCAGAGGATGGTGAAGGTGAGCAGAATGATGGTCACGGCGGTGAGGGCGGTGCGCAGGGGGCGGCGGCGCATGGTGGATATGCCCATGCTCATGGCGGCCATGATGGTATTGAACCGGGAGATGTCGGAGGCGTGTACGGAGGCCGTCATTCCCTGAATGGTTTTCAGCTCCACCTGGAATTTTCGCATGATAATCACGATCACCAGCATGGAAAGCACAACGACGGCGAACCCCAGGAAGATGATGATCGGCGTCTGGGCGATGGCGAATGCGGGATGGGAAAGATACAGGATGACGAAGGTGATGATAAAGAAAATGGCGAACCACATCACTTGCCTGTAGATCATGGAAGCACCAATCAGCAGGCGTTCCAGGGCGAAGGCGAAAGGTACGCACAGCGCCAGCAGAATAAGGACAGCCGTAATCAGATCGTCCATATTCTCCCGTATCATGGTGTACACGGGCGAGGCGCTTAAAAAGGAGGCGGCATACATGGATTCCCGGCGGGCGGGGGATTCGGTTTGAACGGCATCGTCAAGCGTATCCCTGATGCGTCCGTGCAGTTCTTCCAGGGAGCTGTTCATGATGTCACGACTGCGCATGATGGCCAGCCGCGATTCATTCAGATTCCAGATGTCGGAGGCGGATTGTTCCGCGGTGCGAATGGTGGTCCACTCCGTATCCAGCGGAAAGCCCGCGCCGTACTGTTCGTCGCGCGCGCTGATTTTTTTGTCGGGCGTGTAGGCGAGGGCGGCGATACAGCCGAGGTTGAACGCCTTGATGCCGGGGGTGCGGTCTTCGCAGAAAAACAATATCGTGCTGTCGGTGGTTTCGGTGTAGGCCTTGGTGCCGGCTTCATCGGAAATCGTGGCATTGGCGCGGGCATTCATGATAGCGGCCTGGGGTTGCCATAAACCGGGAGGCAGCATAAAGAAACCGTTGGCGGCATTGAACAGATTCAGGCGGGTGAGGGCCTGTTTGATGGACTCGTTATCCGAGGCCATCGTCACGCTGCCGCGCTCATCGAACGCGGCGGCGAAACCCTGTATGCCGTTGTCGCCTTCGGGAATCGGCCCGCAGCTGTAGGTACCGTTCTGATCGGTCATGACCACAAAAAACTGATCAAATCCATAGGCTTTGCTGTAGGGCCAGAAGCAGGCGTTCCAGGGTTTTCCGGTGAAGAGCTGCACCGTGGCGCCGGGAACCGGCATGTTCGGCATGGAGCTGCCGCGCTGGCGGCCCATACAGAGGGCGCCCTGCGGACGGCCGTTGGCAAAATAGGACGTGATGAACTGTTTGTCGGTGCGGATGGCCCGGCGGAGCGAAAGCATGTCCTGATCGGCGACGCATGAAGGGGCTGTTTTTACGCCGTCACGCACACCGCCGAGCATCAGGGCGATTTCGCGGGAGCAGGTTTCGATGGTGTCCAGGTTGATTTGGTCCATGGTGTCATCCGGGGTGCCTTCACGGGCGAGGCGCTCCTGAATGGTTCCCAGCACGACATTGTAAAAGCCGAATCGCCCGGCGATTTCTCCGCTGTGTACGAGCATGGGCGCGGCCCACAGCAGGCGTGATTCGGTCAGCTCGTCACCGACGGAATAGGGATCAAAGCCGGCCGGAGCGATGTTGGCACTTTGGAGTTCCCGCCAGGTTTGCTGAAAGGTGTTTTTGATTTTTCCGTAGAGGCCGGGCTGATCCTGGCGGGAATGAATTTCGGAATCGCCGCCGATGATGACGCCCCAGCGTTTTGAATTGTCGCCCAGCAGCAGGGACATGTGCAGGTTGATCCATCGGTTGCCAAGCAGAGTTTTGATGCGCTTGGCGGATTTAAGCGCGTTTTCATCCAGCTGAAGTTCTTTCAGGCGCTGTTCGGCATCCCGGCGCACTTCGGCGAGGACAGACTGAAAAAGATCCTGCACTTCGGGGCCGGGGGTGCCTTTCCCGAGGTAGCGGCGGAGTTCGTTCCAGCGGTCTTTTTCCTTATCCAGCCGGGCGATGTCGGCTTCCACCTGGGCGATTTGTTCTTCGGAGGCGCTGCCCGACTCGCGCAGATCATCCAGCGATTCGCGCAGGTCCATGACTTTGGAGCGGGCGAGGTACGCGGAGTCCGCCGACTTGGTGCGCAGGCGCTTGTTCAAGTCGCGTCCGTGCGGGGTGGTTCCCTGGGCGAGGGGGTCGCTGCTTCCCATCAGGGCAATCATATCATGGAGGAAGTCGGTTTCCTGCTGCCAGTATACGAGGCGGGTATCGACATCGGTATTTTTATCGTCTTCTTCCAGGGCCGAATAGAACGCGGCGGCTCCGGCATGGAAGCGTGCGCTCATATCGGTGAAGAGGAACAGTACGTCGCGCCGCGGAGGATTCTTTTTGAACTGCTCCGCCATCTGAAGGAGGGCGGCGCAGTTGGCGGCGCCGCGCGCTCCGGGGGTGCGCGTGGGAATCTGGCCGTAGGTATCGAGATTGGCGGAAAGAATGATCACCTCGGGTTTTTCAAAATGGAAGACCGGGTTGGTTCCTTTGATGAATCCGATTACATTGCGTCCGGTGACGCGCTCCCAGACGATTTCGCTGTGGATGGTCAGGCGGGTTCCTTCGGCCAGATCTCCGGGGTTGCCATCATAGAAGAAACGGGGGAGGTTGGCGTTGGCACGGACGTAATGATGATTCCAGGCCAGTGCCGGCTCACTGCGTACGAAGATGATGGCTTTCGCGCCGAGGCGGAAGGTTTGAAGAAACTGGTCGCCGGAATTGTAATCCATCACAGCAATTTTTCCGGCAGGATCGGCCCGTTCGAAATCAGCCTGCGTGCCGTGCCCGATATATACCAGCTCGCCGGTGATGCCCTCCGGTCCGCTGACCGGGGCCATGATGCCGTTGGGGCGCGCCGGTTGCAGCGCGATTTTACGTCCGTCGCCGGTGATGGCTTCGCAACGCAGCACCTTCGTCTGCGCCGCCGGAAATTCCTGGATGAATACGTCGTCGAGCCCGATCTCCGTCAGGCGCCGGCTCACATAATCCGCAGCCCGCCCGTACTCCTCCGAGCCGCCCAGACGGTGCGGCGCGGCGGTCAGTGTGCGTACGTCGTTCAGAAATTGTTCCGATGCCGCACGGGCGCTGCTTTGCGCAAGCAGAAGCAGTCCCAGCATGAACCATCCATTGATTCGTAACCGTTTTAACACGTTGGTTCTCCGTTTTAACTCGTTATTCCGTTGCATCGTTTGATGGCCGTTTCCGGACCTCCCGCGCCTGTTTTTACGGCTATGAAATACTGCCCAGCTCCACTTCCACTTCGTCGCGGCGCGCAATGCGCTCAATGGCACCGTCGCGTATCCACAGCAGGCGGTCGCACACATTCATCATGCGGTGATCGTGGGTGGCGCAGATAATGGTGACGCCGCGTTCCTTGTTCAGCTTTTGAAGAATGGCCAGAATTTCGTCGCCGGTATGATGGTCGAGATTGGCGGTCGGTTCGTCGCAGAGAAGCACCGAGGGTTCGTTGGCGAGGGACCGGGCGATGGCTACGCGCTGCTGCTGCCCGCCGGACATTTCAATGGGGCGGTGAAACCAGCGTTCTTTGAGGCCGACGAGTTCGAGCAGACCCATGCCGCGGGTGCGCGCCTTGTCGGGATCGACGCCGCCGAAAGCCATGGGCGTGGTTACGTTTTCGAGCGCCGTCATGTACTGGATCAGGTTGTACGATTGGAAAATGTAGCCGATTTTTCGGCAGCGCAGAAAAGCGAGTTCTTCAGCCGTCAGCTGGGCCACATCCACTTCATCAATGAAAACGCGTCCATGCGAGGGGCTGTCGAGAGCTCCGATCATATTGAAAAACGTGCTTTTTCCGGAACCGGAAGGCCCCATGACCACGATGAATTCGCCGGTGTACAGCTCCACATCCACGCCGCGCAGGGCTCGTGTGATTTCGCCGCCCCGGTTATATTCCTTCTTCATACCGATGGTGCGTATAATGACGCGCCGTTTTTCGGATCCGTCCCCGGCCTGCGTGTTTGCTGTTTTTGTCGTATCCTTCATAATAAGCGATCCAAGTGGGGGCGGGGGTGTTCCGCCCGCCGGGTTTTATTCAATACGCATAGCCTCCATGGGTGCCAGGCGCGCCGCGCGGAATGAGGGGTACACGGCCGCAACAGCTGCGAGCAGAACACCCGCCGCCACCGAAAGGCCCGCCGCCGCCAGCAGCGCATTCAGGGGAAACGATTGGGAAACCAGCGCGTGGAAAATGGAAAACATGCGAATGAGGCACAGGATCAGGCCCAGCAGCGTCCCGATGATCCCGCCCACCAGGCCGAGTATGGACGCCTCAATCAGAAAAACGGTCATGATGAATCCATCCAGCGCGCCGAGGCATTTCAGCGTGGCGATTTCGCGGAAGCGTTCGGTGACGCTCATCAGCATGGCGTTGGCAATGCCCACGACGCAGACCAGCATGGAAACAAAGGCCAGCCAGGTCATGCGCTCGCCGATGCCCATGAAGCCGCCGCCTGCCTCGGTGGTTTGCCGTTCGGCCTTGAGATAGAGCCGGGATTCCGCGCGCGCGCCGGACAGTTCCGTCAGGCGTTTCGCCGTCAGGCGTTCCGGCAGGGCGAGGGCGGCTTTGTTCATTTGCTCAATGTACCAGACGGCGCCGTTTTCCTGAGCCAGCATGGACCAGATTTGGTCGAGCGTGACATCGCCGGGTAGTACGTCATACCGCGCGGCAACGGCCTGGCGTAGCGCGGACTGGTTAATGGTGTCGGCAATGAGATTGTTGTCGGCCACGCGCATGGATTGATCCAC
>CAZISY010000089.1:0-14332 GCA_964542025.1 uncultured Verrucomicrobiota bacterium
CTTGCCGGCGGCGATCGGTATTTGCGTGGGGTCGTTCATTTCCGGCGGCACGCTCACGCCCGACTTCACCCGCTACGCGCGCACGTCGCGCATTTCCGTCTCGGCCACGGTAATCGCGTTCCTGCTGGGCAATTCGCTGATGTTTCTCTTCGGCGCGGTGGCGTCGGCCTTCTACCAGACCAACGACATCTCCCTCGCGCTGAAGGCGCAGGGCTTGATCGCCGTCTCCGTGCTGGTGCTCGGCCTCAACATCTGGACGACGAACGACAACGCGCTCTACGCCGCCAGCCTCGGTTTCGCCACGCTCACGCGCCTGCGGAAGCGAAAGTTCGTCTTGATCAACGGCTGCCTCGGCACGGTCTTCGCCACCGCCGCCTACAACCATTTCGTGCCGTGGCTGAACTTGCTCAACCTGATGCTGCCGTCCATCGGCGCGATTTTGATCCTGGACTATTTCGTCGTCCGCCGGCGCGCGCCGGACGCGGAGCCCGCCCCCGGCATCCGCTGGGCGGCCGTCGCCGCCTGGGCCGCCGGCTTCTGCGCGGCGAAATTCCTGCCGGGCCTGCCGCCGCTCAACACCGTTCTGGCGGCATCGGTCGCCTATCTCCTCCTCGCCCGCCGGCCGCGCCCGGCCTAAGGAAGCCGCCATGCCCACCACCAGCCACCGCGTCGGTCGTTTCACGGAATCGGTCATCCGCCGGATGACGCGGGTGGCCATGGAATGCGGCGCCGTCAACCTGTCGCAGGGCTTCCCGGACTTCGATCCGCCCGAAGAGTTGCGCCGCGCCCTTGAGAAAACCGCTCATGCGGGCCCCCACCAATACGCCGTGACCTGGGGTGCCCCCGGTTTCCGCCGCGCCCTCGCCCGCAAGCAGGCCCGCTTCACCGGGTTGCCCATCGATCCGGACCAGAATCTCGTCGTCACCTGCGGCAGCACCGAAGCGATGATGGCCGCCATGATGACCGCCTGCAACCCGGGCGACAAGGCGGTCGTGTTCTCGCCCTTCTACGAAAACTACGTGGCCGACACCATTCTCTCCGGCGCGGAACCCATCTACGTGCCCTTGCGCCCGCCCGATTTCGCGTTCGATCCCGCCGAATTGCGCCGGGCCTTCGAGCAGCGCCCCAAGGCGCTCATCCTGTGCAATCCGTCGAATCCGACGGGCAAGGTCTTCACCCGCGACGAGCTGCTGCAGATCGCGGCCCTGGCGGAGGAATTCGACGCCTACGTCATCACCGACGAAGTCTACGAACACATCGTCTACGCCCCGCACCGGCACGTGTACTTCGCGACGCTGCCCGGCATGTTCGACCGCACCGTCTCGTGCAGCTCGCTCTCGAAGACCTATTCCATCACGGGCTGGCGGCTGGGCTACGTGGTCGCCCCGCCCGCCTTCATCGACGGCGCGCGCAAGGTGCACGACTTCCTGACCGTCGGCGCCGCCGCGCCCTTGCAGGAGGCCGCCATCGCCGGCCTGGAAATGCCCGATGCCTACTATGCCCATCTGGCGGAAATCTACGCGGCCAAGCGCGACCTGTTCCTCGACGGCCTGCGCGCCGCCGGGTTGACCTTCACCGAACCCGAAGGCGCCTACTACGTCATGGTCGATATTTCCGAATTCGGCGCGCCGGACGACGTGGCCTTCTGCGAATGGCTCGCGCGCGACGTCGGCGTGGCCGCCGTGCCCGGTTCCAGCTTCTTCCGCGAACCGGTGAACCACCTGATCCGGTTCCACTTCGCCAAGCGGGAGGACACGCTGCGCGCAGCGATCGCGCGCTTGGCCCAGCTGCGCGACAAGGCCGCCGCACGCCGCTAGGGCGGCGGCGGGGAGAACGGCGCGACGACGCGGTAGTGTTTCGCCGTGGTCGTCGCGTTGGTGTCCACCTGCTGCAACGGCGGAGCGCTCACCCACGGCCCCCAGGCCGTCCACGGCGGACTGGCCGTGCTCGGCAGATCGAAGATGTACTGGGTTTCATAGACCGCGTTGGTGTCGCCCATCCATTCGATCGTGATTTGGTTCGTGGCCGTATGCGCGACGTTGGTGATCCAGAACGTGTTGGTGTCGGGCGCATGCTGGTAGATCGTGAACTCGTGGTCCTCCACCTCGCCGTCCGCGGCGTAGCCCACGTACGACAGTCCCGTACCGCTGGCGAAGCGGAACCGGCCGATGGTTGGCCCCACCCGGGCCCCGGCGGGAATGCTGAACACGAGCGCCGAAAAACCCGCGGGCATGGCGCGGTCGGCGGCGATTCGCTCCCCGGCGTCGGCCCAGCTCCCGTTGCCGTCGAAATCGAGCCACGCGTTCAAATAGCCGCCGGCCGTGGAACAATTCACGACCAGCGCCGCGCTGGCGTCGCCCCGCACCAGCGGCGCGCCGGAGGGGACGGACACCCCGTCCTCGTCGTCGATGCCGGCGAGGTCGTCGCCGTCGGCCGCGGCGGTCGGCTGGCCGTCGGGATCCAGATCGGGCGCCGTCGCGCCCAGATAGTAGACCGGCGCGGTCGGAATCAGGTGCCGCGCGCCGTCGTTGGCGAGCCACGAGGGGTAGGCCGGATCGGGCGCATCGCCGAAATCCAGCACCTGCAGAAGCACTTCGTAGTCTTCGACCTCGCCGTCCGTTTCCGCGCCGGTGTATGCCGGGGCCGCCGGCGGATAGGTCGTGAACCGCCAGCGGGATTGCGGCCCCCCGGAAGCGAATACCGGCGGCAACGGCGCGGACAGCAGCAACGGGTTGGGTCCCGGCGCCAAGGGCTGATTCGTAAACACCTGTTCGCCGGGGTCGCTCCACGTGCCGTTGCCGTTCCAGTCGATCCAGGCGTTGAGGAAACCCGGCACGGAAGCGACGACCGGCACGGGCACGGTCGCGCCTGCGACCAGGACGGGCGGCAATCCCACGCCGTCCTCGTCGTTGAGCCCGGCCGGCGGATTGTTGTCGTCGCCGGTGGCGGTGCCGTCGGGCTGGCCATCGGGCTCGGCGTCGACGGTAGCGCCGAGGAAGACGCCCGGCACGACGACGTGCCGCGCGCCGTTGTTGACGAGCAGGGTCGGATAGATGGGAGCCAGCGGGCTGTCGTCGGCATCGCCGAAATCGAGGGCCGTCTCTTCCGCCGGCAAGATGCTCAGGGCGTAATCCTCCACCTCGCCGTTGGCCACGAGGCCCGTGTAGGTCATGGCCACCGGCAACGTGGTAAAGCGGAAGCGCGCGAACGTCGACCCGTTGGACGAGCTGGCCGGCACGTTGACGACCATTACGTTGGTTCCCGCGACCACGGGCATGCCCGCCAAAACGTTTTCGCCGAAATCACCCCAACTGCCGTTGAGGTCGAAATCCACCCAGGCCGAGACGATGCCCGACGTCGCCGCTACCACCTGCACGGTAGCCACCTGGCCCGCCACCCAGTTGTTCAGGAACGCCACGCCGTCTTCGTCGGCGAGGTTGGCGAGGTCGTCCCCCGTGGCCGAGGCGTCGGGTTGCCCGTCCGGCTCCGAGTCGATCAAGGCGCCCAGGTAGATGCCCGGCACGACGACATGCCGCGCGCCGTCGTTGGCCAGCAAAGTCGGATACGGCGCGTCGGGCGCGTCGCCGAAATCCAGCGCTTCTTCGTCCTCCTTGAACGGATTGTGGAACACGGAAACGTCGCTCAGGCGCAACGGCGGCGGCTCTTCCTGCTGCGCCCCCAGATCGAGGGCGATGTCGTCGATCCAGGTGCTGATCTTGAGCGACGGACTGCGGTTCATCAGGACGTCGTTGGTGCCGACGTACGAGGCGACGATGGCCAAATAGCGCGGGTCAGCAGGCTGCAGACCCGGCGGAACGACCACGAAGACGAGTTGGCGCGTGGCCGATTGCCCCAGCGGGATGGTGCCGAAATCCCAGGTCGGGACGAAGTAGCCTCCGGACGGCCTGTGCTCCGGATCCGGATCCTCGGGGTTCCAGCAATACCAGCCCCACTGGTCCTCGTTGATCGCTTCGATGTACGGCGTTCCGCCTTCGCGATACGGTCCGACGGGGTAGTTGAACGCGAGCGGCAGCTTGTTGGTGTCGCCGATGGCGAATTCCGCCGCGAGTTTGACGTCCACCAGCGGACCGACGTAGGGCATCTCCGCCAAGTCCCGGGGCCGCGATTCGCCGTGGCTGTTGGCGCCCGCCGCCCAGCCGGCCGTCACGGTCGTGTCGTTGTGGATCGTGGCTTGGATGCTGAATCCCTGGATCGGAGTGCCCGGCCCCAGCTGGTAGACGACGTTGTCCACGTAGCCGGTGATGGCATTGGCCCCCAGCCCGCCGGCGGTTTCGTCGTGGAATTCGTTCGTGCGCACGGTTTCCACTCCGTTGGTATCCACGAACCACTGCCCCTGGGCGGCGGTGGGATCGATCGGCGGCCCCGTCATCAGCGTCGGCAGCTGCACCGGCGGCTTGGTGACGGAGAGCGAAGGCGCCCCCTCGCAACAACACGTGCCCCAGAGCAACAACCCCACCCCGCACCCCGCAAACGCCCGCATCGTTTTCATGCGCCCGCTCCCTTCGGAGAGAATCCGCACCGGTCTTCTCTCTCCATCCACAAGGGAACTTCCGCGGAGAGGCGGGGTCAACCCGTTCCGCATGAAAATCGCGTTAAATCCATCCCCGGTTTAACGTCATCGCTCGCGATACAGCACCTGCATCCGCACGTTGGTGTAGATAGCCAAGAACTGGGCCATGACGTGCCGGCAACTGGCGCATGGATAGAGGTCGGTGTAGAGCCGCACCCGGCCCGCCGCGGACGGATCCGGCAGGTGCGCCGCCAGGTCCTCCAGAATCTTCACTTCCGTATCCATGTAGCGCGGCCAGCAGTCATCGCCCTCGATCTCGTCGGCGTGGTTCACGCACAGGACGTCGAAGCGTCCTTTCTTGCAGCGCGGCGAAATGTCCGGGATCCGCGCGGCGGCCTCGGCGGACAATCCGCCCAAGCCGTTGATGCCGCTGTGGGCGTAGTATTCCACCTTCTCGAGCCCCTCGATCTTCGCCACCGCCCAGGCGAAGTTGTTCCGCCGCCGGTTTTTTTCCGGCAACCGCGCGCGCACGATCTCGAGGCGCGCCAAGGCCGGATCGTCGCGGCCCGGTTCGATCAACCGGATTACGGGGTGTCGTTCCGGCGCGGCCGGCGGCGGCGCCTGGGCGGCGACGGCCAGCCAAGCCGCCGCCAAGCCGCACAAGAGGGTCGCCAACAGCCGCCGCTGGTCTGGCATGGGATGCTCCGATTTCACCGTTTGACCACGATGGCGGTCATGTCGTCTTGCCGCGGGCTATGGGGATCGCCGAAGCGCTGGGCGGTGTCGAGCAACGCCCGGATGATCTCCGCGGCGGACCGGGTGCGCGCGGTGCGCGCCAGCTCCAGCACGCGCTCCTCGCCGAATTCCTCGCCGTCTTTCGCTTGGGCTTCGAGGATGCCGTCGGTCAGCAGCAGGATCCATTCGCCCGGCGCCAGCACGATCCGGCCCGGCGCCAGGCGCTCTTCGGCGCGGTCGATGCCGACCGCCGCGGTATTCGCCGCCAAGTGGATTCGGACGCCGCCGTCGGGCCCGAGCACGTAGCCCGGCGGATGGCCGGCGTTGACGTACTGCCAGACGCCCGTCGCCGGATCGAGCTCGGCGAACAGCAGCGTGATGAAGCGTTCATCGCCGAGGTCTTCGATCAGCAGATGCCGGGCCTGGGCCAGGATGTCCGCGAAGCTCAGGCCCGACAGCGCCAGCGCGCGCAGATAGGCGCGCGCGTCGGCCATGAGCAGGGCCGGTCCGAGACCGTGCCCGGTGACGTCCCCCACCACGACCAGCAACCGTCCTTGGGGCGTCGGGATGAAGTCGAAATAGTCGCCGCCGGTGGCGGTGGCCGGCCGCGAGGCGCCCGCGATGTCGTAGCCGGCCAGCAGCGGCGGGCCGGAGGGAAACAACTGCTGCTGGACTTCGCGCGCGATCCGGAATTCCTCTTCCTGCGCCAGCAGCGCGCGTTCGGCCTCGCGATGGGCGCGGCGTTCCTCCGCTTCGGCCAGTTCCCGCGCCACCGCGGCCACCAGGCGGGTCAGGTTGCCCTTCATCAGGTAATCCTGCGCACCGGCGCGCATCGCAGCCACCGCCGCTTCTTCTCCGATCACGCCGGAGACGATGATGAACGGCACGTCGAGGGCGGAAGACCGCACGATTTCCAGGGCCTCGGTGGAACTGAAGCGCGGCATGCTGTGGTCGGAAAAGATGACGTCCCAGGCCTGCTTTTCCAAGGCCTCCATCAAGTCTTCCGCGTTGTCCACCCGCCGGGCGTCGGGCGCATAGCCGCCGGCCCGCAGCTGCTCCACCAGCAGCAGCGCATCGACTTCGGAGTCCTCGATGACGAGGACCTTCAACGGCTTCGGGGCGGCGGCCGGCGCAGTGCTCATGGCGCATTTCCTTTCGCGGGGACCGGCAGGTAGACGGCAAAGCGGGTGCCCCGGCCGACCTGGCTGTCCACGTCCACCCAGCCGCCGTGCTGTTGCACGATGCCGTAGACCGTGGACAGGCCCAGACCCGTGCCCTTTCCCTTGGCTTTCGTGGTGAAAAACGGCTCGAACAGCCGCGGCAGGATTTCCGGCGGAATGCCCAGGCCCGCATCCTGCACGGACAGGCACACGAACCGGCCGGCCCGCCAGGACGGACCGCGCCGCGCCGCCTCCGCCGCGGCCACTTCCCGGGGCTGGACGCCGATGGCGATCGCGCCGCCGTGGGGCATCGCGTCGCGCGCGTTCACGACCAGATTCAGCAGGATCTGCTCGATCTGGTTCGCGTCGCCGTGGACGACCGCGGGCGCGTCCGAAAACTCGCACTTCAATTCGAAGGTCTTCCCGAGCAGGCACTGCAGCATGTTGCCCATCTGGCCGAGCCGTTCTTTCAGGTCGAAATCCTCCGTCGCCAACACCTGTTTGCGGCTGATGGCCAACAACTGGCGGGTCAAGGCGATGCCGCGCTCCGTCGCTTTGCGGATTTCGGCGACGTCGGCGCCGGCCGGCTCGCCTTCGGGCAGTTCGGCGGCCAGGACCTCGGCGAATCCGAGGATGGCCTGCAGGATGTTGTTGAAATCGTGGGCCACGCCGCCGGCCAGTTGGCCGATGCTTTCCATTTTCTGCGCCTGGAACAGCTGCTGCTGCA
Source organism: uncultured Verrucomicrobiota bacterium (assembly GCA_964542025.1). Lineage (GTDB taxonomy): Bacteria > Verrucomicrobiota > Kiritimatiellia > RZYC01 > RZYC01 > JAQVYB01. The sequence continues at coordinate 7,154 of CAZISY010000089.1, forward strand.
GCCGGCGTTCGGAGGTGACGTTGCGGAGGTAGAGCAGCGCGCCTTTTTGCCGGCCGCTGCGGCGTTCCACCCAGGGATAGGCATACACGCTGAATTCCCCCTGGCCTTGCGCGGTTTCCAACGCGCAGAGGGTTTGCGTCGGTTGCCCATCCCGCAGGGTGACGGCCCGGATTTTCTCCGCCGCGGCCGGACAGAGCCCGTCGACCGCGCGCCCGACCAGCGGCATGCGGTCCGGGAACAGCTTCTCCATCGTGGAGTTGGTCCGCACGATCCTCAGGTCCGCATCCAGCACGACGAGGCCGTCCTGCACGCTGGAAAACACGTCGACGAGGAAATCGCGCTCCTCTTCCAGGCGGGTTTCGGCTTCCCGGCGCCGGCGGGCGCTGTCCGCGGCCTCGACGGCGCGGCGCACCGCCACGCCGAGGCGCCGCAGGTGTTCCTTCATGACGTAGTCCGTCGCCCCCAGCCGCACGGCCTCCACCGCGCGCTCTTCGCCGATGGAGCCCGACACGAAGATGAAGGGCAGGTCCGGACCACGGGTCCGCGCGTGTTGCAAGGCCTCGGTGCCGCAATAGTGCGGCAGGCTGTAGTCCGAGATCACCACGTCCACGTCGCCCCGCGCGAGTTCGCGCTCGAAATCCTCCGGGCCCGCCACCACGACGACGTCGCAGGGCACCTGGTCCGCGTCCAGCATTTCCCGCACGAGCAACGCGTCGGTGGGATTGTCCTCGAGATGGAGGATCTTCAGCCGCTTTTCCGGAAACGGCGGCGCGGATTCGTTGGGCGAGGATGCGTTCATGCCGCGCGCTTCCTCAAGCCGGCCCCGGTTTGCGCGGCGGCGGCGACGGTTCGTTCAGGAATCCCCAAAACAGGCCGATTTCGCGCACGGCGCGGATAAAGTCGTCGAAGTTCAGCGGCTTGACGACGTAGGCGTTCACGCCGCTTTCGTAGCTGCGCACCAGATCCGCCTCTTCGCGCGACGAGGTCAACATCACGACGGGGATGAGCCGCAGCGCCGGATCGTTCTTGAGGATCCGCAGCACTTCCAGGCCGTCCATCTTCGGCATCTTGATGTCCAGCAGGATCACGGTGGGATTTCCCTGCGTCCGGGCCGCGTATTTGCCCCGGCGGTAGAGAAAATCCAGTGCCTCCGCGCCGTCGTGGACCACTTCCACCGGATTGACCATGTGGCTGTCCGCCAGCGCGGCGAGCGTCAGCTCGACGTCGTTGGGATTGTCTTCGGCCAGCAGGATGTATTTGCCGCTCGTCGCATTCATCGCTTCAGCCCTCCGGCGCCGGCGCTTCGGCCGGCAAAGTGAAATAGAACGCCGCGCCCCGGCCCACCGCGCCTTCGGCCCAGGTGCGGCCGCCGTGGCGGACCACGATGCGCCGCACGTTGGCGAGGCCGATGCCCGTGCCCTCGAATTCCGTTTCCGCATGCAGCCGCTGGAACACGCCGAACAGCTTGTCGACGTATTTCATGTCGAAGCCCGCGCCATCGTCGCGGACGCACACGACGATTTCGGCGCCCTCGCGGCGGGCGGACACCTCGATGCGGGCGGCGGGCTTCTTGGACGTGTATTTCACCGCGTTGCCGAGCAGGTTGGCCACGACCTGCCGGAGCAGCGCGCGGTCGGCCGTCACCTCCGGCAGATCCCCGATCCGCCAATCGATGGTCCGGCCGCGCGTTTCCGGCTCCAGTTCGCGCCGGCATTCGTCCACGAGCGGCCCGAGCGGCACCGTCTCGAGGCGCATCTGCGCCCGCCCCGTGCGCGAGAACGACAGCAGGTCGTCGATCAGCGTCCCCATTTTCGCGGCGGCGCCGGCGATGACGTCCAGATAGCGCCGGCCGGTCTCGTCGAGCGTGGCCTGCGCCTTGGTTTGCAGCAGCTGGACGAAGCCGGCCACGTGCCGCAACGGCGCGCGCAAATCGTGCGAAACGGAATATGAAAACGCCTCCAGCTCCTTGTTGGCGGCGCGCAGCGCCTCTTCGCTGCGGTGCAGCGACGCCTCCACCGCTTTGCGCCGGCGGATCTCGGCGGCCATGCGCCGGTTCCAATAGCCGAACAGGACCAGCAGCGCCAGCGCGCCCGCGGCGTACTTGTACAGCTTGGCGTAGTCGATGCGCTGCTCGTAGGTCACGGCCATCCACTTGCGCGCGATGGCGTTCTTCTCGTCGTCGGCGACGTCCTCCAGCGCCTTGTCGAGGATGTCCGCCAGCAGGCTCCATTCCTTGCGGCAAACGAACGCCGGCTGGTAGACGAAGGGGGTTTCCCCCGCCACCTTGATCCGGCCGTGCCCGCCGGCCTGGATGTAGTGGCTGCTGATCAGCAAGGAACCCACGTAGGCGTCCACGGTGCCGTCCGCCAGCATCCGCAACGCGGTCGGCACGTCCTTGGCGCAGGCCACGTCCATCTCCGCATTCCGCGAAACGAGGTATTCCTTCATTCCGTAGCCGGGCACCACCGCCACCTGGCGGCCCTTCAGCTCGGAGAGATCCCCGACGTAGGGCGTGTCTTCCCGCGTGAATATCGCCGTCTGCAGCGACAGATACGGCGGGGTGAAGGCGAACTCGTCCTTCCGCGCGCTCGCCTTGTTCAGCGACGTCAGCAGATCCACCTCGCCGCGGCGGAGCAGGTCCGGCGCGTCCGCCCAGGCGGCGACCGGGACGTGCCGGAAATCCACGCCCAGGGCTTGTCCGAACCGCTTTAGATAGTCGTGCGAAATGCCCTGGGGAATCCCCGCCCGGTCGAGGAATTCCAGCGGCGCCCAGCGCGGATTGCTGGCGAAGCGGATGACGGGATGGGCCGCGAGCCATTGTTTTTCCTCGGGCGTCAGCCGGATCCACGCCAGGCCGCCGCCGCGGTCCTGGCCCACGCCGGCCCAGCGGGCGAAAACGTCCTGGACGCTTTGCTGCGACAGCGTCGCCAGCGCCCGGTCCAGAATCGCCGCCAGCAGCGGCGCGTCCTTGCGGACGCCGATGGCGTTCACGGAAGCGGTTTCGCGCACGAGGCCCTGAATTTGCAGAGTCGCCAACAGCTCGCGGCCGATGATCCAATCCGCCCCCGCGCGGTTGCCGACGTAGGCGTCCGCCTGTTCCGCCGCCACCGCCAGCAGCGCTTCCCGCGTCGAGGGAACTTCCACGATGCGGATGGCCGGATGGTTGGACCGCATGTGCGCCGCCACGAAAAAGCCGGCCTCCACCGCGACGGTGCGCCCGTGCAGGCTTTCGAAGGAATCGTAGTAGTGCCCGCCCTTGCGCGCCACGATCGCGTGCGGCAGCACGGCGTAGGGCTTGGTGAAGCGCAGGTATTCCTCGCGGTCGGGCCGCGGAGTGACGTCCAGCAGCGCATCCAGCTGGCCGGACCGGACGTCTTCCAGCAGCCGGGGAAAGGGCCCGGGCACCGTTTCGAGCCGGCCGCCGAGCAGTTCGTTCAGCCGCGCGGCAAAGTCCGCCCCGATTCCGAGCAGCGCGCCCGTCTCGTCCACGAAATCCATCGGCGGCCAGTTGTCCATCGCGCCGATGCGGATCGTCGGATGGGCCGCCAACCAGGCCTGCTCCGCGGGCGTCGGGCGGAACCGCGCGCCGGCTTTGCTGGACGCCTCGAACCACTTCGCCTGGATGGCCCGGCCTTCCGTGCGCAGGACGTGCCGCAACGCCCGGTCCAGCAGCCCCGCCGCGACCGGCCAGTCGCGGCGCACGCCGATGGCCAGCACCACCGCGGGCTTTTCCAGCCGCCCCTGCAGATGCAGGTTCGTCAGCATTTCCCGTTCGATCAGGTACATCGCCACCGCCCGGTTCCCCGCGTAGGCATCGGCCTGGCTGCGCGCCACCGCATCGAGCGCATCCCGCGTGGAGCCGAAGAGCCGGATCCGCACGGACGGGAAATTCTCCTCGAACCACTTCACGTTGCCGAAGCCATTTTCCAGCGCCACCGTGCGCCCCGCCAGCGCTTGCGCCGAATCGTAGTAGCGCGCGTTCCGCCGGCCCACGATCACGTGCGGAATGTCCTGGTACGGCTGCGTGAAGATCAGGTATTCCTCCCGATCCGGCTTCGGGGTCACGTCCATCAGCGCGTCGAGTTCGCCGGTCCGGACTTTTTCGAGGTTTTCGTCGAACGCCCCGGGCACGACCTGGAGCCCGCCCCCGATCAGGCGGTTCATCTCCTCCAGCAGATCCACGCCGATCCCCGCCGGCCGGCCAGTGGAGTCCGTGAAGTTCAACGGCGGCCAATCGGCCATCGTGCCGACGCGGATCGCGGGATGCTCCGCCAGAAACGCCTGTTCTTCGGCCGTCAATTGGAACGGGCCATTGCCGCCGCCCGGGGCCGCCGCGCGCGCCGGGTCCGGTCGGGCCAGCCCCCACGCCGCCACCGCCAGCCAAACCGCGACGTCCAGATGGAACGCGCTTCTCACGCTTTCAGGATAGGCCGCGCCGCGCCGGGACGCCAGCGATTTCCGCGCCCAAACGAAATCCGAACGTCAGCCCCCCGTGCAGGTTCCGACCGGCGCGGGATTTTACGTAGAACGTAAAAACTTTGTCCCGGTTTTACGTAGAACGTAAAAACTTTGGGCCGGCTTAACGTCGAACGTAAAAGATCCTGCCGGGCCGCTCAGGGCCGGATCAGGATGCCGATGACCGCGCCGGTCATCAGGGTGGCGAGGGTGCCGGCCACCATGGCCTTGAGCCCCAGCGCGGCGATCGTCCGCTTGTGCTCGGGGCACAGCGCCGTCAGGGTGCCGGCCAGGATGCCGATGCTGCTGAAATTGGCGAAGCCGCACAGGGCGTAGACCGTGATCAGCCGGCTATGGAAAGACAGCGCGCCGGGGCCCTGCTTGGCCAAGGCCAGATAGGCCACGAACTCGTTGAACACCGTCTTGAGCGCCATCAGCTCGCCGGCGGCGCGGGCTTCGCTCCAAGGCACGCCCACCAGCCACATCGCCGGCGCCAGGATCCAGCCGAACATGCGCTCCAGCGAGAGCGGCGTCGCCAGCGGCAATTGGGCCAGCGCCTGGTTGACCAGCGCGACCACGGCGATGATGGCCACGAGCATCACGGCCACGTTGACCATGACTTTCGCGCCGTCGTTGGCGCCGACCAGCAGCGCGTCCACCACCCCGTGCGTGTCGGCCGCCAGCTTGGGCGTCTCGTGGTCCACCTCGCCCGGTTCGGCCGGCACCATCAGGCGCGCCACCATCACCGCCGCCGGCGCGCTGATGAGCGACGCCACCACCAGATGCCCCAGCACCACGCCCGGCAGCACGGGTTCCAGGATCGAGGCATAGACGATCATCAGCGAGCCGGAGATCGTCGTCATGCCCGCGGTCATCGTGCACATCAGTCCCGCGCGGCCCAGGTGCGCCACGTAGGGCTTGATCAGCAGCGGCGCGTCGCTCTGCCCCATGAACACGTTGGCGGCCACGACGACGCCCTCCGCGCCGCCCAGGCCCATCGTGCGCCGCAGCAGGAACGCGAACGCCGCGACGATCTTCTGCAGAATGCCGAAGTGGAACAGCACGGCGCTCAAAGCCCCCACCACGATCAGCATCATCAGCGGGCCGAAGAAGAACAGCGGCGGCGCTGCGGTCGCTCCGTCCGCCAACCGGAACGGCGCCTCCCCGCCGGTGAGATAGCCGAACACGAACGAACCGCCGGCGTGGCTGGCGCGCTCGACCGCGCGCACGACCTTGTTCAGCTGCGCCAGCAGCTGCTGGAACAGCGGCACTTTCACCAGCAGCCACGCGATGGCGAACTGCAGGCCGAGCCCCCAGCCCACCGTTTTCCATTCCGTCCGGCGCCGGTTCTCGCTCAGCGCCCAGGCCAGCGCCGTCAAGACGGCAAGGCCCACCAGTCCGCGCAGGATCCACATGGCTCAGCTCCTTGAAATCTCAATGTCCAATTTCCAACATCCAATTTCCAATATCCAACGAATTGTTCAACTGGATATTGGTCATTGGATATTGGACATTCGGTTTTCTTTGCCTACGGCAAGCCGACCCAGATGCGGTAGTTGCGCTGGGTGGTGACTGGCCAGCCGCTGTTGGTGGCGGTGCCGTCGTCGAAGAAGACGTGCCGGTTCGTGAACGGCGCGACGTTGGTCCACGCGCCGTTGGCCAGGAACCCGGTCCAAAGCTGGGGATTCACGGCAAGTTCGCCGTCGAGGAATTCGATCCGGTAGGCCCGGTTCGAGACCGCGCCCACGGTGATCCGCACGCCGGCGCCGCTCTGAACGCTGTCCATCTCGAAGACGGCGGCGGGATCCGTCGGATCGAGCCCGGCCACGTAGGCCTGCCAGACCGTCTGGACGCCGTTGCTGGCGCCTTGCGCGGCCAGATCTTCGTATTCCTGCGCGGTATGTTCGCCCGGATAGTAGGCGTCGAGCCAGTCGTACGGCACCGGGACCGGCGAGTTGGTCGTTTCCGTGCCCGGCGCCGGCACTTCCTCGAGCTTGAGGTACTGCACGATGGCGCCGTTGTCGTAGATGTTGCGGCCGCCGCCGTCGGAATCGAAACTGACCCAGACGCCGCCGGAATGGAGGTCGGCGCCGCTCTTGGGCGTGGCCCACAGATACGACCCGGCGTCGCTGGACGCCAGGTTGCGCACGTTGTAGTAGACGTCGGCGCTGTTCTCAAGCCCCAGCAGATCCCAGCAGCCGACCAGGTCGTACGTGTCGTTCGCGCCGGAGTGGTCGCCGTCGTTCACGAACAGCGCGAAGGCCAGCACGGCGTCCAGACCGTTGCTGACCGCGCCAGCCGCTTCGTACTTGGCCACGGCGAAGATCTTGGAATTGTCGCCGCCCGCCGTCCGGCTCAGGAAGTACTGGTTGGCGCTCTGCAGCGCCGGGCTGTTGAGCCGAGCCCAATTGACCCGCCCGTGCCACTGCGCCATCTCGCACGAGGCCGCGTCCAGCGGCGGCTCGTTCCACACGCGCAGCTGGTTCCAGCGCTTGAAGTGCGGGATGTTCTTGCCGAAGTTCAGCTCGAAGTCCGCGAAGCCCGTCCATTTGTCTGCCGTGCCCGCGAACGGCCCGATGCCCTGCTCCTGGCCGTAGAAGACCATCGGCACGCCCATGACGGCGGACACCATCGCGTAGCGCGAGGCGGTCACCCACGGATCGCTCCAGGGCATGACTTCGTCGTGGCCGGTCAGGTTCAGGAGGATCGCGCCGCCGTTGTAGG
>CAZISY010000090.1:0-2002 GCA_964542025.1 uncultured Verrucomicrobiota bacterium
GCCGATCAATAACCGCCGCCGCCCAAAACCGCATACAACTGCGTTTGATTGGTCAGCTTCGCCAGGCGCAGGCTGACCAGTCCCTGTTGTGCCGCGTACAGAGAACGCTGCGCATCCAGGACGCTCAGGTAATTATCAATGCCCTGCTCATAGCGAACGACGGATAGCCGGTACGTTGCCGAAACCGCGTTGACCAGCGCTTCCTGGGCGGCCACCTGCTGATCCACGGTGCCTCGAACGGCCAGGGTGTCGGCCACTTCCCGAAAGGCCGTCTGAATGGCTTTCTCATACTGCGCCACAGCCATTTCACGCTGAATTTTAGAGGCTTTCAGGGCTGACCAGGATCGGCTGTCGAAAATCGGAATGCTCACACGCGGCGCAAAACTCCAGGTGTCGGAGCCGGCTTCAAAAAGTCCGGAAAGCCGGCTGCTGGCTGTTCCGAACGCCGTGGTCAGGGAGATGCGCGGAAACAGCATGGCCCTCGCGGCGCCGATATCGGCGTTGGCTGCTTTGAGAGCGCTTTCGGCCTGCAGGACGTCGGGCCGTTGCAGTAAAACATCAGACGATATCTCAACAGCCAGTGCCTGCGGGGCGGGCAGGGGCGCGAGTGCGAAAGGCAGGAGTTCTTCAGGGATCGGCGCACCGGTCAGCAGGGTCAGGGCATTTACGTCCAGCGCCACGCGCTGGGTAAACCGGGCCATATCGCCGCGTGCGGTTTCCACCTGAGTTTCCACGCGGTGCAGATCCAATTCAGGACACAGTCCCAGCTCGTAACGCCGGCCGATCAGATGCTTTGCTTTCTCCTGGGCTTCAAGCGTTGTCTGGGCGAGGGCGAGATTTTCCTGGTCGGCCGCCAGGGTCAGATAGGCATTGGCGACGGAGGAAATCAGAAGAATCTGGGCGCCGCAGCGGGCCTGTTCCGTGGCGAGATATTCTTCCAGTGCGCGATCCTTGAGGCTGCGAATGCGTCCGAACAGATCGACCTCCCAGGAAGCCACGCCCAGATTGACATCATATCGTTCGGAGGTGGTGCGTTCGCCGGAGGAGGAAAGGTCGGCCGGGACATCCGCGATGCTTCCGCTGCCTGCGGCATTCACCACCGGGAGCAGTTCGGCGCGCTGGACTCCGTAAATAGCCTGCGCCCGTTCCACATTCAGCATGGCCACCCGCAGATTGCGGTTGTTGGTCAGTGCGAGGGCCACGAGCTGCTGAAGTTTTTCATCCGTGAAAAATTCCTGCCAGTTCAAATAGCGGGCCTGCGGGGCGTTGGTGTCGCCCGGAGCGGCGTCGTAGGCCGCACCGGCGGGCCATTGTTCCGGGACCGGACTGATCGGACGGCTGTATTTCGGCGCCAGAGTGCAGCCGACCTGCAGGAGGGCGATTCCCGCCCAGGTGATGATGGTATTTTTCATAATTCGACATTCCCCGAAGCGTTTGATTCCGGATGCGCCGCCGATTCGTGCTTGCGCTTTCCGAAGGTTTTTTCGATGAGCACATAGAAGAGCGGGACAAAGAGGATGACCAGGATCGTGGAACTGACCATGCCGCCCAGTACGCCGGTGCCTATGGCATTCTGTGCGCCCGCGCCCGCGCCGGTGGTCAGGGCCAGCGGCAACACCCCGAATCCGAACGCCAGCGAGGTCATCAAAATCGGACGAAAGCGCAGTTTGGCGGCTTCCCGGGCGGCTTCCATCAATCCCATGCCCGCTTCCAGCCCGCTCTTGGCAAACTGGACAATCAGGATGGCGTTTTTCGTGGCCAGCCCCAGGGTGGTCAGGAGCGCGATCTGGAAATAGACGTCGTTGGCGAGTCCGCGCAGACTGGACGCAATGATGCCGCCGATGACGCCGAGCGGGAGAATCAGCAGAATGGCAATCGGAACCGGCCAGCTTTCATACAGTGCCGCCAGACAGAGGAAAATGACAAAGATGGAAAAGGCGTACAGGATGCCGGCCTGAGAACTGGACATGCGTTCCTGGTAGGAAAGTCCGGTCCAGTCGTA
>CAZISY010000090.1:2102-14275 GCA_964542025.1 uncultured Verrucomicrobiota bacterium
ATTCCCAGCGCGCCGGCCTTATCCCAATCCACGTCCACGCGGTACTCCGAAACATCGGCCATGCTGTTGGGGCGAACCCGGGTCAGCCGCGGGTCGCGCGCGGCCAGACCGAGCAGCTTGTACTGCGCCCCCATCAGGGCCTCGTGTCCCAGTCCGCCGCGATCAAGCAATTGAAAATCGAACCCTTTGGATGAGCCCAGCTCCGGCACGGCGGGCGGCGGAAAGACGAAGACCATCGCGTTGCGGATGGTGGAGAAGGCCGCCATGGCCCTCCCGGCAATCGCCTTGTCTTTCAGATCCTTCCGGTCGCGGAGTTTCCAGTCCTTCAATTTAATGAAGACCATCCCGTTGTTTTGAGAGCGTCCGGAAAATCCGGTTCCGCTGATGGCCAGCGTGGAGGCCACCGCTTCTTTTTCTTTCTCCTGAAAATACTGTTCCATTTGCCGGATGACTTCTTTGGTCTGTTCCAGCGTGGCTCCGGAAGGCATGATCACCTGCGCGAAGAGGATGCCCTGGTCCTCATCCGGCAGATACGCTGTGGGCATTTTTTTATACAAAAAAGCCATCGCCGCAACGATCAGCACGAAGACCGCCAAGTACCGGCGCTTTCGGGACAGCGAGTGTCCGACGGTGCGCACATACAGATTACGCAGACGGAAAAACAGGCGGTCGAACCCCAGTAAAAGCGGACGCAGAATCGGCAGGGCGTTTTCCGCCGGTTCATGACCCGCCGGAACGGCTTTCAGCAGTGCGGCGCAGAGTACAGGCGTCAGGATCAGGGCCACCACCACCGACAGCATCATGGAGGCAATCATCGTGATGGAAAACTGACGGTAAATGACGCCGGTGGAGCCGGGGAAGAAAGCCATCGGACCGAATACAGCGGAAAGAACCAGGCCGATGCCGATCAGGGCGGTAGTGATCTGTTCCATGGATTTGGCCGTGGCCTCTTTGGGCGAAAGGCCTTCCTCGCTCATGATGCGTTCTACATTTTCCACAACAACAATGGCATCATCCACCAGCAATCCGATGGCCAGTACCATGGCGAACATCGTGAGCATGTTGATGGAAAAACCAAAAAAGCCCAGCAGTGCAAAGGTGCCCAGCAGGACTACCGGCACGGCTATGGTGGGGATCAGTGTCGCCCGCATGTTGCCCATGAACAGCCACATGACGAGGAATACCAGTACAATCGCCTCGACCAGTGTTTTGACCACTTCGTCAATGGATACGCGGATGAACGGAGTGGTGTCGTGCGGATAAATCACCTTCATGCCGTTCGGGAAGAATTGGCTCATTTCGTCCATTTTGGCGCGTACGGCATCTGCCGTGGCCAGGGCGTTTGCTCCGGCGGCCTGGCGAATGGCCAGACCGCAAACCGGCATACCGTTATACTCCGTTTCAATATCGTAATACTCACTTCCAAGCTCGGTGCGTCCGACATCACTGATACGCACAACGGACCCATCGGGGTTGATGCGTATCGGGACGGCGGCGAATTCATCCGGTGTCTTCAGCATGTTTTGAATCACAATGGAGGCATTCAGGCGCTGCCCCTCCACAGACGGTCCGCCTCCGAACTGCCCGGCGGAAACTTCCACGTTGTAGCTCTTGAGGGCCGCGATCACGTCTTCAATGGTCAGGCGGTAATTCGTTAGTTTTTCGGGATCCAGCCAGATGCGCATGGAGTAGCCGCCGCCGAACACCTCCACCTCGCCTACGCCCGGAACCCGCGCGATAATCTTTTCCAGGTTGGACTTGGCGTAGTCGCGCAGATCGGTGCCGTCCATGCTGCCGTCTTCGCTGACGAGTCCCACCACCATCAGGTAATTACGGGTGGACTTGTTGACCGTAACGCCCTGATTCTTTACCACATCGGGCAGGCTCGACATGGCGCTTTGCAGTTTGTTCTGCACCTGCGACCAGGCAAAATCCGGATCGGTGCCCGGGGCAAAAGTCAGTTCAATGCGCGAACCGCCCGCGGAATCACTTGATGCGGACATGTAGAGCAGATTGTCGAACCCCGTCATTTTCTGTTCGATCAATTGCGTGACGCTGTTTTCCACGGTTTCGGCCGAGGCACCCGGATAGGCGCAGGACACCGCAATGGAGGGCGGCGCCATCTGGGGGTACTGCGAGACCGGAAGATTGTAAATGGCCAGGCATCCCAGCGCCATAATGATGATGGCGATCACCCAGGCAAATACCGGACGGTCCAGAAAAAATTTGGATAACATAATACCTCTCCGTTAGTTCGCGGCCGGCGGTTCAGGGGATACGATTTTAACCGTCATGCCGGGTCTGACCTTCATCGCCCCTTCGACAATGACTTGATCCCCGGCCTTCAGCCCGGAGGCGACGAGCCACTGGTTGCCGATCGCCCGGTCCAGGGTAAGACAGCGCTGCTCCACGGTGCCGGACGCATTCACCGTCAGGGCCAGCGGGTTGCCTTTGGGATCGCGCGAAACGGCCTGCTGCGGAATCAGAATCGCCTGCTCATTGACGCCTTCTTTCACCACGACCCGTACAAACATGCCCGGCAGCAGGGTGCCTTCCGGATTCGGGAACACCATGCGCAGCGTCACTGAACCGGTGGAGGGATCCACCGAAACATCACGAAATTGCAGGGTGCCTTCCAGGGGATAAACGGAGCCGTCGCCCAGCACCAGCAGTACCTTGTTCATGTTGGTGCCGCTGCGGTTGATGCGCGCCTCGTCGGCCTGCAGGCGGCGGAGTTCTTCAGTCGATTGCGGGACATTCACATAGATGGGGTCCAACTGCTGAATGGTGGCCAGCGGGACCGGTTGGTAGGCTGTCACAATGGCGCCGTCGGTGACGGATGAAATGCCGATGCGCCCGGAGATCGGCGAAACGACCCGGGTGTAACCGAGGTTGATGCGCGCCGTTTCCCGCATGGCACTCCAGAACCGAACATCCGCCTCGGCCTGCCGCAGAGCCGCTTCGGCATCGTCGAAATCCTGTTGGCTGACGGCCTTTTCAGCCAGCGCCTCACGAAAGCGGTCCGCCCGCAGTTTCAGCGCCGGCAGATTGGCTTCGGAGCGACCGAGCGCCGCTTCGGCATTATCCAGGGCAGCCTGATAGTGGGCCGGATCAATTTGGTAGAGTTCCTGGCCTTCCTGTACGTCCGAGCCTTCCGTGAAGAGGCGTTTCTGGATCAGCCCGTTCACCTGCGGACGGATCTCCGCGATGCGGTAGGGGGAGGTGCGCCCGGGCAGCTCGCAGGTCAGGCTGAGCGGCTGGCAGGCGACCGTCATCGTCACCACCTCAGGTGCGGGGGGGGGCGGCGGCTCGCCCCTGTTCTTGCAGGCGGTCAATACGCCGCATCCCAAAAACGCCGCCAGGAAACCCCGTCCGATGCTCATCCCCAAAAGATTTTGCGACCATGGGCCGAACCCTGTTCGACCGTTCATATGCCTGCGCGTTGATCTGTTCATACGTGTCTTGATCTCCTTGTTAAATCATCAATGGGTTTAAAAAATGCTGTTCAATCAATTGGGCCTGTTCGGTCAGGGATAAATCCATTTCATGGCGGGCCCAGTGCGCACGGAATGATTGCACCATACCTTCGAGCATCAGGGCGGTGTATGTGGCGTCGGTCTGGCGCAATACCCCTTTATCCATGGCGTTACGGAAAAGAGCGGCCGATTCTTTAAGGTACTCTTCATATAAGCAGCAGCATTGTTTGGCACTGATGCCCGGCGAAATGGCTTTATTAATCAGAATGGTCCCCATAAAAACGCGCAAAAAGGCACCGTGGGCCTGGGCGTGACCGAGCTTCATGCGAATCAGGATACGGATGGCTTCAAGGGGATTGGTTGCCATTCGGGTTTCTTTCAAAAATGCGTCTAAAAAATCTCTGGTAATTCGCGTAATTACTTCCGACCAAAGAAGTTCCTTGTTTTCAAAATAGTTATACAGCGCTCCCACGGAAAATTCGGCAGCGCGCGCCACGTCCTCCATCGTGGACCGTTCAAAGCCCTTTTCGGCGAACACGTTTTCCGCCGCCGTCAGAATATCACGGCGATGCGCCGCCTTTTCGCGTTCACGCCGGGTCGGATGCTCTTCTGGCTGCTGATTTTCCAATTCGTCCATGTGGCCTATATCCCTAAAGAATGAATTATGGTTTTATTTATAAACGAAGATTAAATATCTGAATGGCCGTTCAATTTAGCGGGAAAAAAATCCTCGGCAAGGCATTTCTTCAAATAAATATCCGGTTCCAGCCGGAGACCGGCACAAAAAAACCGGATGGTCCTGCGACCATCCGGTTGAAGCGTCATTCGCTTACATCAAGGATCAGGCTTTGCGGCCGGAAATGCCCTTGGTGTTTTTATCGATCACCTTGGCTTGTTCCTTCGGACGCAGACTGCGCACGGCGGAACCGGCCTGCCACATTTCGGAATCGCGGATTTCAGCGAGTTCCTTGGCCAGGGCTTCCTGGTAGCCTTTGCGCCCGCAGATGCTGATCACACGGGCGGCTTCCTTGCCGGTGCGCACGCGCTCATACAATTCTTTGAATACCGGAGCGACGGCTTTTTTGAATTTGGGTTTCCAATCCAGGGCGCCGCGCTGAGCGGTGGCGGAGCAGTTCGAGTACATCCAGTCCATGCCGTTTTCATCCACCAGACGGATCAGGCTCTGGGTAAGTTCTTCCACCGTTTCGTTGAAGGCTTCGCTGGGTGAATGGCCATGCTTGCGAAGGATATCGTACTGGGCTTCCATCACACCGGCCAGGGCTCCCATCAGAATGCCGCGTTCGCCCACCAGGTCGCTGTTGGTTTCATGCTCGAACGTCGTCGGGAAGAGGTATCCCGAACCGATGCCGATGCCGACGGCGATGCAGCGTTCTTCGGCGCGGCCCGTGGCATCGTGGTAGATCGCATAGCTCGAATTGATGCCTGCGCCGGAAAGGAAATTGCGGCGCACGGATGTTCCCGAACCCTTCGGAGCGACCATGATCACGTCCACCCCTTCGGGCGGAACCACTTTCGTCTGCTTCTGGTAGGTGATGGAGAATCCATGCGAGAAGTAAAGGGCCTTTCCGGGGGTCAGGTGCTTTTTAATGGTAGGCCAGATCACCCGCTGAGCGGCGTCGGTCACGAGTATCTGAATGATGGTGCCTTTGGCTGCGGCTTCTTCAATATCAAAAAGGGTTTTGCCCGGCACCCAGCCATCCTTGATGGCGCGATCCCAGTCCCGCTTGAACGCTTTGGACTGACCGATAATCACATTCAGTCCGTTTTCCTTCATGTTCAGCGCCTGGGCGGGTCCCTGGACGCCGTAGCCGATCACGGCGATCACTTCATTTTTCAGCACTTTGCGCGCGCGGGTCAGCGGGAACTCCTGGCGTTTCACCACTTTTTCCTGCGTGCCTCCGAAATTAATAGTAGCCATCGTATTCTCTCCTTCATTCATTCATTACGGGGACCGGGACGTCCGGTCTGCTGTTTCCGAATTTGCAGAACGTGTTATTCCATAAAGAAACACGAACCGTCACTTGCGCGCACTTAGATAGGGCCGAATGAATCATTCGTCAAGCCTAAGCTCAAAATAATCCATGCCGCCAACCTTGTGTTTGCGGCGGAAAGCCCGTATAACACCCCCGTTCCTGAAACCGGGAATACGGGCTATGAGAGTATTATTCATTTGTAATCGTCTGCCGTTCGCGGGAGTGACCGGCGGATATTCCATCATCCATCAGCGCATCGACGGATTATGCCGCCGCGGCCACGAGGTGGGGCTTGCCGCCTTTTCGCGGGGCGAGACGCCGGACCAGGTGGCCTCGCTGCGCAACATGCTGTTCGAGGTGGAACTGGTCGACGCCCCGAAGGAACGCAGTCTGCTGCGCCGCCTCTTCGATTATTTTTTTCTGCCCGTGCCATCCCGCTTTCGGGCCTGTCGGTCGCGCGCAATGAAGCAATGCGTCGGCGATATGGTTCAGCGTTCGCAGTATGACGTGGTCATAGCGGAATTTGCCCGGATGGGGCAGCATATCTACAAGAACCCTTATCTGCCCGCCGTGCGCCGCGTGGTTTCTTCGCATCGGAGCCTGAGCCTGCTGCATCAGAACGAAATTCAGTATTTGGGATGGGGGCCGGAAGGTATTCTGCAGCGGCTGCGGATGAAGGGCATGGAGGCGTTTGAATTTAAACTGTATCGGAATGCGGATCATGTGCTGGTACTGTCGCCGCAGGAACGCTACTGGATGCAGTCGCGCATTCCCAATGTCCGCGTATCGGTGGTGCCGGGCGGCGTGGATACGGAACATTTTCCCATGCGTGCGGAACCGGTGCCTGAGCCGGTGATCATTTTTACCGGCAGTTATCGGGACCGCGCCAATGAAGATGCCGTGCTGTGGTTTCTGCATACAGCCTGGCCGCTGCTGAAGCAACGCGACCCGGCGGTGAAATTTCTGGTGGCCGGGCCGGATGCCACGCCTGCGATGCACGCGATGGCGGCGCGCGATCCTGCCGTGCAAATCACGGGGTACGTGGATGATCTGCGTCCATATCTGCACCAGGCGCGCGTGTTTGTTTGTCCCATTCGCCTGGGCGCGGGAATCCGGACGAAACTGCTGGAGGCGATGGCCGCCGGTGTGCCGGTGGTTTCGACCGTGCTGGGTGTGGAAGGATTGCCTGTTCAGGTGGGCGATAATTGTTTTCTCGCGGATCAGCCCGCCATCATGGTGGAATACATCCATCTGCTGCTGCAGGATGATTCGCTGGCCGCCTCGCTGGCGGAACGTGCCCGCGCTATGATTGAGGAGCGCTTCACGCTGGAGGCCGGCGTAAACCGGTTGGAACAAACGCTGATTCGTATCGCCGGGCGCTGATCGAAATCCCGGACTCCGGGTTACGGAGCGGCGGAGGCCGTTGTGCGGGTCAGGCTGGAAGTGACTACGGTGCCGGCTGGAAGAAACACCTCGGTTTGAAAGGCCTCTTCCGTTTCGTCCCGTTGCAGCGTGATGCGCACAGCCCCGGGCCAGGAATCCGAAGAGGTGCCGCGGCAGGTATTAAGCCACTTCCCCGCGCTGAGCACTTCAACCCGGAACGCGGTGACTGGGTTCAGCAGAATATTTGTAATGACGTGCGTTTCCTCCGTGAACGGATGGGGCGTGATTTCTTTCACCAGCATCCGCCGCTGATCGGCCGTTTCGCGCAGAAGATAATGCACGCGCTGAATGGATGCCCATTCCAAATCCGCGTCGTCTTCGGATGCGGCAAATGTAAGCAGGGCCAGTTCCGAGGCGTTGGTGTTTTCCGGGGGGGTGAGCAAATCCAGAGCGGCGGCCTGTTCAAGCGGTGCCGCACAGACCAGATCCCGCGAAAGGCCGTTCAGAATGCGCATTGCCGCCACGGGGCCTTCCTCGCGGTCTTCCGCAGAATGCCGTACCGTCTGAATCGTTTGATGCACGGAATAAACCGTGGATAGAATCAGCACGGCGATGACCAAAGAAAGCAGGGCCTCCAGAATGGTGAATCCGCGGCGGTGCCTGCGGCCTGTAAAACAGAGGAGCATGGCTTGACTACTCGGCACTCAGCAGCGTCCAGATAAAGTACCCGACCCCGGACAGCGTGATCAGAACAAGCACCACCAGCGCCGCGTACCACGCGCCCTTGGATTCTTGTTTGCGCGTGTTGAATGGAGAGATGTTGGTGAATGACTGCGGCGCGGCGGCGCCGGCCGTGTCCACTTCCACATTCGCTTCGATGTGCGTGTTATCCGCTTCTCCGGCCGAAGCTTCATCTTCAAAGAGAAATTCCACAGAACCGATTTGAACCAGATTTTTATCCTTCAGCGACTGATGAATGATGCGGCGGGAATTGATGCGCGTCCCGTTGGTGGAATTCATATCTTCCAGTGCGAAGAGGCCGTCCTCTTCCACAATGCGGCAATGGTGGCTCGACACTGAATTCAAATCCAGAATGATGGTATTGTCCGGTGCGCGTCCCAGCGTGACGGGAGTGGTCTCCAGTTCAAACCGCTGTCCGCGGACTTCTTCCGACATGCCGATGAGTGCTGCCATGATGAGTCTCCATAATGCCCGGCGAAAATATGAGCATTGTTTGTCTACGGTGCTGCGCAGTATAGGGGCGGCGCTTGGAGCTTGTAAAGCAGTATTCCGCAGTTAGCCGCGGCTGATCACCCCGGCGGGCGTGTTTTTATTTTCCTTTCATCCCGGGCTGTGATAGAAGTGCTGAAACCTGACGCGGCGGTGTCAGGGAGGGACGCAATATGGCGGATGTTAAAACAATACTTTCCGTGGATGACTCGGCCACGATCCGCAAAGTGATTTCGGATACGATGCGGCAGGAGGGCGTGGAGACGATCGAAGCGGAAACCTGTGCCCATGCCTTCAAAATTCTTCAGGAGCGCGCGGCGTCCATCGACCTGTTGATTCTGGATGTCAATATGCCCGGCATGAGCGGGTTGGACTTTCTTGAAAAAATGAAGCAGCTGCCCGCCTGGTCCAAAATTCCCGTGATGATGCTGACTACGGAATCCGAGCGGGCCACCATCGTACGCGCCATTCAGGCAGGCGCCGCCAATTATTTGGTGAAACCTTTTTCACGGACCGATCTTCTCGCTAAAATCAAGCAGGCTTTGCAACTGACCTGACTATGGATGCCACACAAAAAAGCCAGTTGGATACGTTCGTATGGGAATCCCGCGAGCATTTGGACCTGCTCGAGCCGGCCCTGCTCCGGTTGCAGCAGGAGCCGCAAAACTCCGAACTGATCAACAGTATTTTCCGTGCCGCACACAGCATCAAGGGCGGCGCCGGTTTTTTCGGACTCACCCATATTCAGGAACTCAGTCACGGTATGGAAAACCTCATGACCCGGGTGCGCGAAGGCGAAGCCCCGGTCACGCCGGCTCTGCTCGATCTGCTGCTGGCCTGCCTGGATGTCCTGCGCGTGATGATTGATGATCCGGCCTCCAGCGAACAGGTGGACATCTCCCGCGTGATGGATCGTATCCGACGCGCCTTCGATCCCCGCGAACCCGATGGCGCGGAGGCTCCGCCCGCCGGGACGTCCGGCGCATCCGGCCCGGACCTCTCGCCGTTTCATGTCACGCCGGACCAGGTGGATGACGTCATCAAAAAAAGCCTTTTCGTATATAAGGCCCGATTTTACCGGGATCGCCGCGCCGCGCCGGTTAATTATCTGGCCCGCATGCAGTCGGTCGGTACCGTGCTGGACGCCGTGACGCATGTGCCGGAATCCCCGGAGTCCGAAACAGCCGATCCGGAATGCGTCGCTCTTTTTGCCTCCGTGCTGCAGGAGGACATGATCGATATCGCGCTCGACATTCCCCGCGATCACTACGAATCCGTTTCGCCGGAGGCGTTGAAGGCCTATGCGCTCGAAGGCGCAGGGGAATCACAACCCCGTACAAAATCCGCCGCGCCCGCCAAAGACGTGTCGGAGCTGCCGGCGCCTGTGGCGCGTACTTCAGAGGGTGGCGGACCGGAACAGCGCGCGGCCGGAAAGATCGAGGATACGGTGCGTCTGCCCGTTTCTCTGCTGGATGATCTGATGAATCTGGCCGGTGAGCTGGTGCTGGGGCGCAACCAACTGCTCATGCTTTCGGATCAGCTTTCAGATCGCGTAAACGGATTCACGCCCGCGCTGCGTAACATTGACCGCGTGGCCACCGGGCTCCGCGACAAAGTGATGAGCACCCGCCTGCAGCCGCTCGGTAACCTCTTCAATCGCTTCAAACGGGTGATACGCGACCTGGCCTCCGACCTGAACAAACAAATCGAGCTGCGTATTGAAGGCAGCGAGGTAGAGCTGGATAAATCGCTCATCGAACAGTTGTCTGATCCGCTCACGCATCTTGTGCGAAACTGCGCGGATCACGGAATTGAAACGACGGTCGAGCGCGGGGCCGCCGGGAAGCCGCCCACCGGACGCATCACGCTCAGCGCGTCCCATCAGGGCGGGCGCGTGTTCATACGAATCAGTGATGATGGACGCGGTATGGACAGCGAAAAAGTCCGGCGGAAAATTGTGGAGCGCGGGATGGCGCGCGCAGAAGATGCGGCGATGATGAGCCAGCGCCAGGTGCTTAAGTATGTGTTTCTTCCCGGGTTTTCCACGGCGGAACGTGTGACCGGCCTCTCCGGGCGCGGCGTGGGAATGGACGTGGTGAAGAACAACGTGGAGCGGATGGGCGGCAGCGTGGATTTGGAATCGCGCACGGGGCAGGGGACCTGTATTACGCTCTGTTTGCCGCTGACTGTCGCCGTGGCCCCGGCCATGATCGTGGGTGTGCGGGATCGGATTTTTGCGCTGCCCCAGGTGCAGCTGGAAGAGCTGGTCAGCCTGAAAAACGGAATGACGCTGGAACAAATACGCGGCGCGCCGGTTATTCGTCTGCGCGGACGTCTCCTGCCGGTGGTCAACGTTGCGGAGCTGCTGAACATCCACGGAGAAACAGGTGGCGGGAAAGAGCCTTTTGCGGAAGCCGCCGGGCCGGGGGCGCAGTATGTCGCGGTGATTAAGGCCAATCAGGACCGCTTCGGGCTGCTGGTGGATCAGGTCATGGACGAAGAGGAGATCGTGGTCAAACCGCTGAGCGCCTACGTGCGGCAGTGTCCCTGTTATTCAGGGGCCACGGTGCTTGGCAACGGACGGATTGTGCTGATCCTGGATACGGCGGGCATTGTGAATTACGCCGGGCTCCAATTTCCGGACGACAACAGCGAGCAGCAGTCCCGCCGGGAAGAGGAACAACGGCGGCGGCAAACAGAAACCCAGCATCTGCTGCTGTTCCGTAACGCGCCGGATGATCTCTTCGCCGTGAATCAGGAACTGATTGCACGCATTGAGAAAATCAGCGCCGCGGATATTTACACCGCCGCGCACATGGAATTTGTCAATTACCGGGATGATGCCCTGCGCGTGCTGCGACTGCACAACTACATGCCCGTGGAGGCTCCGGCGTCCTCTCCGGAACACTACTTCATGCTGGTTCCCAAGCTCGTCAAAAAACCCATGGGCATCCTGTGCGCGGCTGTGGAGGAC
This sequence comes from uncultured Verrucomicrobiota bacterium, assembly GCA_964542025.1. Lineage (GTDB taxonomy): Bacteria > Verrucomicrobiota > Kiritimatiellia > RZYC01 > RZYC01 > JAQVYB01. Next base: position 13,160 of record CAZISY010000090.1, read on the forward strand.
GTGGTGGACGTCAACGTGGCCCTGGATCGGGACCGTGTCAAGGGTGTCGGGGTCATGGGAAGCGCTCTCATCCGCGACGAGCTGGCGCTCTTTCTGGACATCTACAGTCTCTTTGAAGCCGTGGACCCGGAACTTTACGCCCATACGCGGCATCCCCAAATCCTGCCCGGCAAGCATATTCTGCTTGCGGAGGATACACTCTTTTTCAGAACGCTGGTCTCGCAATATCTCGAATCGCTGGGGTGTGCAGTGGATGTTGCGCAGGACGGCATCGAAGCGCTGGATCTCCTGAACCGCCGCACCTACGACATGCTGGTGACCGATTTGGAAATGCCCGGCATGGACGGATTTGAACTCACCGAGCAAGTCCGCGCCTCGGCCCGCTTTCACGATTTGCCGGTGGTCGCGCTTTCTTCCATCTCAAAAACCCGCTACCTGAACCGCGCCCTAACCGCCGGTGTGGATGCGTATGAATCAAAAATCGACAAGGAGCAGCTGCGCATCACCATGGAACGGGTGTTTTCCGGCGGCGGAAAATCGGAAGGATTGATTGGCCTGCCCGAGCGCACCTCGGCGGAAGATTTGTTTGATCTCGATCCGCTGGAAATGGATTCATTTTCGGAGGAGCACCGCTCATGACCAGGCAGTTCATCACGTTTTATATCGGCGACGAATGGCTCGGCGTGGACATCCTGTCGGCCACGGAAGTATGCCACGGCGTAACGCCTGTGCCGGTGGATTTGTGCCCGGACTATGTGTGCGGGCTGATGAACCTGCGCGGCAAAATCATCACCGTCCTTGATCTGGCGCGCAAGCTCGGCCTGGAAAAGCGAACGCTGACCCCGCTCTCCCGGATCATTGTGCTGAAGACCAATACGGAACTGGCGCGCCAGGGTCTGCACCATACGACACTCGCGGATGACCCCGTCGGCCTGCTGGTGGATCGGATCGGCGATGCGGTGGTAATCGAAAAAGAAGACGATTTGCAGCCCCCGCCTGCGCACGTCTTCGGAATCAACGGCTATTTTGTGGATCGCGTCCTGCCGGTGGAGCAGGCGCTGCTCGTGGTGTTGAAACTGCCTGAAGTACTGGCGCTGGATGACCCCCAGGCGCCGG
>CAZISY010000091.1:0-3262 GCA_964542025.1 uncultured Verrucomicrobiota bacterium
CGGTTTATTCGGGAGGGGGCGGGGTCAGCCCTTAAATATTAAATATGACTTTTTAGTGCGGTCTTTTTGTGATGATTTTTAGGTGTCCGAAGAAGCTGTTTTGGTCCGATGAGTTTGGGGTTGGCGCACGGGAATGTGCATGCCGACCAAACGGTCGGCGGTCCCGTATCAAAACAACAGGCGGCGGAGGCCCGCCGCCCTCCACATAAACAAAAGACACTCACGGAGAGGCCGGATCGGAGCGCCGGCCGTACTTTGGAATATCCGGTCAGTGGTGATCTTTCGCGCATCGTATTTCTCTGCGCGCTCCGAGCCTCAAGCGAAGCGGGTGGTGAATACAATCCCGCAGCTCATTCAGTCGTGCGGGGTCAGCCGTTGGTCCGATGAGTTTCCGGGTTGGCGCAAGGCGGCGGAGGCCCGCCGCCCTCCACATAAACAAAAGACACACACAGGAAGAGGTTGGTACTTCTTGCTCGCCGCAAAGGGGCTGCGCTCGGAGAGCGCGGCCCTACTTACAGCCGGATCGGAGCGCCGGCCGGATTTTTATTTCTCCCGTGCATTCGCGGGTCGTATTTCTATGCGCGCAGGGGGGCGGGGTCAGCTGGCCAGGTGCAGGGCCACCAGCAGCAGGCATATTCCGGCAAGCAGGGACCATTGCAGTGCGCCGGCTTTTTCTTTGAAGAAAAACCGCGCCAGGACGGTGGAAACCACAATCACCGCGGTATTCACAGCCGCTACAATACTGACCGGGCCCATGGTTACGGCCAGCATGTAGGCGCCGGTTCCCACCAGGGTGGGCGAGCAGAAGAGCAGAATTTTCAGGCAGTCACGGGGCGTTACCGAAAGAATGGGTTGGCGCCGCATGGTTTTTCGCACGACGGTGATCAGAAAGGATACCACACCGATCAGCGACTCCCAGCAGTACGCCGCGAGCAGTGGATTCAGTTCGCGGGCAATATAACTGAGCAGGGTGAAGGCGAGCGAAATGAACACGCCGTAGATTATGCACAGCAGAATGCCCAGGCGCGGGTGGGCGACTCGTCCCAGAGCCACGGCACTTCTGCTTACGCCCAGTCCCATGATGCACCCGAGAATGGCCCCGATGATCAGCAGTTGCTTCCCATTCAGCGTTTCGCCAAATGCCAGAAATCCCCACAGGCAGATCAGCAGCGTGTTGAACGATGAAATGAAGGCAATGGTAAGGCCCACAGGCAGGTAGCGAAAAGCGCGGGCGTTGCACCAGGCACCCAGACTGGCCAGCGCCGCCGCCAGCAGAATTCCGCCGATGTAGTGGGGGAGTCGCGCAAAGGCTTCGGCTGGGACTGCCGGGAGCAGGCTCATCATGATAAGCGCCAGGCACAAGCCGCGGATGGAAATGGCTTCCTGCGAATCCAGACGGCGGTACAGCCCGGCCATCAGGGTGCCCTGCAGTGAATAGGCCAGCATGGAGGCCACGCATAAGGTAAAAAACATGGATGTCGCCTTTACTTGTCGGATGTCGGCCGTCATCTATCCATAATCTGGCCGCCGGTTTCAATGCGAAACCATCTTCCGCAGCGGGGCGGGCGGTTTCAGAGCAAAAAGAGTCCGGCGAGTCCGCCCAGGAGCACAATCACGACGGGATGCAGGCGTTTTTCGGTGAGGAGGAGAGCTGCAAAAGCGGCCAGGGCGATCATCAGCTCGGCCACGCCGGTGACGGCCATGGATCCGTATGACCATACGGCATAAAGGATGAGGCTGAGTACCCCGAGCTGGATGCCGCGGCGAACCCGCTGTACGTGCGGGTTTCCGCTGATTCGGTCGATGAAGGGTGCGGCCGGAATCAGCAGGGCCAGGGATGGAAGAACGACGGCCAGCGTGGCTGTGAGCGCTCCGGCAAAACCGCAGAGGCGAAACCCGGTGAAGGTGGCGGCATTGACGGCGATGGGGCCGGGGGTCATTTGGGCGATGGCCAGCAGAGAGGCCATTTCATCAAACGTCAGCCAGTGCTGCCGGGTGACGATTTCCGCTTGAATCAGTGGAATAGTGACCATGCCGCCGCCGTACGCGGCCAAACCGATCATGGCGAAACTTATGAATAGGCTTCCCAGCATCATTAACGTCTTTCCATCATGGTTGCTGTCGGGGCGGTTCGGCGCCGGTCATGGTGCCGGATGCCGTCCGTGTGTTTCCGCATAGCCAGTAACCGGCGGCCCCCGTGAGCAGGATGGCGCATACCGGGTGCAGGTGGAGTCCGCCCACGGCGATCAGGCCGGCAGCGCACACCAGACCGTTCCGCACGGTTCGCAGATGTCTGCGCGCAAATACCCAGCCGGTAAAAGCCAGTTGGCCGGCCACGGCAACCGCGCAACCCTGCAGAAAAGCAGTCACTCCGGGATGGTGCAAATAGGGTGTCGCGAACAGCGCTACGAGTAGAATAATGATAAAGGAGGGCAAGATGGTGGCGAATACGGACGTTGCCGCGCCGGAGGCGCCATGCAGGCGGCGTCCCTGCAGGTAGGCCATGTTGACGGCGATGGGCCCGGGGATCAGCGTGGCAATGGATAGTTCGGCCATGAAATCCGCCTCGCTCACCCATTGGCGTTTGAGCACCAATTCATGCCGCATGACGGTGGTCATGGCCAGTCCGCCGCCGAGCGTAAACAGGCCGATCCGGGAAAACGTTATGAAGAGATTCCGGCATGTGGCCCGTGTGGCGGTTATTTCTTTGGAACTGATATTTTTATCCGGTCCATTCATGAGGGAGATCCTTTCACCGCCCAGAAGACGTACGGTGTTTCGGTGGGAAGATATAGCAGGGCGCCCGGCCCGGGCCAAGTGGAAGAATAAGCCGTTGGAGACTTAATGACCCCGCCGGGCGAATCGCGATTGATATCGTACAAAGTTCCCGTTTACAAAGGGGAACATGGAAGGCTATGCTGAACGGGCTGTTCGTTGCCGTGGTTTATGTGACACATCAACCGGTGTAGATCGCGCCCTTGCTGTGTTCTGTTCGACTCGTTGGGAGGGTGATTCCTATGAAGCATTGTCGCATCGGGATTCCTGAACTCATCGCCGGTTCGTTATTTGTTTTGTGTGTCGCCCAACCGGCCTCCGGTCAGTGGATATCGGAAACGTTTCAACTCTCCAACGGCTGGAATGCCATCTATCTGCGCGGGACGCCCTATCCCGTCGATCTGGATACCCAGCTTTCGGCCCTGCCGGTTCAATCCGTGCAGCGCAGTTATCTTCAATATGACACCGCGCAGTTCACCGAAAGCTC
>CAZISY010000091.1:3362-12340 GCA_964542025.1 uncultured Verrucomicrobiota bacterium
CCGAGCGGTGCGCAGCAGGACATCACCTCGCAGACCGCGATTCTGCCGATGGACCCGAAAGCGGCGTACTGGATTGTGACGGAGGGGCTCTCGGCCTTCATGGGTTCCACGCTTGCGCACGCGACGATGGGCGCGCTGAGCTATCCGCCGAATACGAGTATCAGCTCGTTCACGCTTTGGAATGAGAGCGGAAGCTCGCAGCAGGTTTCGGTGAATCTGATCGCCAGCGAGGCCCCGCCGGTCGGCGCGCCGCCCCGGATCGGCGATGTGCCGCTGCTGGTTTTTGAATACGACGCCGGAACCGGACAGTACGACTGGCAGCCGCTGGTCGCCGGGACGCCGCTGACGAAAACAATGGCTAGCAACGAGCAGTGGGTGGTGACGCTGGCGGTGGACCGTTCGGCACTGACGCCGCCGCCCGTGACGAATGCAACCTGGCAAAGCGTCTTGCAGGTGACGGATGAGGGCGGGACACTGATCCGCGTGCCGGTGGTGGCGGAATACAGCGCGTACAGCGCGTACGAGTCGCTCTGGCCGTATGGATTGTGGGTGGGCGATGTCTCGTTGAGCAAGGTGTCGCAGGTGGCCGATTCGAATACGGTGTCGGGTCCGCTGCCCACGGATGGCGATTTGACGATGCGCCTGATCGTGCATCTCGGAACCAACGGCCAGGTCCGGTTGTTGCAGCAGACGGTCCTGGAGTGGGCGCACAGCGTAAATAACGGAGTGACGAACAGTTATTACCGGCTGCACGCGAGCGATCGCGGGCTGGCCGCCGGTAGCGAGGCGTCGCGTGTGAGCAGTGTGGGCTTTCCGTTCGGGCTGAACGTGCTGATGAGCGGCGAGCCGCAAACCGAATTGACCGCCTCCTACGTCATCGGGTTCAATGACCCGGCGAATCCGTTCCTGCACGTCTACAATCCGAACCACGATAATCTGAGCGCGGCGGGTCAACCGCTGGCGGAAGGGATGGAAAATTACACCATCTCCAACGATGTGCGTCTGGTGATGAATCCTCTCAAGCCGTACTCGTCTTCCGCGTCGCTGTGGAATCCGGAGGAGGAGCTGACCGGCCAGTATTTCCACACCCTGAACGGACTGCGCAAGGAACCCATTCAGGCGCAAGGTACATTCACCCTTCGGCGCGTCAGCCGGACCGGCGTATTGGAGTAATCAGTATGAGAAATCAATCAATTGGACGATGGACGGGACTTGTGTTGTTTGCCTGCGGCTGGCTGGCCGGTGCCGGGGCGTCGTCGGCTCAGGATGTCCCGGGGTTCATCAATTATCAGGGCATTCTCGCCGACGGACAAAGCGTGGCGCTGGCCAGTAAGAATCTCACGGTCAATTTCCGGATCTACGACGCTTTGCGGGGCGGCACCGTGATCTGGGGGTCCCAGCAGATGGTCACGACGGATTCCAACGGCGTCTTTAATGTCTCGCTGGGTGACGAGGGCGACGGCGTACCGGGCGTTACCAATCTGGTCAATACGATTCAGGACGTGTTTGCGGGCACCAATGCCGCCAACCGCTGGCTGGAGGTTGAAGCGCTGTACAACAATTCGTCCGTGATGTCGCCTCGCCAGCCGTTTGTGACGGTCCCGTATGCCTTCCAGGCCGGCAATGCTGCGGGCAGCATCCAGAATTTCAACGTGGGTGAGATGCTGACCGTGGTATCGAACGCCGTTTTTTCCCGTCAGGTGAGTACGACCAGCTCAAACCAGGACTCTCTGGTTTTCAACGACAGCGTGGCCAATGCAGGCCCCCTGACGGTCGATCAAAAGATGGAGGTAGCCGGTGCGCTGACTGTGAATGGTGCGCTGACTGTGCAGGGCAATGCCGTATTCTCCAACGACGTGGCGTTCACCGAGGCGGTCGAATTTGACGGACCTGTCCTGTTCAACAACGGCGTCAGTTTTCGCGGCAATACGGACACCTTCGGAAACTACACGCTGCTGGCTTCTCATACCGGCGCGCACACAGACACCGGCACCATCCAGACCAACGGCCTCCTGATCGTGAAGGTGACCACGACGGACAACGATAATAGCAACAACAACATCACCTTCACACTGGGCGGTATGACCCAGCTTCTGTACGAAGTGAACTGGGATACCGCCGGCTCCGATTACATCCATTTTCAGGGCATGACGCTTTTCCCGGTCAAGGCCGGAACGAGCTGGAGCATTTATGCGGCCGGTGGAGATATCGGCTACAACCTTTATTACTGGCCCATTCCATAGCACACACGAGGTGAGAAATATGAAACGATTACGACAGGTCTTTCTGGGAAGTCTGCTGTTGGTTCTGGCTTCTTTCACGGCGGGCGCCCAGGTTCCGAATGAGCTGTATATGCAGGGCGTCTTTCTCCAGAGCGACGGCATTACCCCTGTGCCGCCCGGGCCGCGACAGGTGAACTGGGCTATCAGCGGAGCGCAGAATCTGCAAGGGACAACAACCGTGGTCGTCGGCGCGTACGGCGTGGCTGACCTCACCATCAGCAGTCCCCAGTTGCCCTTGATATTCCAGAACGGAGCGAATGCACAATTCGAGCTGGGCGGCCCCCAGCAAACGTTCGTCACGGCACCCTATGCGTTTCAGTCGGCCAATCTGCCGCAGGCGTCGGGCAATTTCACCGTGGCGGGCAATCTGACCGTCAGCAACAATGCCCACCTGATGGCCCTGACGGCAACCAACGGCGGCAATCTGGCGGTTCCGATCACGGTCACGGGCAATGCCGTGTTCACGAATGTGGCGGGCGTGTTGTTCAGTCAGAATCTGTCCGTGGCGGGTGACATGGACGTCGATGGGGCCGCCGAGGGCAATTATCAAACCCATTTTACCAATGCGTCGGTCACGAGCCTCTTCTATGGAAACACCAACACCGTGATCCTGAGCAACGCCACAGTTCAATCAGCCTTCACGCTGTTCACGAATAATTATCAGGCCACGGCCAACAGCGGCACGGCGCCCTGCGACGGCTTTCTGATGGTTTGGGTCAAAGTGACCGGACACAAAACGTCCGGGGCCAACGTCCAGATCGGCAACCTGACCTTTAAAATCCAGTACTATGCCGATGCCTGCCAGGCCTCACAAACGCTCAAAATCTATACAGGCTCCACGTATCCGGTGCCGCAGGGCACATCCTGGTCAGTGGCACTGGTCAATGCCAGCGACTCCGGCTCCCTTGCCATCACCTGCTACTGGGTGCCCCTGCGCGGGAATGGATGAGGGGAAAGAAAAATTGAGAATGAAAAATGTAAAATTGAAAATGAGTGAAGAAGGATTCGTGTGATTGGCGCGATTCGCGATCTGAAAGAAGCTGGATCACGAATCGCGCGAATTACGCGAATGGGATGAAAGATTTGTATGATGAGTGATTTGAAAACAGGAATACTCCCCATGAAAATGAAAATACTTGTACGTCTGGCCCTCCTCCTGATCGGTGTATCCGCCGGAGCGCAGTCGGTGCCTCCCGTAATGAATTATCAGGCCATTCTGACCGATGCCCACGGACAGCCCGAAGCCAATCTCACACTCGGGGTGAACTTCCGTATTTACGACGAAGCGGAAGGCGGCAATCTGATCTGGGGAGAAAAGCAACAAGTCCAAACCACTCCAAAAGGACTGTTTAGCGTCATCCTCGGAGCCGGGGATCCGCTGAATGAACCCATGTCGGCGAATAATTTGCAATCGGCCTTTGCTTCGGGAACGCTGGTGGATCAGCGTTACATCGAAATACAGGCGTTGAACCCGGACGGAACGGCACAGTCGCCCATGCTTCCCCGGCAGCGATTTCTCTCGGTGCCCTATGCCTTTCAGGCCCAGGATGGACAGAATGCGGCGGGTGATTTTCTGGTGGCGAATCAGTTGTCGGCCACGACCGTCGGCGTGAACGTCGGGCGGCTGATCGTGACGAATGCTCAGGGCTCTCTCCATGCGGGGGGCGACTTCCGGGTGGATGGATACGGCAACACCGGGGTCACAGCCTCCTTCGCCAGCAATTCTTCCGTGCTCGGAACCGGCGGACGTGCGCTGCATACCGTCGGGAGCGATTCAACCGTCACCGTGAATCAGGCCTGGACCATTGCCGGAACCGGCATTTTCTATCAGGCCGTCTCGGCGGACAATCCGACGTTTAAACAGGGTATCCAGGTGAAAGGCGGCATGCGGGCGCTGGGCGCGTACAAATCCCTCGGCACGAATTTAACCAGTCTCGCGTCCCGCACGGCATCCGGCGATGGATTTGCTCTGGTGTATTTGAAAACCGATGATTGGGGGGAAGACGCCACGCTCAACATCACTGTGGGCGGCCAGGTCTTCTCGCTGCTGCACCGGCCCTACTCGGCGGGGGCTGATTACGATCTGCATTTTTATGATACGGCCTGCATACCCGTCGGTATCGGGCAAGCCTGGTCGGTTGCCTTTTCATCAAGCGGCAGTCACAGCAAATCAACATTCGACGTCTACTGGATTCCCTTCGGATATTGAGCGGAGCAAAGTATGAAAAAACAAATGACGTCCCTTCGGCAACGATTATTCAGCGTCCGGGTCGCATGGCGGTTTGCTCTGGTTTTGCTGGGAGGAAGCACCGTGCAGGCGCAAACGGTGTCGGGAAATTATGCCATTCGGTTTCCCACGGAGCTGCCGTTTCTCTATGGCAATCCGGACCTGCAGTCGGTGCCGATCATGGCGGGTGGCAATGCCGGGGGCGTGAGCGCGACAAACAATCTGGGCGCGACGAACCTGCTGCTGCGTTCCTCCATCTTCGGACAGAACGTCGAACATCTCGCGCCCAACGCCTATCTCGGCCAGGCGCTGAATCCTCCGGTGTTCACCTCCGGCGCCACGGTCGTCTGGTCCGCCATGACGAATACCGCGCTGATTTCGCCGGCGGGCAACGCGTTCTTCGAACCATCGGCCCGAACCATGTATGCGGCGGTTGGCGGCGAGGTGATGATCAAGTGGCAACTCTCCGACGGCTCGGAAGTCGATACCACCTATGTCGTGGAATCGGCCCCTGCCGGTCGCCCGTACCGGGTGTACTGGACGGATCGCGGCGCGCCCAAGGTCCAGTTGGGCGGCGTCTTTGTGAAGTTTCATTACAACAACCAGATCACGGCCCCTCAATACGGCTTCACGACCAACAACGGCGTGGTGACGAGCAATGTCGTGGCCGGACTCTACATTGACAGCGCGGGCAGCCTGAATGCCGTGGGCGGGCAGCAGGGCATGATCGTCATGCAGTATTTCAAAAACGGCATGTACAATCAGCAGGTGAGCACGGGCAGCGTGATCGTGATTGAAGTCCTGCCGCCGGATAATCAAACGCTGACCGCCTATCTCGGCGAGCGCATTCTGCCTCAGGGCGGATGGGAAGCCGCCAATGATCTGATTCCGGAAATTACCGCGGGCTTATCGGGCGATGAGGTCTACCTCTTTCAGCATGTATCCTCTGACGGCTCGCAGATTCCGAAAGAAGACTGGGTCTTCCCGATCCGCTATTCCGTGGACGATCCCTGGAATATTGAGATTTACTGGAAGGTCAGCGACCTGATGGGGATTGAGTGGTTTTACGAGGTGGATGACTACGCCGCAGATTGGCCCCTTTGCATCAATTACGTGCGCGGCGACGGCGCGGACGCCGGCGCGGCGCTGTATTTCCCGTCCAACATGACGCCCTCGATCATGGCCTATCAGGAACCGGATGGCGGCTGCGCGACCATGCAGAACTCGACGACCCTGATCACCACCACCAACACCGGACGCTGTCTCGTTCAACTTATCTCGCAGGATGAAAACGTCTGGTTTCTCCCGCTTCAATTGATCACCCGAAACGATCCCTCCTTCGATCTCCTCCCCCGCGACTGGATGATCAGCGAAGAAATCGCCCCCTTTGCCACGGCGCGGTCGGCCTGGTTCCCCGAGACAGGCAGCGGAAAAATCGTCACATCGGACATGATCCTGCCGGGCGATTTCACGCTGGAAGGCTGGTTCAAACCCGACAATCTGGAAGCGCAAACGAACGCCTCCATGATTCTGTTCGACAAGCGCGTGGATGGCGCCCCGGCATACAGCAATCAGGTCAACCTCATTCTCTACACCGGCGCATCCAATTCAAGCTGCGCGGCAGGTACGTTGCAGGCCTCCATCGGTTCCGGCACCAACTCGGTCGCGGGTCCGAGTTTTCTGGCGACCAATCTGCTCAAATCCTTTGAGTGGACGCATGTGGCTCTGGCGCGACAGGGAAAGCAGTTGACCCTGTACGTCAACGGCATCAAGGCCGGGTCCACGCAGTGGGGCAACACCATTCTTCACATGACCAATGCCTCGCCCCTCTCCATCGGAAAAATGAACAGCGGCGTCAGCTCCTCTTTCCGCGGATTCATCGACAACCTGCGCGTCTGGACCAACGCACTCAGTGCCGCCCAGGTGAACACGGCCATGAGCGGAAATTACAACGGCATGGATGTCCCCACGCTGGTCAGCCAGGGGTTGGATGCCTATTTCCCGATCAATGAATATGACACGCTCGGTAATCTGGCCGACCTGACCGGGCACCATACCTCCACGATCACGAACTGCCTGCTTCCCGATGTCGGCGCCGTGGGCATGAGCGACACCGCCGCATATTCACAGTGGTACGGCTACCTCTATGAATCCTTCGGCAAATCCTACAACACGAATTTTTACCGCGCCGCTTCCTCGGCCGATCCCGATGCCGGCACCGCGATTTTCGGCGTCAACACGAACAGCAATCTGGAAGTTTGGTGGAGCCAGAAAATTCAGCTCCCTGAAATGCCATCGCCGGTCTACGTGCCCAATTGGGTCCAGCGCTACTGCAACACCTGGCCGGACTTGCAGGACAGCCCGCAGATCGTCCTGGCCAGCGGTCAGGGCAGCCGACAGGGCGGCATCTACGAACAGGGATTCTGTCTCGCGCTGACCAACAGCGGAACACCGGGCAGCGTGATCATCCGCAAAGGCACGTATTTCAGCGGCGACTTCACCATCGGCGCCTGGATTGATCTGAACGTTCTGGCGCTTTCGGATGGTTCCCCGATATTCAGCGTCTGTAACACCTCCGCAGACGGCTCCAGTACAGAGGACCTTGTTCTCTTCGCGATCCGCTCGGACGGTGTTCTGCTCCTGCACACGCAAAACGGTACAGCGTCCAGCGTCGTGACCGGCCCCATGACGACGACCGGACGCTGGGTGTATGTGATGGCGACCCTGAGCGGCGGTAATGCCACCCTGTACGTGAATAACAACCCGGTGGGATCTTCAACCGGTATGCAGATTCCGCAACCCGTGATCCGAACAAACTGCTTTATTGGATACGACACGGTGTCGAACGTTTTCGATGGACGGATTGACGAGGTCCGCATCTGGTCCTCCGCACTCAGCGCGGATCAACGGCAGGCCGCCATGTACAACATCATATCGGAATTGGATGTCCTTGATGTCACGACCTACTTCCCGTTCGATCCCTACAAGGGCAGTCTGATTCTGGATCTGGCCACCGGCAACAAGGCGCTTGTATTCAATGGTCAACTGGCCGCTCCCGGCGCACCCGCCTCCGGCTCGCGCCTGTATTCGCCGGATGAACACGCCGGTATCTACGTTCAAAACAATACGAACCAGCCCGGCTTCAACCCGAACGAAGAACATGCCATCGTGAACCGCGAGAACGGCAGCGATGTGGTCTATGCCTTCCGCGACGATTTGAACGCCGCCTTCCATCAGTCCGAGCCGTTCGTGCTGGTCAATTACCTCGATCCGCTAACCGGACTGCCGGCGATGGACGCTCTGCATGTCGTGCGCACCAGCACTGTTTATCAGGTGTTTGAGGATTCCACGCCGGCCGGAAGCCCGCTGGATGGTCCGCACCCGCTGGACCTGCTGCCGAGTCACTGGACCGGTAAGGACCTTTGCGATTCCGGCCCCGCCTGGCGCGCCAAAGACAACACCTGGTACGCCCTGGCCGCCGGTGCAAGTCCCACCGCCACCTCGACCATCATCATGCGCAACTACTATCCCATGCAGCCCACGTTCTGGTTCCCCGGCGTGGCCTCCAATCGTCAGCCGGTTGCCGGTACGGCGATTCCCTGGCTGCCCACCCTGACCGCCCAGCAGTACCAGAAAACCGGCTACCCCACCAACGGCCTGCCGATCCCGGTGGACTGGACGATCTCCTGGCCGTCGGCCATCCCCACGCTCGATGCGGGCGACACGCTCCTCACGGCGCGTGATGGTCTTCCGCAAATCTGGGGACAGCTCAGCGTGGATGTCGTCTATCAGGAATCCACCTACGACGACACCAACAAAACCAACAACAGCGTCCTGCTGTACGACCCGGTCTGCCCGCGCGGCGTGACCATCACCAACGCGCTGGAATCGTACGGCTTCACCCTGGGCGGTGCCGCACCGACCATCTACATGCGCAACGGCTGGTATTACTTCTACAATCTCCCGCCCGACCTGAGCGGCCGCTTCTATTTCAACCCCAACCTCAGCCAAAGCAATCTGGTGCTGATCGGCGAATACGAAGCGCCGCTGACCGGAAACGACTACGTGCTCGTGAACGAACTGAACAGTCGCCAGCGCGCCATCCTGATGAATCTGGTCGATACCAACAACGCCTATCAATCCGACTGGGCGAGAGCGATCGGATTGCTGGCCACAGAAAACGTGGAGATCGAACCCAACCAGCCCTTCGACTGCATCGCCCTGCATGCCCCCGGCGACGGCGCGGGCTATGTCACGCTCGCGTTCAACAACGCCACGAATCCGGCCATGGGCATCAGTTCGGGAACGCCGATCAGCCTTGCTCTGATTCAGGTCGTGACCAATCTGGCCACCGGCACGGCCATACCGATGGAGGATTCGTACAATCTCCTCTCACAGCAGATGAGCATGCTCTTCAGTCTGGATTTTGCAGGCGAACCCGGCAACTATGAATTCGAATGGCGCTGGAC
>CAZISY010000091.1:12440-14140 GCA_964542025.1 uncultured Verrucomicrobiota bacterium
AACAATCCCGTGGAAACGCAGGTCAGCATGATCAGTCAGGCCGGCGCCCCCTACGAAGGCAACGTGGCGCTGAATCAGGATAACATCGATGACGTCGGGCTGATCCAGCTCTATCAGACCGTCCTCAACCGCGCCCAGTCGGTGATGGACATGGCCGGCCTGAACGACGCCGACGCCAATCAGCAGTTGCTGCTGGCCGCGTCCCGTCTGAACGATCTCTACATGCAGCTCGGCAATGAAGCCTATGCCGACGCGACGGACCCGACCATCGGCTTCGGTTCCACCATGACCGTGAACAACAACTCCGTCCTGCCCGTGGACTACGGCTCCCTCGCCTCCTCGCTCTTCTGCTTCGACAACCAGACCGCCAATCTGCTCGACGAAGAACTGGCCCTCCTGCGCGGACGAAGCAACCCCTCGCTCGCACCGGGCATGGACGTGTCCCCCGTGTATAATCGCCTGTACTGGAATTACACGAAAGGCATCACGGCAGGCGAAGTCGCCTACTCCGTGAATTACGACATCACGGGACACACGAACGTGATCATCGACGCGACCGCCGCCGCCGAACGCTTCCCGCAGGGCCACGGTGACGCCTGGGGCTATTACCTCGACGCGCTCTCGGTCTATTACACGCTGCTGAATCATCCCACGTTTGACTGGGGCATCCCATCGATCTCGCCCCTGCTGATGAATGACCTGACCATTGACGCGGATTATTTCGACGAGAAGAAATTCGCGGAAGCCGCCGCCGCGCTCGCCCGTACCGGCGTCGAAGTGACGGAGCACTCCTATCGCCAAAGCTACGATGAAGCGCAGAACGGACTCTTCCCCGGGTATACCGACAGCAACACCAACCGCGCCTGGGGCGTCGGCCAATGGGCCTCGCGTGCCGGTGTCGGCGCGCTCTGCAACTGGATGGTCGGCAACTCCCTGCTGCCCGCACCGTCCGGCTGGCTGACGAACGCCGCCTCGCTCGCCCTCGCGGGCGCGGGCTATGCCCAGCTTCCGGGCAGTCCCTATTTCAACGGCGATTTCACGCTCGAAGTGTGGGTCAATCTCCGCAGCTACAGCGCATCCAGCCCCATGAATGTTCTGAGCTTCGCCAACGGCGACGGCTCGGAGCTGGTCGCTCTTCAGTTGCAGGCGACGAATCGCGCGCCCGCCCTTTGCGTGGTCACCGGCGGGGTCTCCTCCGCAACCCGCGCTTCCACGGCCATCGCCACCGGACAGTGGACGCATATCGCCGTCACGCTGGCGGGCGATCAGGCCAGCCTGTACATCAACGGCGCACTGGCTCAACAGGCGTCCGGACAAACCGCGCCCTCCTACATCATCCGCACGAATAATTTTGCCGGACTCGGCGTTCTGCCCGGCGAAGTTTCCTTCGCAGGTGCGCTGTGCGAAATACGAGTCTGGAGCGGTGCACGCGCTGCCGCCGATATCGCCGCCGACATGAACCGCCGACTGAACGGCGGCGAAGCGGGACTCGTCGCCTACTGGCCCGCCAACGAGGGCGGAGGCTCCGCGCTGCTGGACCGCTCTTACAACGGACTCATCGCCCAGACCGAAGGCGTCACCGCGTGGACCAACAACATGCCGGTCCTGAGCGTGAACACGGACTACGATGATCCCGGCATTCTGACCATCGACCGCTCCACGGTCGCCGCCCTGCCCGAAATCGCCACCAGCCTGCGCTC
>CAZISY010000092.1:0-13493 GCA_964542025.1 uncultured Verrucomicrobiota bacterium
TTCCAGTGGTGCGGGAGGAGGCCGAGGAGCGGGACGGTTTGTCCGTTTTGCATGCTTTCCGTTTGGGCGGAGAAGGTGCTGCGGATGATGGCGTTCGTGCGCTGATAGGCGAAGGATACGGTGGTGTTGGTGATGAAGGCGTAGGCGTGGTCGCGCAGGAGAGCGAGGGCGGAAGCGTCATAGGTGGAGGCTTTGCCGGGCAGGATGGCGATGGAGAGGAAGTTTTTCCCGGCGGGCAGGACGGGCGTGATGAGGTTGGTGCTGGTGAGCTGCCAGACGGTGCCGGAGGGGGCGAAGAGGGCGTAGTGGGTGTTACGGGCGGGAATGCGGATCACGAGGTAGGAAACGGACGAGTTGCTGACGGCCACGGAGTACTTGAGCGGGCAGGAAATGACGGGGGTGCAGTTGGTGAATCGGATGTAGGCGAAGGGTGAGCCGTGGGTGAGGGTGGCGGTGAAGTAGCTGGAGTCGTTGCCGATGCGTGTGCGAACGGAGAAATCGCCGTAGCCGTCCGCGCGGGAGGAGCCGTTGGGTTTGGCGGGGAATGATCCGCCGGCGGCCTGTACGGCAAGTTCTTTCACGAACGGAGCGGAGAGGGTGGCGCCGGAGACCGTGGTGGTGGGATAGCAGAATTCCAGGGCCCAGCCTTTGGCATAGTAGGAAACGGGGCGGGCCGCAATCATGCCGCTGCAGCGGACGTGCATCAGCGAGGTCCACCAGTCGCCGGTGGGATAGGGCGGAACCATGTTGGTGGTGATATAGATGTTGGTGGTGGGGACTGCGAAGCCGGAGGGTACCGTGGAGGCATAGCCGCCCAGCTGCGGGAGCGAGCCGGCGGAGGAGGTGGCGGAGACGTTCGGCGTCAGGGCCGACTGGTTGCCGACGGTGTCGATGGCGCGTACGGCAAAGGAGTAGGTGGTGGACGGGGCGGCGAAAACGGAGAGGTTGGTGGATTCGGTACGCTCAATCATGAGGCCATCCCGGAAGACTTCATAGGCGGCCACGGCGCCGTTATCGGTGGAGGCATTCCAGGCGAGGCGGATGCGCTGGGTGCCGTTCGGTGTGGCGGTGAGGCCGGTGGGTACGGAGGGCGGGATGGCGTCGGCGGGCATGGTGACCTGTACGGGGGCGCAGGTGGCGGAGAGGTTCATGGCGCGGTCGTAGGCGGCCACGCGGAACGTATGGGTGGCGCCGGCGATGCCGGTGGCGATGAAGTTCGTTTCCGGGGAAAGGGCGTGCAGAGAGCCGTCGCGGAAGATTCGGTAGCCTTCAACGCCGAGGTTGTCGGTGGAGGCGAGCCAGGTGAGTTGCACGGTGGTGGGGCCGGTCACGGTGGCGGCAAGGCCGGTCGGCATGGAGGGGGCGATGCCATCGACCGGAGTGGTCACGCTGATGGCTTCGGCATAATCGGAATAATTGCCGGCGGCATCAAAGGCGCGTACAGTAAACGAGTAGGCGGTTCCGGCGGTCAGGTTGATGGCGGAATAGGAGGCTCCGGCACAGGAGGCGATTTCCACTTCGTTGCGATAAACTTTATAGCCGGCGACGGCGATATTGTCGCTGGATTCTTCCCAGGAGAGTTCCACCTGCGTGGGCGATACGGCATATCCATCCATGTTGTACGGCGAGGTTGGGGCCTGATGATCAATCACGCTGTTGTGGACGTATGTGTAGTCCGGGGTGGTGCCGCCCGCCCCGTAATTGTGGCGGAAGTGATAGACCACCGAAGCGCCGTGGGCGAGGTTGGAAATGGTGCCGCGCCAGGCGGTACCCGAGACCGTCGCGGCGGAAGTCACGACGGACCCGCCGTTAATGGAATACACCAGCGACACGGCGCTGCACGGGGTCGCGCCCTGCGGGTAGTGCGGCTTGAACACCAGGCCGGCCACATTGCTCAGCGCGGCGGTGGCCGAATGGGTGTAGAAAAACTCGGTGGGATACGCGGATACGCCGATATTATCAATCTGCATGGAATCCACGCCGTCGGTGACGTAGCGGAAGCCCAGCGCGATGGCGGTGGCGCGTGATTTGTCGAACGACTCGAAATCCTCAATGGGGATGTTCACCGTTTTTCGGTCGGTGGTGATTTCGGCGTAATCGCTAAGGCGAATGAAGGGTTTGTGGCTGTTGTTTTCTTCGTCGTGGTAATGAAATTCCACGGTGGCATCCTCTCCGCCTTCCATGCCCTGAACGTCCAGTTGGAAATAGTTGTAGGAGGATACATCAATGGGGGCCCAGGACCAGGAAAGGCCTTCCCACCAGGCGAGGTCACTTTGTCCATCAGGCTGCGTGTAGGTGAGGCTCAGCTCGCCATCTTTCTCGTAGGCATAAAGGAAGGGCGCCGTGCCGATACCCGCCGTACCGACGAGGCCCACGGTGAGCGATCCGTTTTCAAAATTATCGAACACCAAATCCGGCGTATGAGCCAGAACCGATGAAAAATTCAAAAAACCGGTCAAAAAAGCGGCGGTAAACAGCGGGATACGGTGAATGGTAATCATACGAACACCTTTCGTTATACAGTGCTGTGCAAATGCTTACAAACAACCCTTTGGTTTCTGAAAAAAACAGAATAATTTCCACCCTATATACACACTAGTATTGTTTTCGTATAGTCATACTTCTTGTCTTTCTTCTTTTTTTTCGTTAGAAACTGAGGCATAAGCGTAGGCAGGCTGTTTTAGGGCATGGAAGGAGACGGACACATGAAGGGTTTTATTAAGATTTTATGGCTGTTGGCTGTGGTGCTTCAACCCTGTTTCGCGGAGCAAAATACCAACCAACCGCCCGCCGCACAGTCACGGGTGGATCAAACCGATGCCGGCTACCGACTGCTGGTGAATGAGCAGCCCATGGAAATCCGCGGCGCTTTGGCCACCGGCGATTTTGCGGCTCTGGTGAAAACCGGCGCCAACTGCGTCCTGCTTCCCGGATCGAACAAGGTGGGGCCGTTACTGGATGAAGTCGCGGCGGCCGGATTGTCGGCGGCGATACGCCTTCCGCTCACCGGGGATACCCCGGAAGAATGGGCCCAACAGCGTGCGCAACTGCTGGAGCTGGTCAAGCGGTATAAAAACCATCCCGCATTGCTGATGTGGGTGATCGTTGCGCCGGTGGCCTCCGCCAAGGACAACAACGCCCCCGCCTATCATGCCGTGAACGAGCTGGCGCGGATGATTGACCTGGAAGATGCGTACCATGTCGTGGTCAGTGATGTGGGCCTGATTGATGGTTCCACGGAAAAACCCGAGCTTTCCGCCAAATACTGTACGGACGTGGATGTTCTGGGGTGCGCCATGGGATGTACGGTGACCGATCTGCTCGCGCCGCTGCGCCGCGCCGGCTGGCAAAAACCCTTTCTGCTGATCGGGTGCGGCCGCCCGGGGCCGCTCCCGGAAAAAAGAGCCTCCTGGGGCGCGCCGCTGGATGGATCAACGGCCGGTCGGCAAAGCTGGATGATTGATCGGCTGACGAGGGTGTTCAGCGACGCCCGCTCGCAATGCCTGGGTACGATATTCTTTTCCTGGGATGTGGATACGCCGGCCCGCTCGGTTTGGGTCAATGTGCGCACGAGAGACGGATCCGGAACCACGGAATGGGTGGATGCCATGACCACGGCCTGGACTGGCCGGCAGCCCGCCAACCGCTGCCCGGTGATCAACGCCGTCAACTCCCCCGCCAAAGGCCGCATCACCATGCCGGGCGTCACGGAGCAGGCCGCGGTTACGGCGGAAGACCCTGAAAAGAAAGCGCTTACATATACCTGGACGCTCGTGAAAGAATTTTCCGGGAAGGATGCCGACGGGCTTCCCAGCTCCCGGTATGAACCGGTGGAGGCGGTGTTTTCCGGCCAGACGACGCCCCGTGTAGCGCTCAAACTGCCGGATACCCCCGGGACGTACAGGCTGTGCGTGACGGTATCCGATGGGAACGGACGCTCCACAGAATCCGGAATTCCCTTTTTAGTGCAGTCGATCCGCAAGGCTCCGGTGGTGGCTTCGACGACACCGGCCACCAACAGTGTTGCCGGTGCAGAATCGGCCGAAGGCGCGGCGCCGGACGGGGATGCCTCCGCCGAAAAGGAAAAAAAGAAGCCGCTGCACGTCACCGTGGAACAGAATGCCCCGAACGATGGCTGGCAGTTGATGGTGGATGGGCAGCCGTTCTTCGTCAAAGGCGCGGGCGGAAAGAAATATCTGGAAGAACTTCAGGCCGCCGGCGCCAATGCCATCCGTACCTGGAGCACGGATGCCGCGGATCAGGTGCTGAATGACGCGGAAAAACACGGCCTGAAGGTGTGTTTGGGACTCTGGATGAAGCAGGAGCGGCATAATTTCGATTATAACAAGCGCCTGGCCGTGGAAGGGCAGCTCAAGAAGCTGCGGGCCTCCGTGCGGCGTTACAAGAATCATCCCGCGCTGCTCATGTGGTGCTGCGGTATTGAAGTGGAGTGGGGCGAGGGCACCAATGTAGCCGTATATGAAGCCATCAACGAAGTCGCCGGCATGGTGCATCAGGAAGATACCAATCACCCCACCACGACGGCCTTTGCAGATCTCGGGGAAAACAGCATCAAGGCGGCGCTGGCGGCCCAGTACTGTCCGGAACTGGATATCTTCGGCGTCAATTCCTATGGCGGATTAAACACGATGGCCTCCCGCCTGAAAGAGGTTGGCTGGACGCGCCCCTATATGATCATGGAATTCGGACCAAAGGGGCAGTGGGAGGTGCCTTCCACGGTGTGGGGTGCCGAGGTGGAGCAGTCGCCGGTCGAAAAAGCCAGGTTTTACGAAGAATCCTATAACCGCAGTGTCAGCAGTCAGGAAAATTGGTGTCTGGGGTCGTTTGTGTTCAGCTGGGATTACAAAATGGAATGTACGCCCACATGGTACAGCATGCACTTGATCGACGGAAAGCGCATGAACACCGCCGACACTATGTGGCGCGCCTGGAGCGGTCGCGAGCCCACCAATCGCTGCCCGGAAATCACCTGGGTGGGCTCTTCGGTGGACCGCGCCAAGGTGCTTCCCGGAAAACCCTACAGCCTGGATGTGGATGTGACCGATGCCGATGGCGATTCCCTGACCTACGAATGGATTCTTATGAGCGAAGTGAAAAAGCCGGCGCCGGATCAGACCGTCGTGACCGAACTCAAGCGCTACCCCGGACGCATCAAGGATGACCACATGGAAAAGGCTACACTGACCACGCCGACCACTCCCGGGGCGTATCGCGTGTTCATCTATGTTTACGATGGGATGGGAAACGCCGCCAGTGCCAATATGCCGTTTTTTGTGAACAACCCGGAATCCTGACGCGATTATAACCGCTGCTGGATATCTGCTGTTCGGCTACGCATGTTCGAGAAGCGGCTGGAGAGCCTTCCGCCAAACGGCATATCCGTTGGCGTTCAGGTGCAGCCCGTCGTCAATGTAGAGAGCCGGATCCAGCAGTCCGTTTGGTCCCATCATCTCGTGAAAAACATCCACGAAGCGAATCTGCGGCTCGCGTTTAATAAACTCGCGCAACAGTGTATTCACCGTACAAATCCGACTGAGCAGCGGTTGGCGCGCCGGGCAGGGTTTGATGGAGAGGACGAGCTGCCGGGTATCGGGCAGCGCCTCGCGTATATGCCGAAGCAGGCGCATGAAATCTGAAAACACCCGCTCCGGGGATTTTCCGGCATCCAAATCGTTATCGCCGCCATAGATGACCATCGTGGAAGGACGAAGCGGCGCAACCAGTCGCCCCACACAGGCAATCATTTCATCAAGATTAGCGCCCCCAAATCCGCAGTTCATAACCGGACAGGAAGGAAAATCCACAGCCAGGGTGGACCAAAGGCGTATGGAAGAGCTGCCGTAAAACAGCACTCCTCTTTCAGGCAGCGGCGCGGCCGCCTCCCGCTCCAGGGCTTCAATTTCTAATTGGAAGCGATACTCTTCCATGAACAACACCTTGCAATCTGTTTTTCCGTTTGCACCAGTCCCGTGCGAACACTCCTTAACGCCCAACAGTCTATTCCCGAAACCGAAACGCCGTCAAGCCAAAGCAGCGGCGACTTCCCGGTTGGTGCGCACAAGGCGGCGTAGCCGGAGTGGCAGTGATCCGTTTCTAAACACGCAGAAAGCGGAGAGTGAGAAGGGTGGCCAATCCTGAAACCATGAAAATGATGCCCAGTACACGGTTGATCAGCCGCACATTCGGGTGTTTCAGCTCCCGGCGATAGCGGTTGCTGAGGAGGCAAACCAGCAGCCACCAAAGGTTGGACCCCGCAAACACGCCGAGCACCATATACCCGGGTGAGATATTATAGGCCCGGGGATTGTGCATCCCGAATGCGGTAAAAAGGGCGATAAATGCAAAAATCGTGATGGGGTTGGTGAGAGTCAGCAGCAGCGTCGAAAAGAAATGTGCGGCAAAAGTCGTTCCGTCCTTTTTCAAGCTGTGCTCCCTCGGCGTCCGAAAGAGAAACCAGAGCCCGAACCCGAAGAGAAAAAGGGCGCCCAGACTTCGGAAAAAAAGCACATTCCGCTCCACATATTCCAGGACGATCGACATGCCGAAGGCTGCCACGATCGCGTAAAAACTGTCCGCCAGCGCCGCACCCAGGCCGGAAATATACCCATGCCACCGGCCGCCGTGAACGGTACGATCAATTACCAGCAGCCCGACGGGCCCCACCGGCGCCGACGTGAAAATGCCGATGATCAACCCCTTCAATAACATCTCAAGTTCAAACAGTTCCATGCGTCGTCACCCTTATAACGCTGTTGCTTGTAGCATCTGTTTTTTTTCACCGCAATGCCACTGATCAAAAAACATTCCGCCCGCGCTGTTTTTTCTCCGGCAAAACAGCCCGGAATGATACTAGGTTGCATTTAGTGGACCCGATCCCATTTTTTCACTTTTCGCTTGCACACCTCTATTTTCGTGACTAACTTGTCCCAAGATGAAGTCGTTGATTTCAGGTAATTCACCAAAGCAGGAGTGGTATCCATGAGTAAACGATCACTGATTCTAGTGGGTTGCGCCCTAATGGCGATCCTTGCAGCTCGGTCCCAGGCGATGGAGGGATTCATCGGGCTGACCAACGGATATTTCTACAACAAAGCCACCGGGGAGCCCTGGGTACCGCACGGAATCGCGTATCAAACCTGGAACCGTCCGCTGGGTGTCTGGCAAACGTTTGAACAGATTGATTACGATCTGGACGAGATGGTGAAAATGGGGGCGAACAGTGTCCGTATCGACATTGTCTGGCAACATGCCGAGGAACAGGGCGACAATATTTTCTCCTGGGATAACTACGACTATTTCATCAACGCCTGCGAAGCACGCAATCTTCGTATTTTTGCGCTGGTGGGGTATCAGTGGCCGCCGAACTGGTTTCCGAACGAATGGTATACCAAACATCCCCCCGCGAAGGACTCTGAAGGCATTTATCATTCTGATCGCTGGTCGTCGGACATCATCAACTACGAACACCCGGATGCGCGCGCCCAATACAACGAATGGATTTATACCGTGGCAAACCGCTACAAGGATTCCAAGGCCATCGTGGGCTGGATCGTGGGTAACGAGTCGGGCTATCTCGGACTGTGGAGCGGTCTGCTGGATGGATACGATGACGAATGCGAAGCCGCGTTTCGCGTCTGGTGCCAACAGAAATACGGAACCATCGCGGCCTGCAATGCGGCCTGGGGGAAGAATTACACCAGCTTCACTAATATTGTCTTTATCAACCAATACTCCGCGTATGGCTCGGACGGGGCGGAGTGGGCCGACATGGTCCAGTGGCGCGAAGATTCCATCGCCCATTTCACCGCCGTGGGTGCCGGTGGGGCCAAGGCCGGCGATACGAACCATCTGATTTCCTATTCGACGGTGGGCATGCAGTGGGGCGAAGAGGATTGGCGCTATCACGCGGAAGACCGCGGCAAGATAACGGCGGTTTGCGCGCTGAGCAACGCTCCGATCGATTTCTTCAGTGTGAATAACTATCCCTGGTCGATTCTGGGGCACGAATCGCAGAATGGTCAGTGGGGTATTTCATTCACGAAGTTTGCAACGCGGAGCGGCGCTAAACCGCAGGGCGTCCCGGTGGTGTATTCCGAGACGGGCTTCACCAGTTCGGAAACGATGTGGCCGGGCATGAATGAACTTCGCGAAGGTCCTCTGGTTCGAAATGCGCTGTGGGAAAGTTTGGAAGCGGGCGCCATTGGTACGCATGTATTTTCCTGGATGGATCGCCCGTATATCACGGACCGCGAAAAGGGATTCGGAATTTTGTACAGTGACCGGCGCATCAAGCCGGCGTTCTGGACCTGTCGGGAAGCCTTCAACCTGATGGACCAGGTGGACATTCACGAGCTGTTGATGGGATCAAAAGACCCGAAACCGGACGTAGCCTTTCTCTGGACGGATGCGAACGACTCGCAATACAACCGGTATGAATGCGAAATGCAGCAGGTGGCCGGAGCAATGGAGCGGTTGGGCTATGAGCCGTGGTTTATAAATCTGCAGGACCTGGCGAATCATACGTATACGAATTACGTCGCCGTTATTCTGCCGCGAAACATGCGTGTGGAAGAGATTGTTCCGGGGTCCGGGAAAACCGTTCTGGACTTCCTGCGCACCGAGGTGCTTGCGCGGGGCGTGAACGTGATTGCCGGTGCGGATCTGCCCGGCATGCAGAATGCCAATGGGAAGCCGCGTGCGCAGTTTGAGACCGAGGTTGAGAACCTCTTCGGTATTGATGTCAGCGACGTTGGCGGCTACGAAGTGCCCGCGAAAACCAAAGAATTTGTGGGCTCCCATTGGCAGCCGATCCAGGTGCAGTTCACCTCCAACGCCGTCGGCCCGCTGGCCGGTGGCTATACCTACAGTCCGCAGGTTTGGAAATACAGCGACGAAGTCAAGGTAACCGATGGAACCCTGTGGGCGACGATGGATTCCCAGCGCAACAAAGGCTTTGAAGACAGTAACACGAGCCTGGACAAGTGGTCGGGCCAGTGGGGCGATGTCTATGTCCGCAGCGGTTGGGGCTGGGCCTATGACGGTAACAATATGGTTCAGATGTGGGGCGATTCGGGATTATACAGCGATTTTCCGGTTGTGCCTTTTGGCCGCTACACCCACAGCGCGTATCTGCGCAGCAACAGCGACGATCCGCTTCGCAACGGGAAACAGGCCTTCGTGGCCATCGAATGGCGGGATGACCAGGGCAATTATCTGGGCGTCAGTGAAAGCACGCATTTGACCGCCGCCACCCCCGGAAACAGTTGGGTTCAATACAAGGTGGATGCCATCGCGCCCTCCAATGCCTGGGCGGGTCGGCGAGTCATCCGCATACAGGGTTCGGGCGATGGTGCCCTCTATGTGGATAACAACAGCCGAAATCCGGCGGTAGTGGTGAAGAATCATGGAACCGCCAAGGCCGCCATCTTTATGTATACTGTTGGGGATATCAGCACGGACGGCAATTACGATGGCGAAATGGATGTGCTGCCGTGGAAATGGCGTTTTGACATTTTCGGTTCCCTGGTGCGCGACTCTTTTGCGAAACCCTCGCAGGTTCAAATACTTGGAACGAACGCCCATCTCTGTATTGCCGAATACCGCACCTGCGCGGATGGTTCGACCCTGTGGCAGATTAAAAACTATATGTACGACCGCTTCCAGGTCGCGAATGAGGACGATCCGATCGGTGGCGGAGAACCACAGACCTTTACGATCGCCAGTCCGCTGTTCCTCGGCAAAACAGTGGAAGCCTATTATCAGGGGCGCATTATCGAGGAGAACAGCGATGGCACGATCAGCATCGTGCTGGATCCGGATGGTATGGAAATGTTGCTGGTGTATGATTCCGGTGCCGGTGGAGAGGGGGGATACACAGCGGGTTCTTCGGAAGGTCGCATGTGGCGCATGAGTCTGAGCCGGGATGGAGTCGGTTGTTCCGGGCCGACGGGCTTTCCGCTGACCAACATGTGGAGTACCTACCTGAACCCGGTGTCCGGAGGAGCGGTCGTGGCAGGTGATCGGGTTTATGGTGCCAGTAGTGCGTTGCTGAAATGTGTGGATGCCGCTTCAGGCACCCTTCTTTGGACCTATAGCACAACCAACAACGGGGGCGGCCAGTTCAACAGGAACGGCATTGCGGTGGCCAATGGTGTCGTATTGGCGGTGACGATGAATTCATCCGCATTTGGCAAGGGGTCGATCTTTGCGATTGATGCCTATACCGGGCAGTTTCTTTGGAAGCATGAGAGTGACAAAGGCTACTACTGTTCAACGCCGCTTGTTCAGGATGGCGTGGTGTACTACGGGATGGGCGGCTATGGGTATCGCGCCGCAAGCATCAGTTCCGGGGAACTGCTCTGGCAGAACACAAATGTTTCGGCAGGTGCCGCATACAATGGTGCGGCTTTGGCTGACGGGAAGCTGTATATTCCCGGCACCTACTTGACTTCGATCAATGCGGATGACGGTTCCATCAACTGGACGACCAATACGGGCGGCTACGTGGATTCGACACCTGCCGTGGCGAACGGGAAGGTATATCTTGCGGTGGACTATGTGCAGAATGGCGTGAAGGTGTATGATGCGGATACAGGCGCTTTTCTGTGGCGGTATGCGGGCTACGAAACGGGGCACAATTCTCCTGCTGTGTCGGATGGAAAAGTGTTTTTCTATGGCACAGCAACGAATGGGACGGGGCGGGGACTCTATGCTTTCGATGCCAACGCACCCGGAGCGCCACTCTGGCTGTTCCCCGGTGAAGGTGCCTCTTCTCCCGTGGTGTATA
Source organism: uncultured Verrucomicrobiota bacterium (assembly GCA_964542025.1). Lineage (GTDB taxonomy): Bacteria > Verrucomicrobiota > Kiritimatiellia > RZYC01 > RZYC01 > JAQVYB01. Next base: position 10,808 of record CAZISY010000092.1, read on the forward strand.
ACGGCATCGTTTATGTCGTCTCGCGTGACTATTTTCACGCGATCAATGCCACCAACGGCACGGAAGTCTGGCGCTTCAGAAAGTCCTCCAACATCATTGGAGATCCGTTCGTCGCGAATGGATGGGCGTTTTTCTTTGATCAATACCACCTCCGCGCATTCAGCGATGGAACCCCCTGGGTGCCGACAGAGGTTCCTTCTTCCAATCAGATCGTTCGCATCATTGACGCGCCGGCGCAGGTGCATCCCATAGGCGATAAGTGCTTTAACGTCACCCTTCGCTACGATTGCCGCAGCGAACTGAACTTGACGCTGCATTGCGCATTCATGGAGGACGGCGACAACGGGGACGGTTCGACGAACGAAATCTACCAACAGCTCGCGACCAACGTTGTCGCATATGGAGAGAAGTCGTTCTGGCTCTGGATTCCCGAAGCGGACAGCGGTGACTCCGATTATATTTCCACGGAAGATGGCGGAAACTATATCATTACCGCTTGGCTTGAAGACAGCACAGGCCGGAAGATTGTGGAGGCCATTCCGCAGCCGACCATCCTCAAGTGGGGTGTACGCCCGATGGAACCGCTGCCCACCACGTTGACCAAGGGTCAGCAGGTCTCGGTGAATCTTGAATGGGAAGATCTCTATGAATATCTCCCGTGGGAAAGCACCCCGCTGATGCGCAATGAATCATTCCCCAACCGCGTGGCGATCTTCCGGTCCGGCAAGACGGAAGCGCAGTTCCCCGGACACTTCGCCAAAGTCAATCAGGTGGCGGACTGGCTGGAAACGCTGGGCTACTCCGCCGGCAATCCGCTGGACATCTCCTTTGATGATGTGTCGGTGAGCGGACGGTTTGTCGATACCTTTGACGCAGGAACGCTCAGCGGCTGGACGCGTGATGCCGGCGCGGCCAATTGGGTCGTGGATAATCCAGAGGGAGCAGCGCAGTCCCACGGCGCGCCGCTATGTTACGGCACCCAAACATCGTACGGTATAGCCACCACAAACAATCGGATGAGTAACAAGATTACAGCCGATGTTTCAAAAACGGTGGACAAAATCTATCTCTTCACCTGCAAATACGGGAACTCCCCCGTTTGCAGTGTAAAGGTCTATGCGGATACTAACGGATTGCCGACCGGCGCCGCGCTGGCCACGGGCACATTCACGTCTGCATCCACCTCCTACACCTGGACGCCGGTGGATCTTTCCAACTTTGCCTGGACGGCTGGGCAGACCTATCACTTCGTTGTCGGGTACGTCTCGGGCACGATCAACAACACGAACTGTGTGCGCCTTCAGTATGTGAGTCCCAATGCCACCGGACGTGGAGTGCTGACTTCATCAAACGGCGGATCGTCCTGGAGCCAGCAGGCGTTTGATCCCTCGTTCCGTATCGTGTACACAGATGGAACGTCATTTACTCAGCCGTATATCTCAACCGCTGTGCTCCCCGCGCAGGGGGTCATACGATATGGCCAGCAGTTCACACCGGCACAGGCTATTAGCGTCACCAATATGGCGGTGTATATACGCAAGCAAGCTGTGGACCGCGATGTGGCCGTTCAAATTCATCGATGGCAGGATAAGGCGCTCATGGCGTCGTCCGTTGTGGCGCAGACGCAGGTGGCGACCACCAACAGTTGGGTGAACTTCGCCTTTACTCCGTCCGTTACGCTGGAGGCGGGGGTGAAGTACTTCTTCCAGATCGTGAACCTTGGAACAAACGGACAATACATTGCGGTCCGCCAGAATACGTCCGGCGGTTACGGAGCGTATACTTGGGACGGAACAAACCACGGCTCGCTGGTGACATCGAATTCCGGTCAGACGTGGACCGCCTATCCGGAATATGATCTTGGATATATCCTGAGTGGAGAGACCGGGGACAATGTTCTGCGCGCGTCCCGCATCGGCAATGATGACAACATCTTCGCACACAATCAGGTCTGGACGAATGGCACGGCCTCCGTGGATATTCGTTACAACGAGCAGGATAATTATTTCAGCGATGCGGAACTCTATGTGCGCTACCAGGACCGGAATAATTATGTGAAGGTCGGGATACGCAACTTCTATGCATTCTGGCGTCTGAAATACACGGTTCGCGTGGATACGAACTTTGTGGATTTCGGATGGATTTGCGAGTTTCCGAAAAACGAGCGTCCGGTCGCCGGTGAGTGGTACAATCTTGCCATTGAGGCCCAGGGGCCTGTGTATAACGTCTACTTCGACGGCGAGCGTATGGGCGGATTCACGAACAGTGCGTTCAGCTCGGGGCGGACCGCCGTGGGCAGCAAGGCGCAGCAGCTCGGTATCTGGGAGCCGCAGAAGGGCTATTATTTCATTGATGACGACGAATACAGCTACTACTCGCCGCGCGAAGGCGAAATCGTCACCGTGGGCACGCCGCTGGACCTGGATTGGGGTTATCTGGACACCTTCTATCCGACCCTTATTCTGCCAAGTACCTATGTGATGTCGGACATTGAAGTGTCGAACGTCTGGATGTGGATCACCAACGGCCTGCGGTGTCTGATCGCCACCGACGGCGGTATCGCCATGAAGAACGAAACGGGCGCCAATGACCTGGGCCGTATCGAAAGCCTGTTCGGCGTGGCCGGCTACGTGACGCCTATGACCAACGTGACCACCCTGCAGGTGGAAGACAACACGCACTATGT
>CAZISY010000093.1:0-11986 GCA_964542025.1 uncultured Verrucomicrobiota bacterium
AAAGATGCAATAAAGAAGAGAAATTCCAGTGGAGGGCGTCGGGCCTCCGACGCCTGAGGCGCGCGAGGCCGCGCGCCGTCCAGAAATGCAGAAGAGCGGAGAATCCGTGGAGGGCGTCGGGCCTCCGACGCCTAGGCGCGCGAGGCCGCGCGCCGTCCCGAAATGCGCATGCAGCATGTGGGCGCCAAATTGCGGACCCGGTGAATTACTTTGTCATGTTTTACATTTTGCTGTTCTTCTACACGATGCTCTTTATACATTCCCTGCATGCAAATAACCTTTTTTCGATATCTGCTTTATTTCACCCTTTCACTGGGTGCATTTCTGCTTTTTCAGGTGCAACCGATTATGGCGCGAATCATTCAGCCGTGGTTTGGAAGTGCGTCGTCGGTTTGGAGCGCCTGCATGATGTTTTTTCAGTTTGTGCTGCTGGCGGGATATTTGTATGCGCACATTTTGCATCGCTACCGTCTGCGTACCCAGGCCCTGTTGCATTTTCTTTTGATCGGTGGCGGGGTGTTTCTCCTGGCCTGGCAAACCATGCAGTGGCCTGGGCCGATCAAACCCGACGTACAGCTGTTTGAGCGGCTTCATTTCCCGCCGGTGATGACGGTGGTCATTCTGTTGGGGGTATCCGTCGGTTTGCCCTTTTTGATTCTTTCCGCGAACAGCACGTTACTGCAGGCATGGTTTACCCGCGTTCAGCCGAAACGAAATGCGTACGCGCTTTATGCGCTGTCGAATGCTGCATCGCTGCTGGCTCTGCTTTCGTATCCGCTGGTTCTTGAAAATCATTTTCCGCTTTCTACGCAATCCTGGTTATGGGCCGGGTCTTTTCTGCTGTATGGGCTGTGCATGGTCGGTGTGAGTATTGGGGCCTCCCGTGTGGAGTCGAGCGCGGGCACGGACGTGGGTACACAGACGCCCGGGGTGACTGAACCACGCGCCGGTCAAGAGGCCGCGACAAAATCCTGTGAGGCCGCAGGCCGTACGGTCAGCGGCGCGGAACGTGTCTCGGCGGGCCGGGTTTTTTCCTGGGTGGGGCTTTCATTTGTCGCCTCGGCCTATTTGTTGGCGGTGACCAATGAGCTGACGCAGGATATTTCGCCGACGCCGTTTTTGTGGTTGCTTCCCTTGGGGTTGTATTTGCTGACCTTTGTGTTGGCTTTTTCGGAGCGGATGGATCTGTTTCGTGCGTGGACGCTTCCGGGGGCTTTGGCGGGGGCCGTGGCGGCGGTATATGTGCTGTTTAATGGGTTGGCACTGTCTATTTATGCGTCCGTGGTGCTGCTGCTGATCAGTCTGTTTACGGTGGCCTTGTTCTGCCAAAGCGTGCTGTATACGATACGTCCCGCGCCGCGCCGGTTGACGCTGTTTTATGTGATGATCAGTTTAGGGGGCGGATTGGGCGGGGCGTTTATCAGCCTGCTGGCGCCGGTGGTGTTCCCTGCGTTTTGGGACATTCAGGTACTGATTTTTCTGGCGGCGGTGGCGTCCGTATTTTTTGTTTTTTCATCGGAGGCGGGGCCGTGGCGTAAAGCCCGTTATGTGGTGCTGGGTGGTGCGTTGGCGTTGATTTTTCCGCTGGCGCAAACCATTCAAAAGGAAAGCCGGAGTTCCATTTTTCACACCCGCAATTTCTATGGGTCCATGCGTGTGGAGCATGAAGAACGGGGGGCAGGGGAACAGGTGATTCACCGCTATCAACTGATGCACGGAAATATCGCACACGGTATTCAGTTCAGCCGGACGCGTTTTCGAAATAAACCCACGGCGTATTATCACGAGGAAAGCGGGGTGGGGCGGGCGATTCTCCACCATCCGAGGCGGAATGAGGCCGGGCGTCCCTTCCGCATCGGCGTGATCGGCGAGGGGATTGGAACGATAGCCTCCTACTGCCGGGAACAGGATTCGGTGCGTTTTTATGAACTCAATCCGGCCGTGCATGAACTGGCGGCTCATTCGCCCTGGTTCACCTATCTGGCGGATTGCCGGGGGACGAACGACGTGGTTCTGGGGGATGGGCGGCTCTCGCTGGAACGGGAACTGAATGATCCGGCGGCGCCGTTGTTTGATGTGTTGGTGTTGGATGCCTTCAGCAGCGATGCCATCCCCGTGCATTTGCTCACGCGCGAGGCTTTTGAAATCTATCTGCAGCGTCTGGAACCGGAGAACGGCATCCTGGCATTTCATGCCACCAATAAGTTTCTCAATTTTCTCCCGCTGGGTCGGGCCATCGCCAACCACTTCGGTTTTTCGTGGTGTGCCGTGGCCACGTCGGGGGATGGGAAAATTACGCTGCCCTGCCTGTGGCTGCTGTTTTCCAGCAATCCGGCCGCGCTGAAGCAAAAAGTGTTTGAAAAGGATTCGCTGAATTTGGGTCCGGTGGAGCCTGTACGCCTTTGGACGGATGATTATTCCAGCCTGTTCGACCTGCTCATCGTTCGGTGAGCTGCCGGATCCGGCGTGCCTTCCTAATCGTGGTTGCGTGTGTTTGGGGCAGCGGTTATTATTCGGCCCATGAGCGAACAATCTTTGGCGGCTTTTGATCAATGGGTGCAACGCATGCTGGGGCGTCCGGTGAGCGATACGTTACCCAAAGCGTCGGGCACGCTTTTCCCGTCCAATGATCCCCCGAACCTGTTGATTTATTTCGGCGAGGCATCCGCAGCCGATGTGCGCGCCGTACGTGAACAGCTTCCTGCCGCGTCCTGTTTGCTGTGGGTGGGCCCGCCCGGTTCAACCCCGCTGATGGACCCGATGAACGAAGAGGCGGCCCGGCGGGGGGAGCGCACCATTCATTTAGCGGCTGATGCGCCGGCGCAGTACGAAGAAAAAACGGCGCTGCTGATCACCCGCTTGCCGCGCCGCAAGGTGCGCTTGGTGGTTCATCATTCCTTTCAGCAACGCTACCCGGAGGAGTGCGGACGGTTGCCGCTGTGCATCAAGAGGACACTGGCCAATCTCAGCATGGATGCCGGACGGGGTTTGATATTTTTGCGTTCTTCGCTGCTTAACCTGGGAAACATGGCCGCTCATTCGCTGTCGGCATTGCCGGAACGTCTCGCCGGTTCGGCGGCACTGGTGTGTGCGGCGGGGCCCTCGCTGCGCACCCAGTTGGAGGACGTGCGTTCTTTTCAGGCTTATGGGCTGATTGTGGCGGTGGGGCATGCGGTGCCGACGCTTCTGCGGGCAGGTATCCGGCCGCATGTGGTGGTCGAGGATGATGCCGTGGCGGGCATCAATTGGTCCGAAGAATTTTCAATGGATGATACACTGCTGGTGGCCGCCACGACGGTGGATACGCGGGTGGCCAGTCGCTTTCGCCATATTTACTGGTGTCAGGGGTCCTCGCCGATGTTCAATGACTATTTGCATGAGGCGGGGTTTGGTCCCGCCCGCATGACCCTTTACAAGACGGTGTCCGCCCACGCGGTGGAAGCAGCTATCCGCATGGGCTGCATGCGCATTGCAATGGTGGGGCAGGATTTCAGCCTCGGGGCGTCCGGGGTGCTGCATGCCGACGGGAAACGCCGGGTAAGCGGGGTTGAACACCTGGTGGATGTGCCTGCGAATGACGGAGGAACGGTTCGCGCCACTCGCGATCTCGTGGTGTTGCGTGAGGCTCTGGAAGAATACCTGGATATTATCCGGCAAGCCTTCGCGCGGGCTCCGGAACAGCCGCAGGTGGTCAATTGCACGGCGGGCGGTGCGGTGATTCGCGGCACCGGACGGATGACGCTTGGAGCGTTTTGCGCATCCATTAAAACGCCTGCCCCCGTGACCTCCCTGGAACTGAAAAGGACCGATGGAGGCGGACTGATCACCCTTGCGCGCAGTATGGCCGGTTGTGCGAACGGATATGCGACGGTGACGGGACGAGTGGTGGAGCGTGTCCGTTCTTTGCAGGAGGAATCGGCACGGAATCCGGTGTGCCGTGAGTTTCTGGAGCAAGCGGAACAACGATTGGACGGGGCTTTGTTTGAAGAAGCAGAATGGCTTGTGCAGCATGAAGGAGAGCGGTGGCTGACACCTCTCGTGCAGCATGCCACCCGGCTGGATGCCGAAACACCGGGGCTTCTGGCGGAGGCACGCGAAGGGAGTGGGCGCCTGCGTTATTTGGAGCGCCATTATCAGGTGTTGCGGGATTTGGCGGAAGAGATACGCGGTGATCTGCGGGCCGTGTTGGGTGATGGGACCCCGCCGGCGGCGCTTCGTCCGGCGCGTGACGCGTCGCTGTTCGTGTCGTTTAGGAACCTGGCGTTGTCCTGCATCCGGCGCAACAATCCGGAGCTGAGCGATTGGCTTCAGGGGCAGTCGGACCTGCGCCCTTCGGAGCGCTTTCGGTTCCGCTGGAAAAACCAGATGATTCCGGGGATGGAGGTCCGCCCGCTGAACGGGGGTGACTTTGTGTCGGTGGCGGGCGAATGGTCGATGGTGGAGGAAGCCCGGGATGAAGTGCAGGCGTTTGTGCAAGCGATGGCTTTTGATCCAATCCACCACGGTATTGTAGTGGCGGCGCCATGCAACTGGGTGCATGTGCTGGAGTTGCTGGGGCGGTATCCGTCCGTTCGTCTGATCATTGTGGAACCGTGGCTGGATGTGCTGAATGAATTGATGCTGCACGGTTGTTTCCTGCACAGACTTCCGCACGATGCCCTGCTGCTTGGCGCGGACGTACGGCTTGAGCCGTGGGAACAGCGGTTTTTATCGGCGCTGGCCGTTTGGAAAAAAGAAGATATTCGCCCCTTGTTTTTTACTCCCTGTCGAGTGGCGGACCAGGAGGATTTACGCGCCTTGCGAACGCGGTTGGAGGCGCTCGCTTCGTGAAATAAACGGGTGCGGATGAGAATAACCATAAAGGAAGAGCATTCATGAACGTATTGGCAGTGATTCCGGCGCGCGGTGGTTCGAAGGGCATTCCGGGGAAAAATATTCGATCCGTAGCGGGCAGACCGATGATCGGATGGACGATTGATGCCGCCCGCCGATCAAAATATGTGAATCGCGTTGTGGTTTCAACGGATGACAGCGCCATTGCCGATGTCGCCTGCCGCTTCGGTGCAGAGGTGGTGAAGCGTCCGGCGGAGATTTCGGGCGATACGGCCTCGTCGGAAAGCGCATTGCTGCATGTGCTGGAGTCGCTTCGTGCAACGGAGGGCTATGAGTCTGACCTTCTCGTTTTTCTTCAATGCACGTCACCCCTGACCACAGCTGAGGACGTGGACGGGGTCGTTGAATGTCTGGTGAACGGGCGGGCTGATTCGGCATTGGCCGTGACGCCTTTTCATTATTTTCTATGGCGCGTGACGGAGCAGGGAGGCGCCGAGGGGATTAATCACGATAAGTGCCGTCGCCCGATGCGGCAGGAGCGGGCGCCGCAGTATCTGGAAACCGGCGCTGTGTACGCGATGCGCGCGGCGGGTTTTCTTGAGGCGAAGCATCGTTTCTTCGGGACGACGCAGATGTACGTGATGCCCCCGGAACGATGCCAGGAAGTCGATGAGCCGGCTGATTTGGATGTGGTCGATCTGCGATTGCGGGCGCGGTGTCGGGAGGCGTGCGCGGAGGTGCTTCCGGAGCGGATTGATGCGGTGGTGTTTGATTTTGACGGAGTGATGACGGATAACCTGGTAACGGTGGATGAGGAGGGGCGGGAGTCCGTGCGGTGCAGCCGCAGTGATGGATTGGGAATCGGCCTGCTGCGGAAGAGGCGTCCTGAACTCCGCCTGCTGGTGCTTTCGGCGGAGCAGAACGGCGTGGTAACGGCACGCTGCCGCAAGCTGGGCATGGAATGTCTTCAGCGTGTAAGCAACAAACCGGTGACGCTGCAACGCTGGTTGACCGACCACGGATTGGATGCCGCACAAACAGTATATGTGGGCAATGATGTGAACGATGTGGACTGCATGCGCCTGGCGGGATGCGCATTGGCGGTGGCGGACGCGCATCCCGATGTGCTGGCCTGCGCGCATGGTGTACTGCCGGAAAAAGGCGGGCATGGAGCGGTCCGGGCATTGACAGACCTGATCCTTAAACGATAGCGTGACCGTCGATTTTCAAAATAGGGATCCGATGGAGCATTGCGGTTTGTGAACGACTGGGCTGAAAACCATCATGCGGCTAATCATCAGGAACAGCCTCTGCAGGCGTTGCTGCGTTTGCGTTGTCTGGTGCGGAACCTCCCGACCCTGCGGGCGACTCCGGTATGTTGCCCGGCCCGGATGCCCAAAGGCGCGCCCGTCATTCTCTGCGACGATGGCGCCTCGCTGAACCAGCATCTCGAGCTGCTCCACGAGGTGGCGGATAAAATGTTCATTGTGGCTACGGCGCGCGCGGCAGCGGTGCTGCTGCAGGATGGCATTACTCCCCGCGTGGTGGTGGCGACTTCTTCCTGGGCGGAACCTTTCTGGAGCGGAATAGTCGCGCAGGAGCAGACCTGTCTTTTCGCGGTGCCGGAAACTGATCCGGAGGTCATCCGGCATTTTCCTTCCATCCTGTGGATGGAATCGGCGTATACCGAGATTCGCCGCCTTTCCAAACGGTTTGGGCTATCGCTGTTTGAGCCGGGTTTCGAGGCCTTATCCGATGCGGATTTCCTTCCGGCAGCAGCCATGTTGCTGGGCTGCGAACGATTGGCTCTGCTCGGGTATGATTTCTGTCTGGATGCCTATGGTCGGTATTATCCCGGCAAGGAGCGCCCCGAGGGTGAGCCGGTGCAGGAATTGGCCGGACTGGACGGCCGAACGGTCAAGGTCACGCATGCGTTGAATGTTCAGCGTATTCATTTTCAGGAGGTGTTGGCCGCCTGCCGTTCGCGGCTTGGAGGAGGCGCGGCGCTTGTGGTGAATGCCTCAAGGCGCGGCGCGCGAATGGATGGCACAGTGGCCCAGCCGCTGCAGGATTTTGTGGCCGGCGATTCGGCGTTTATGGCAAGGAGTCCTGTTCTTCTTCCCGATGAGTCCGGTCGGTCACTTTATCAGGAGGGCGTGTTGCTGGAGGAACTTTCGCGTTTGCGGCAGGTCACCGCTTCTTTCATGAGCGCGCTGTCACGGCTGGGCGGAGGAATGGATTATCTGAAGCAGGAAATTCAAAATATGCAGGGTTGCGGGCAGGTATTGCTGGTGGAGGCCGCCCAGGTGCTGCAATCCGTGGCTGATGCCCTGAATGAGAGCGGCACTGAGACCATGCGCCGGTTCGGGAGCGATCTTTCCGGAGAAATCGCCGCCGAGTTGGAGCTGGCGATGAAAAAACTTTTTGGCACCAAGGGATGTCTTGCGCCCACGGATGTGCATGTCTTTCCTTCTCTGAAAAACCTGAACATCGCCATTATTGCCGCAAAAAATCCTGAATTGGCTCAGTGGCTGGCGTCTGCCGGACCACAGGATTTGACCACGGATTTTCAGCTGGAATGGAGTGCGCAGCAGCATCCGGAAATCTATATGCCGGAACAGGGGGAGTTGGCTTCCCTTGCGGATGCAACAGATCGCGCCGGACGTGCGGCTCAGGATGTGGATCGGTTTGCGGAGCGCAATACGTTTGATCCCAGGCGTCACGGGCTGGTGCTGTTTGCGCCGGCGGATTGGTGTCACGCTGCAGCCTGGGCAAAAAAATATCCGGGATTGGATGTCGTGGTGGTCGAGCCGTGGGTCTCGCTCCTGGCGGCCCAGATGGAGCGGGCTGATCTGTTGAGCGCTTATGCGGCAAGCTGGATGGTGCTGGCCATGGATACGCGGCTCCCTTCCTGGGCAATTCGCTATTCGCAACGGGTGAACCAATGGCGGGCTGAGGGGCGCTATCCGTTGGTCTTTATTCCGCCTGCCCTGCGGAAATTAAAACAAATACGTGCCGGGTATGAAATGCTGACGGGAAACGGATTTTGATTTGCTCCCGCGCCGCAAACAACACACCGTTCGGCCTTACCAGGATAATGAATAGAGGTGAATGGTATGGGCATCCGGCAGGCGGTCCGCGATTTGTTTCACGGTGGCGTCGGCCCCTGGAATCACCAGGTTCGGGCGCAAATCGCTGAGTGGCTTCACCACAAAACTGCGCGTGGCCCAGCGTGGATGCGGGATGCACAAATCGGCATCCTTGATCACGGTGGCCCCGACATACAGAATATCAATATCGATCGGGCGCGGCAGGTTGGGCTGTGAACCGCGAACACGCCCCATGTCGGCTTCAATGCGGTGAATGAGTTCCAGCAGCGCCTGGGCAGGAGCCTGCGTTTCAATCAGCATAACGGCATTGAGGTAGAGCATGTGCTGATGTTCTGGCGCGACGTCGACCGGAACGGTTTCGTATATGGGGGAGCGACCGCGATCCTTAACGCCCGGCAGAGACGCAATTCGGCGGCATGCTTCACGCAGATAGGCGAGGCGATCACCCACATTGCTTCCCAGACTGAGACCGGCTTCCATGATGGTTCCTCCGGAACGATTCGTGCATCACTTCAAACCAAGCACGTCCTGCATGGAGTAGAGATTGGGTTTTTTCCCGGCCACCCAGGTGGCCGCCTGCAGAGCGCCCATGGCCAGCGTGTCGCGACTGGTGGCGCGGTGTGAAAGTTCAATACACTCGCCTTCCGCCGCGAAAAGAACCGTATGGTCGCCCACGAAATCGCCGCCCCGGATGGCATGAAATCCAATCTGCTCTACGGGTCGTTCTTCCTTGGCAATGCCGGTTCGCCCATCCACCGCCACGTCGGAAAGATTCCAGTCGTATCCGGCCGCGGCTTCGCGTCCGAGGGCCAGCGCGGTTCCGCTGGGAGCATCTTTTTTCAGACGGTGGTGGCGCTCAATGATTTCCACATCATAGCCCCGGTCTTTCAGGGCGGACGCGGCGCGGCGCACCAGCGAGAAAAGCAGGTTAATGCCCAGGCTCATATTCGGCGCCATGACCACGGGGATCGTGGCGGCCGCCTTCTGAATGAGCGCCAGATCCTGCTCCGAGAGGCCGGTTGTTCCAATGACGATAGCCTTTCCGTGTTCGGCCGCCCAGCGGCAGTTGGCCACGGTGGAGACGGGGGCGGTGAAGTCAATAAGGACGTCTGAAAGGCCGGCCGCTTCTTCAATGGACCCGGATAGGCGAATACCCAGCTCGCCGATTCCGCAAAGATGGCCGGCGTCCTGACCGATATCGGGATGTCCGGCACGTTCAAAGCCGCCCGAAAGGGAAAGTTTTTCGAGATGATCCGATTGCATGCAGCGAATCAGGGCGCGCCCCATGCGTCCGGAGGCTCCGGCAATGCAGACTTTTGTATTCATGATTTACTCCCGGTTGGTTTCAGGTGAGGCATTTAATCAGGGGCAGTCCGAAGGGTCAACGGATTGTTTGATATAAAAAGAAGGTCCCGCCGATGGTTGGGGGAGGGGATCGGACGGGACCGTGTTGGGGGGACTATGGGGAGATTTGATTCTATCGGGCACTTACAAAATATAATCCTCCGCGCTCATTGGTGCAGAGTACATCATTGGGGTCATAGGTTTGGCCCGGTTTAAACAGGGGTTCACTCTGGTTCATAGCAACGGAAGGGGACGTGGAGGTACACGCAACCAGCCAGATGCTCATCAGCAAAACGGCTACCCAAACCAAGTATTGCGATACCGCCATAAATTCCTTTCCTCTCCCAGTGATGCTTATATAAAGCAAAAACCGTTCCACCTGAGGGAAAGGAATGTAAAAAGCGGATGGGCCAGTATAAATGCTTTGCTCATTCCGCAGGTAAACCGATATACCTCTTTTTCGGGAACTCGTTGGATCCCATTATCATATTTAATAAAATAGCGCCGACTATCATTTTCGAGAATGTTTGTGCGTGTTTTATCTGGGGGTGCGTGTGCGAATAAAAAGAGCGGCATTCCGAAGAATGCCGCTCTGGTCATTGGAGAATAACGATGGAAACCGGGGTGTTATTTCACTTTGCGACGCAGCGTCAGGAACAGTGTTCCCAGCCCAAGGGATACCAGAGCCAGGATACTGGGTTCGGGAACCGCAGCGACGGAGGCATTGTCGAAGTAAATGCGACCATCTCCGGTTCCCTGGATTTCCAGATTCAGACGTCCGTATGCCGCCGTTTCGGGGGCGACTACTTCTGCAGACGAATACTGGGTCCAGAGATTGTATCCGGTTCCGGTCCCACCGATGCTGAGATTCCAGGCATCCGAACCGATTTCCACGCCGCCGCTCGTATACCATTCCATCTTGGCTACGGCATACTTGGTGCCGACGGACATGGCATCCGCGCCGTCGGCTTCGTAGGCATAGACGCTTGCCTGGTAGGTGCCCCCGGCGGTTACGTCGAAATCCTGCCAAAGTCCGGCGGTCGACCACATGCCGGCCATGGCAGCTCCCTCTTGTGCCCAGCCCCAATTATTCGGGGTAATAATGTTCTCTGAGTTCCAGCTGGACCAATCATCCGTTCCGCTTTCGAAGGACTGATTGTTCAGCAGATTCGCTTCGGCGATACTCACACCCATCACTACGGCCAGACTCAATCCAAACAACTTCTTCATCCTGTACTCCTCCTTTTGTTAATCATACGTGCTTTGAGTCAGCGGTTAACCGTTACCGCCTCAACCAAGGCAATCTGTACTTAACTGGTATGTATATATCATGGACCGGTATGAACAAAAAGGAAAAAATTACCGCATTTCTATGTCGTTTGGGACCGATATTCTCCGTACTGGGATGCTTGTCGAGTTGTTTTTTATCGATAAAATATGGCACGCGTGGAGTAATAACGCTTTAAAAATGGGGGCGGAAGGGTGTTCAGGAGCGGTGTACAGGAAAGCGGATTTGGAAGGTCGTGCCGTCATTCGGGGCACTGCGAATGGTCACGTCGCCATGGTATTCCTTCACAATGCCGTGCAGAATGGATAACCCAAGTCCGGTTCCTTCGTTCATGGGCTTGGTGGTAAAAAAGGGATCCATGCAGCGTCGCGCGACATCGGGTGACATGCCGATGCCGTTGTCATTGACCTCAAGGACGACGGCGTCGCTCTGCGGGTCATGGAAGAGGCGAAGCGTGATGGTTTTTTTAAAAGTTCTATCGGTTTTTGCCTTGGCTTCGACGGCATATCGCGCGTTGGAAAGCAGATTCACTATGATCTGTTGAAATTTGTGCGGGTGAACGAGGAGTGCCGGGAGGGGATCGCTGATCTTTGTGACCAAAATAATTTCGTGTTCGCGGAATTGTGCGTTGAAGAGTGAAACCGCTTCTCGGGCCGGTTGCTGGACGTATGTTGGGGCAAGCGGTTGATGGTCGTCTTGCCGGGCGAAGTTGCGGACATGCTGAATGATGGCGGCCGCCCGGTCCACGCTGTTTACAATTTGTTCCACCAGGGTTTTGACCTGTTCGGGGTTCAGCTGATTGTTACGCAAATCCTCCCGAATGATGCCTGTGGATGTTTTGATAATCTGAAGGGGCTGGCCCACTTCATGGGCAATAGCCGTGGCCATTTCGCCCAGCGAGGCCAGGCGTCCGGCATGGGCCAGTTGGGCCTGCTTTTCGGTTAAGTCATCCGTTCTTTCCTGAATGCGCTTTTCCAGATTCTCGTTGGTAATGCGCAATTCTTCGGCTTTCTTTTTGTGGCGGTTGAAGTAGGTAAGAAGAGTAAGCGATAGCAATGCCCAGCCCGCCAAAAGAAAAAATTCCACAAGACGGATCAGCCAAATGAAGGGGAGCTGCTCAATCCACCCGTGAATCGGTTTGGCGGCCAGCACCCAATGTCCTTCCGGAAGCGAAACGGCCAGTTGCACGGACGATTCATCGAAAAGTGCAGGATCGCCCCAGAACACATCGCCGTTCTCACCCAGTCCGTCCACGCCGCGAAGGGCCAGGGCCAGTTCGTTGCTGACCATCAATCCGGCCGACTGAGCGAAGCGGTTCATATCGATAACCACGGCAATCTGTCCCCAGTAGCTCATATAGTTGGATGAGGTGTTGTCGGTGGTGTGGAGTGGAAGGCGACCCACCAGGGCC
>CAZISY010000093.1:12086-13417 GCA_964542025.1 uncultured Verrucomicrobiota bacterium
GCCTGAATCCCGCGCAGGGGGTAGAGGTTTCGATTCAACGCATTTTCGATGTGGGCACGAATGGTACTGAGCTGGTTCAGTATGTTCATCCGCTGTTCCTGTTCATAGCGCTGTTGTTGAATACGGATGTATTGCTGAGCCATGACGACGATCAGGATCAGGGGGGCCGCCATGATACCCCACAGAACTGTTCTGGAGCGCAGCATTCTACTGGTGAATGGAAACATCCGCATCAACCTCCTGTGCCTGACAAAGAGTAAAAGGTTTGCCTGGGGATGGCAATGGCATTCAGAGCAAATAGCGGAGCATGAACGTTGAGGTTTTGGAGGAGAATCGTTACATTCCCGCGTCATGAACAGAAATCCGCCGAGATGCTGCGTTTTGCTGGAGAGTTACTATCCCGTCGTGGGCGGGATGGAAGCACAGGGACGCACCCTGGCCCTCGCTTTGAAAAAGCAGGGCGTTCAGCCATTCATTATTACTCGCAAAACAGGGGCTGATTTGAAGCGTGATGAGGAAGTGGATGGGATTCCGGTGCATCGCTGTGGACCTTCGGGCGCCGGTTCGCGCAACCGCTGGTTTTTTCTGTTCACCTGTATACCGGCACTGATTCGCTTTCGTCACCGCTATGATGTGCTTCTGGTGTCGGGTTTCCGCGTACTTGGAATTTCTGCCGTACTGATCGGAAAGCTGTTCGGGAAAAGGACCGTATTGAAGGCCGAGTGCATGGGGGAGATGAATGGCGCTTTTTTTATGGGCGGACTGAATCTGCTCAAGCTGAATCAGGGATTTTTGGGGATGCGTTTGTTTTTGGCGATACGCAACCGCTGGCTGAAGCTGGGGGATGCTTTTGTGAGCATGTACTCGGAAATGACCGAAGAGTTTCTCGCCTGCGGGGTAAAGAAATCGGTGATTTACACCATTCCGAATGCGGTAGATCCGGTCTGTTTCGCCCCGCCGGACGCCGGAACGAAACAGGCGCTGCTTCGGGAGATTGGGCTTTCCGGGGAGCGGCGCTACATGGTTTATACCGGGCGGCTTGTTTCCTACAAAGGCGTGATGCGGCTGCTGCGGGTGTGGGACGCCATTCGGAAAAACCATCCCGACGTGGTCTTGCTGATGATCGGGGCGGGCGGCGTGGATGTGTTCAACTGCGAAGAAGAAGCCAGGCGGTACGCGGCGTCGCACGAAATGGGCGAACAGGTGCTGTTCACTGGCGCAGTGCGCAATGTGGATGCCTGGCTGAAGGTGTGTGACCTCTTTATTCTGCCCACCGAGAACGATGCGTTTCCCGTCTGCATTTTGGAAGCGATGTCTACAGCACTGGCCAT
>CAZISY010000094.1:0-13300 GCA_964542025.1 uncultured Verrucomicrobiota bacterium
CAACCAGATTGAAATGCTTTTCCATCAGTTCTACCGAGGGAATATCCCAGCAGGAGACAAACCAGTCTATTCTCTTTTCGGCACAGTAGCGTTCGATTTCCTGATAGGCCTCGACGCCGAACTCCATCTTCCAGCGATATTCCAGATAAGAAATATAGCCCCAGGGCGTTTCCCGCATGCGGCGTTTCTGTTCTTCGGGCACGCAGACATCGGGATTACGCTTCTGGAATTTCACGGCATCACAGCCGGCCACGCTGGCCACATCAATGAGCTTTTTGGCCGTTTCAAGACTGCCATTGTGATTGATGCCTATTTCCGCAATGACGTAACAGGGATGGCCTGGACCGATTGATTTGTTTCCGATTTGCATTTACGAAACCTCTTCTTTGCGACCTTCGCGACCTTCTGTTCAATCTGTTTTCTACAGAAGCACGCAAAGAACGCAAAGCCGTTCACTGTTGTTACTTATCAGCCCCATCTAAAATCATGCGTGAAACACCATCAACTAAGCGTATTTCATGAAAATTAATCACCAATCCAAGAGGGGCGTCCATCAACTTCATGTAACTCAAAAGTTGTGCCTTGTGGATGGGTAGTACGTCCTGAACTGCCTTCAGCTCAACAACGAGACATTGATCCACATATATATCCAGTTTAAAACTCTCTTCAAAAACCATTCCCTTATATTCAATGGGCACAATTACTTGATTCCCTGCGGGTATGTTTTGCAACTCAAGCTCCCGCATCAGGCATTTTTCATATATGGACCCGAGAAGGCCCGGTCCTTTCTGGCGATGCACTTCAACGGCTGCGCCGATCACCTTTTTTGACCAGTTATTCGCTTTGTTAAAATCCGGGTGCATATTCACAAACAATCGCTTCGCTCAAGATAACGAAGTTAACGAAGCTGTATAATCTCTTTGTTTTCTTCGTTATCTTCTGTTCAAAACGGTTTCAACAGAAGCCCACCAAGTGCGCGCTCACACGGAATTTCAACTTTGAGATGGCAGATTTCAGATCGAATGAACCACGTGTTGTTCATTCGTCCCCTTTTATGTTACTAAGGGATCAATTCTCCTGATCCCTGATTATGCAAAAACGTTTTGTGATGTTCTCTTCGTGTTTTTTTTGACGCTGAGTGCATTCCGGATCGGCATCTTTCATAAAAAAACCCACAAAATCCGCATATTCCTCCAGCGTCAGGGCCCGCATCGGCTGCTCGTTAACTTTTAATACGGGAAATTTCATCTTTTACATCCCGGAAAACGTTCATATCGGCAAATTGTTCACATAGTTTTCGCAAGTCGGCTTCAATGTCTATGCCATGCAGAATAACAAGGTTTGCAATGTCCGGCAGGTCTTTGTGAATCCGCTTGTCCATATTGGATTTCAGGGCAAATAATTTCATGGCCAAAAGATCGTTGAGAGCAGGCAGCTTCAGTTGTATGCCATGAAAATCAACATCTACCGAACGGGCCAGCAACTGTTTTATGGTGTCGGTATCTGCCTGCAGGAAATCGACTCGAAAAGCGCTGTTCGGCTGTGTGAAGAAAATCACCAAGTCCTGCCGATCGATATTTGTAAATCCAACATCCCGCATGGCCCAGCATAACGAATCAGCATTCTCCGCTGCGAACATAAAATCCACGTCCAGCGTATTGCGTGTATACCCATAATAATTCACGGCAAACCCGCCAATCAGCAACGCATCAATATCTTCCTGGTTAATGACATCCACGACAGACGTCATTATGTCACAAATGCTTTTCACGTTTTTACCAACAGAACTTTTGCATACGCCAAGTCGTCCGGCGTATCGATGTCCAGCGATGACCTTTCATCCATGACAAAGGCCCCGGTTTTTTCGGGCAGGAGGGTCCATTCTTTCATCACAATCGAAGAGCGGCACAGATAGATGGCGCCATTGATTTCGTAGGCCGGAGGAAAGTCCTGTCGGCGCAGGTAACCGGATGGAATGGGCATGAAGGGTTGAAGCAGTCCGTTTTCATCGAGTTTCCGCGTGAGGAACGGATGTGTTTTTGCTTCGCATACACTGACGACGGCGTCGACGTTTTGTTTTCTTAGCAAAGCGACGGCTTGAGCGATGTGCTGTGCTGTTCTGAGCGGCGAAGTGGGTTGGAGCAGACAGACATACTCCGACAGGCTGCCGCAATCCTGCTCCACCCATTGCAGTGCGTGTTGAATGACGGGAATATGCGCGGAGCGATCGGCAGCGAGCCCGGCGGGACGCAGAAAAGGCACTTCAGCACCATATTTCCGGGAAACGGCAGCGATTTCCTGGTCGTCCGTGGATACGATCACCCGATTCAGCACATCGCTTTGCAGGGCGGCTTCAATAGTCCACGCGATCAGGGGTTTTCCATGCAGGTCCGCGATATTTTTTCGCGGGATGCCCTTGGATCCGCCGCGCGCAGTGATAAGTCCCAACACATTCATCGTTTTGTTTGCTGTTCCGGTCCGGCTGTTTGGCGAGTTGCGGTTCCTGATAATTTTGATTGCCGAAGAAGGTTTGTCATTTTTTCAACCCACTCGATTTTTCGGGTAAAAGACCATTGTGCCGCGTCAATTCGATTTTGGCGGTCCACCGCATTCCAGGTTACACAATTCCAGCTCTGTTTCTGATTATTCATGAGTGAGATACTCGATATCCAGCAGATCCTTCGGGCGACCTGCTTTCCGTTTCATGGCTAAAAGGGTGTTCTTGCATACGACAGGAACAGCAATACCATTCAATTCAAAAAGCGCCGCTTTATTAAATTCGCCGTCAAAATCAAAAGGACATTCCGCGAACAAATCCACGACGGTGTCCTGATATTTTGTACTGATCATCGAAAACACCATCATCCCTTTCTCCCGCATCCACACATTACGATTCTCTTGATTGGCGAAATCTGTCGCCGGCACGGGTACGCGGGGAATGTAATCAAGAGTCGCCAACACATTCAGTGCCCGTTTGATATTTTCCTCGTTCATGTTGAGTACGATATCGATATCGCGGGTGAGGCGGAGATATCCATGCGCGACAACGGCCAAACCACCGACAACCAAATACAGGACGCCTGCACGATTAAAACCATCGAAGATTAACTCCAGTGCGGTTTTATTCATATGCACGCGTGCGGGGCAGGCTTCGCCCCTGTCAAATCCCGGAAGAGATTATCCAGCCATGTTCTATTTATCTTCTTCAGCAACACAAGGCTCCTCAGAGCAACTTGCGGACCAAGGGATTATTCAACAGAGACTCAAACCGTGAACGGTACTTTTCGGCCTGCTCCAAACGCTGCTTCAGGAAATTGACTTTATCAAAATCGTCGCCGGATTCCATCAGCAAACCCATGCTTCGCTGGATTTGATTTTGCGCGGAGGCGAGTTTTTTATTGATGGCGGCGAGCAGCCCGTTGTTAATGATCTGGCTGATATCGGTAATGGCCTCGTAATAGTCCTTGCGATCTCCCTTCATCCACACTTTTCGCAGGACTCCCCAGCTTTCCAGCTGACGACAGGCGATGCTCACACTGGCCTTGCTCACGCCGAGACTTTCCGCGATGCCATCGAGGCTGGCCGGATCGGGGCACATGAAAAGAAACATATAAAGCTGTCCCAAAAGCCGGTTAATTCCGAACGACTGAGCCGTGCGTCCGCCAGCCTCAATCATCTCGTATGTAGCACTATCCAGCGGCTTCATGTTTTATTCCGATCGTTTAGAATGTTCTAAAAATACACAGCGCCAAGGCAGCTGTCAATCTGCCGATCTGATTATTCCCGCAGCGTGTACACAACGCTAATTCTGCGTATTCGAGAGAGCTATACGACGGATAGCTCCATCACTCCGGAGTCTTTGTTTTGAGCCGCCTCTCTTTTGTGATGCAGGATTGAAAGGCAGTGTTCCATGACTTTTTGAACATAAGCGGGAGCAGATAGTTTATGTTCGGCGAGCGTACGCATCTGGCCGCCCACATAGCGTCGGGCTGCAGGTGCTTCGATAAGCCTGTCGATTTGCTGCGTATACTGTTCGATATTTCGCTCCTGAATTCCACAGGGCTCTCCCACCAGCTGTGCGGCGATGCTTTCTGCATGGGCATCACTCCATTTCATGGCCACAATCGGGACGCCGCAGGCCATCGCTTCCATGACGCTTTGCGATCCCCCCACCGGAAACTCGCTGGCGTAAATATCCAGCATTTTCAGGGCGGCCCCAACCATAATTTGACGCCCGGTAAAACGAACCCGATCAGCAACTCCGTTTTGTTTAAACAGCTCTAGTTTTTCTGTGAGCGTACTGCTTCCGATGGGAACGAACCACGCCTTGGGATAGCGTTTTAAAATGTCCGCGATGACGGCAAGGTATTCCGGCGAAAGACGCTGGTCCAAATGATTGCTCATGGTGCCGATGATCACCGCATCGGCCGGAATGCGCAAACGCGACCGGGGGATGGCCGGCTGAGCATCAATCACGTCGATATCCACCCCCTTGGGCAACACAAGGCGTTCTCCATCAGCCGGAGACCAGTTGGCTTCACGGCGAAGGTTTTCCGCATTGTCAAAAAAAGTGAGATCCAATCCTGCGCCGTAATAGCTGGTACCGATATGAATGCCCGCCTTGACGGGAATAGCGGAGGTGTGGGCTGCCAGCCAGTCAATCGGACAGGCCATTCCGCTTTGAAAAATGGCAATATCCACCTGATCGGCTTCCATACGCCGAGCCAGTTGACGTCCGGCCTCCAGGCAGGGTGATTTTCTGGACATCAAATGCACCGGAATGCTCATTTTCCCCAGAGCAGACAAGGTGTGGGCTCCGCTGGTTTCAGAACGACCACCTGTGCATCCAAAGGGAAACCCCGGCGATTCACGGGCAGAAAGGTTTTCAGAAACATAAACACTCATGCGGAAACGACTTCGATCCAGGCAACGGGCGAATTGCAACACTCGTTTGGTATAGGCCACAACATGATCCACCAGATTGGGAACGATCATCGCTACATGAAATGGCTCGTAATTCTGTTGTTCGTCTCGACTGGTTTTTTTCCAAGTCAGTCCCGCCTGAACGGCCGCCTGCGCGTATAATTGACCCGTTTTCTGCAGGATTTCCGGCGAGCGAATTAGGTTAAACTGGCCCATTCCATCCAAAATATACGCGGCGGTCATCGCTTCCATACCCAAATTCGGATAAGCCAAACGGAAGGCGTCCCTGGCAAAGCGGTAGCATTCCTGTGCGGCCAACTGCTCCTGATGGGTGTTCCGCGCCAACCACACGATATTGGCAATGACCGGCAGGGGAATCAGCCCAAGCATTTCGCGACAATTGATCAGTTGACTCAGGGCGGCAGCGGAATCCCCGCGCTGATAGAGTGCGCTAGCGCAAAAAAGAATCCCTGCGGTACGTTTTTCGTCGTTTGGCTGAACCAACAAACTCTCTGCAATGGCTGAAAGATCGTATCCCTGATAGCAACGGATCAGGTCATCCAGCAGCATAAGTTGAGTTGCGTTTTCCATAATTCGCGCCGAGAGAGGTGATGGGCTTTTGCGATTATTCAACGGTCCGGAGAAAGCAAACCGATTGATTAGCTGTCAAAGTAAGAATTAAAGTAATCCAGCTCCGCCTTGTATTTCGCCTCCGCCTCCTCCATCGCGGTGAAAACTTCTGTCAGATAATCTTCGTATTCGTCCAAATCCCCGGTTTCTTTGTCGACCCGTTCTTCCAGCTCTTCCAGGTCGTCCTCAAGACTTCCGATTCGTGTGGCGATCTCGCCGGTTAATGATTCGCTGACGGAGCTGGAGTACGCATAAAAATCCGTGGCCAAGCCATGCGTATAGCCTTCGCCTTCCACATAAACGCCCCGAAAAAGCTGCGCAACGGTATCGAAATTATTCTCCAGCATGTAATCCAACTTGTCTTCATCCGTTACGGCCAGGATGTTGTTTTCACCCTGCGTCCAAATGCCAATATCTTCCAGACTTTCCGCCACGCCGTTTGCTCCTTCGTAGGTGTAGGAGGCGTTTGAAGCATTTAGATATGGCGCCTTTGTGGCGGTGGCTTGCAGGCGTATATTTCGCTCGATGGCGGCGGCGGAGCTGTCATTGTACAATTCGCCCAGGCCTGTAATGGATGCCCCCGAATAGGTTTCCCCGCTTAATGGTTTTTGCGTGTAGTAACGGACTTTTTCAGCAAAGGCATTATAGGCATCCATATACGTTTGGACGGCGACTTTTGCATCCTCCACATTATGGCCAACAGTCAATCGAACAGCCGTTCCGCCGATGGGGGTATTTTCAAGATTCAGCGTCACTCCCGTTATAACATCTGTTATACCCTCATTGTTTGACCTCGTAACCGCAATTCCATTCACATTAAATGAAGCATCACGGGCTTCAACCAGCTCATTGACATAGCCCCCAGAAGAATTCAATACATTCAAACTTTCCAGCGGATTCCCGCTGACATCCGACATGTTGATTTCTGTCGACCCCGTGTTGCTGCGCGCCACAACCAGTCGGCCATCCAATATGGAGGCAACCACTCTGTTCGTGGCGCTCATAGAATCTGCCGCTGTATTGATTTTTCCAACTAGCGAATTCATCGATTCCGAGGCGCCAATCGTGATTGTTTGTCCCTCAATGGTGAAGGAGGAGCCTTCGGTTAAGATGCCTTCTGCCACAAGATCTGTATCCACAGTGGCTTCCGGAACTAAATCTGAAACCTTTCCGCTGGCCACGTTATGTGCTTCTGCCAAATTATTGATGAGAATTGAATAGCTATTCGGAACGGCGGATGTGGAAGCCGTGGCTGTTAAAACCGATTCATCCGAGGATGTCGCGGTCATGTCATTCCAGGTATTCCAGCTTCGTAACGTATCCAGCGAACTGGTCAGGCTTTCGGAAAGCGTCAGCAATTCCTGCCAAGCCTCCAAATCGTAGTTCACCTCTTCCTGATCTTCTTTGAAAGAAGTCAGACGAAAACTGCGCGCCTCCACCAAAGCGGCAATGGTGCTTTCAATGTCAATTTCTGATTGCAACCCCGAAACTTTAACTGTCCCTGAATCCGACATATCTCGCTCTCCTCCCGCGCCAACTGCAGGACCGTAAAACCGGCGTATTCGGTGGCACTTTTTGCCCGACTACCCCATTCGGTCCGGCATCTCAGAGCGCCAACTCATCGCTGTCGCTTGTTTAGCAGGATACCTGCCATAAAAAAAGTCCGGCCGTTCAGGCCGGACTTTTTCGAGAAAAGATGACAACGGACCTTATCCGATCATCTGTAACACCGCTTGCGGCAGAGAATTAGCCTGGGCAAGCATCGCCGTACCGACCTGAACCAGTATTTGATACTTGGAATACTGCGTGGTCTCATAAGCCACATCCACGTCGCGGATGCGGCTTTCAGTGGATCGGGCGTTTTCTTCATAACTCATCAGGCCATCCAGCGTTTGTTCCATGCGGTTCATTTCCGCACCGAGTACTGCACGCTTGCTGCTGACATAGTCAATCGCCAGGTTCAGCTTGTCCACCGCCGCCTGCGCCAGCGACTGTGTGGAAATACTGAGGTTGGCACCGCATATGACGCTGGCCCATCGGACAGTCTGCGGTCCACCGCCAGAACCGAGCAGGGTCATATTCACCGACCCATAACTGTAGTTGGTATATGAACCCACCACGGCAAAATTGGTCGCCGTCAGATTCAACTCTGCTTCAGTAAACACCATGTTACTGTCGGGTCCGACCTGCAGGCGCACGCTACCGGCTTCTACACCATCACCACTCATGGTTGCCACACCGCTTGCCCCGCGAAACAGATACAATCCATTAAACTTTCCAGCCGCGGTCGCTCCACTGGTAATGCGGCTGATTTCCTTCTGCATCTGTGCGAATTCCTCTTGAAGGTTTTCGCGGTCCACCTGACTTTTGGTGCCATCATTGGCCATAACAGCCAACTCATCCATACGACCGAGCATATCCTGAATTTTCTGCAACCAGGCATCAGCGGTCTGCAGATAATTGATTTTATTCTCGACGTTGGATGTGGCCGCGGACGTGTTCCGGTACTGCGTACGCAGTCGTTCGCTCATCGCCAACCCGGACGGATCGTCGCCGGCATCGTTAATACGCAGCCCCGACGACAGCTTCGACATCGAATCACGAAGGCTGGTCACATTGGAACTGTAGTTCTTCCATACGGAAAAAGCCATCACGTTATTATAGACTTGCATGTTTATTCCTCCTTGAATAACTGGTTTATTTCCCTGTCTCTTTTGCGTCATCCTTGACGCATGACCCGCTGAATCTTTTCTTGGTCATTGGATTGGCGCGAATCAAACCAACCCAAGCCTTCTCAACGCCATCTGCCTCCTTTCCTAAAAATCTGACCCATTGGTCGCTGGACAATCCCTTTACACGCGTCCTGCACTTATACTGATCGACCTAATCCATCCGAACTTAAGGAAAACCTTCCAGAAGAGCAAAGCGCCACCGACAAACCACAATATTCATCCTTACATCATGGTATAAGGCGTGTTACACAACCGCGTACTCTCGGAAAAACTTGCCTGGAAGAACCATGCTTCATGACGGAACCACTCATTTTGCGGGAATCGGTTCCGCCTCCACGTCTATACACACTCTCCTTCATTGCTCTCGCGACTGGTCAGTGTCGCTAATAATTCCTTTATTCCCAGGTCTCACGCTGTGTATTATGATCGCTCAAGCGATGTCGAAGTCCGCGAAAGGAAAATCCACATGAAGGAGCCTGTGCTGCCTGGCCACGAACAACAGTCCACTGACATTACTTGTTCAAGCTGTGGAAGATTTGTCGGGGCCTTGACCCGATGTCCTCATTGCGGTGCCCGCGTCAACAAGCGATTGAGCGTGCGCGCAACGCGCTATGCCGCAGTTTTCATGTCTGTTGTCGGCCTCATTCTGCTCTACTGGATGGCAGTCTCTTCAAAAATTCAAACCGTTAAAATAAGCGATATTTCCCCAACCATGAATTTTGCCTATGTTCGTGTTGAGGGCCGTGTCACCGGAGAACCGCGTGTATTCAAAGAAAACGGAAAAGCGCGCAGCCTGCGTTTTGATGTCGACGACGGAACTGGCGAAATTAGAGTTTCGGCCTACCAAACCCAGGCACGGGAATTACTGGAGCGTGATATCCTGCCTCATGCCGGAGACCATGTTTCTGTTGCCGGAAGCCTAAATGTTTCCGCAGATGACCGCCTTATGCTCCGCATTCAAGCAGCGGATCAAGTCACTCTTACCCGGGTGGAAGCTCTCCGCATGCCGATCAATCAATTGACACCAGAAAGCGGTTCCGTACAAATCGAGGGAATAATTTCTACCGTCCGGGCTCCAAAACCAGGGAAAAAACAACCCTGGTCTGTTTTGATCTCCGACGAAACCGGTTCCGTTCCTCTTTCCTTTTGGGAGGATGTTTACAGCGAAATACAGGCGAAAGACCGGTTGATACCCGGACAGACCATTCAACTCCGGGCAAACGTCACTGTTTACAAGAGCAAAATACAACTGAATATTGCCTCTGCGGATGACTTGTTCTTTACAAATGCCTCAACAAATTCACTCCCAAAGAATGCGGAAGCACATAAAACCGATACACTGACTATTGAAGAAATTGCCGCAGACTTAAAAGGTGAATCCATAGAAACCGAAGGACGAATTGTCGAATTTCGAGAATCAAAAAATCCGGCGAAGACGCCTTCACAAATACTCCTTGAGGATGGGACTTCCTCTGTCATGGTTGTTTTTTGGGATAAAGTGACTCAGGATCTCGGTAGCCAAAAACCAGAAACAGGTACCCATATGCGCGTCCGGGGTATTGTCGATTCATTCAACGGCGTCGCTCAAATAAAAGTGAATTATGCCGACCAAATGGAATTCTTTCAGATCCCTCCGGAAACCATCTCATCCCCTCCGCCAAGTACGCCCATCGGACTCATTGGCGAAACAGTAGAGGGAACTGTAATGACCATTTCGGGACGGCTGGGAAATCCAAGATCAGTCAGGAGCGGAGTTATCTACCCGGTAAAGGATAAAACCGGATCCATTCAGATGCTGCTTTGGGACAAGAATGTGCCCGGTGAATACCGAAACAGTTTGGTCACAGGAAAAACAGTAACAGTGACCGGCACGGTGAAGCTATATAAAGGAGAGCTGGAGATCATTCCTGATTCCAGCGCGGCCATCCGTATTCAATGACGATTGGTGTGGAGGCAGGGAGACAATGACTCTTTTTTTTGTTGCAGTGGGTTCCGCTCTTGGAGGAACCGTTCTTTCATGTACCCTGGCGTGCCTGCCAGGACTGCATGTCTATAATATCATGGGCCTGCTCGTACTATTCATTCATCTGCTTGCTGAGCATCGAATAACATTGCCTCCCGAAGCCTATTTACCCTTTATGGCCGGCATGATCGTGGGGTGGTCCATGCTGAACACCATACCGGCCATACTGCTCGGCGCCCCGGATGAAAGTGCCATATTTACGGTGTTGCCTGGACAGAAATACCTGATGAGCGGACGAGGATATGAGGGAACTATGATCACGGGGGTAGGCGGACTTTCCGGACTGTTTCTGCTCATTTTTTTCATCGGTCCCGTGGCTCCATTTCTGTTTCCGATGATTCAAGATGTCGTGCGACCGTATATAGGGGCTATTATCTGGGTCGTCATAACATATATTTTAATGTCCGAATGGCCCAAAGGAGGAAATGCCGGCAAGGCCGGCTTTGCAAAATTTTTCGACGCATGGAAATCGTTGATTGCCGGACTGCTCACGTTTGTTTTGTCCGGATTAATGGGCTTTATCCTGCTCTACCGGTCACCTATATCCACAGAAATGGCTTTTCAGAACATCATGCCTGCGTTTGTCGGCCTTTTCGCCATTCCATGGTGCCTGTTAAATATTCTCAGTGCTGCCAACGTGCCCGAACAACATATTGCTCAATCTTTAGATGTCGATGCCTCAACGATATTGCGCAGCACGGCAGCGGGCGGATTGGGCGGCGGGTTCGCGGCGTTTTTCCCGGTAATTACAGGCGGCATAGGCGGACTTCTCTCCGGACATGCTACGGCACAGCGGGATGAGCGGGTCTTTATTATGTCACAGGGGGTCTCAAAGGTGATCTATTATACCGGGGCTTTTTTGTTTTTCTTTATTCCCGGGTTGGGACTGACACGCGGCGGAGGTGCCTGGATTATGAAAACGCTTTATACGCCTCTCGCAATGTCCGACTATTTGCTGATTCTGGGTTCCATTGCTCTCTCCGGTGGTATTTCGTACTTGCTTATGGAGACGCTCACAAAAGGGGTTGTGACCTTACTTCGAAAAATTAACTACCGGTGGATTTCCCTCGCAGCCTTTTGCATTATCATCGCGCTCGTATTTTCTATTACTTCATGGATTGGTGTTTTTATCATGCTGGTCGGTACCGGAATTGGTCTGCTCCCCGTTCTTTTTGCATCACGCCGACTGAATTGTTTGGGAGTTCTTCTGCTTCCCATCGCCTGCAATATGTCCGGATTGGGTTCAACAATTGCCGCTTGGCTGCATCTGATCTGATTATTAAAGGATTATGCGATATGAAAGGTATCTCTCATTTTATTTCAGGTGTAGCGGCGGCAACATTTTTTCCTTGGACCCTATCTTCCGCCCAGGATGGAAATCCGGGGTACTTTATTCTTGGCGGTATGTTTGGTATTTTACCTGATACACTGGATTTTAAAATTTACCGTTTTTTCTACCGGCACGACATTTACATAGAGCCAAAATCCGGGATTACGACCTCTCAGGAAATTGCAGATCAGATTGCAGACGGCATCGAAAAGGCTGCCAGTCAGCTGAAAATGGTCCGTATAAAACTCAGTACAATTCGACTTGGCGCTGATTACTGGCAACAATACAGCGTAAAACTTGACGCTGCCAACAAGCAGGTTTTGGTAAAATTCGGGCCTGTCGTTAATACCGGTCAAGTCCCCGTACCGGGAACCACTTCTGAAAAATCAACTATTGGACGCGCTTCATTTTCATGTCCGTTGAAAGTCACCTATGATGCCACATCAAATATTGATATTTTCGACGGACCCACATTCGGTTTTAAAAAAGAAAAAACCAATATCTCCGTGGCATTTCACTTCCTGCCTTGGCACCGCGAATGGAGTCATTCGTTTATTATAGGACTGCTATTTGCCGTGTTGCTTTTCCCTTTTATTGGATGGAAAGCCTCATTAGTAATTTTCGCTGCTTACGCTATACACGTCCTTGAAGATCAATTGGGTTTTATGGGCTCCAATCTTTTCTTCCCACTGACAAAATTCAGAGCACAGGGAATTCACATTATGCGATCAGGAGATTCACTGCCAAATTTTATAACCGTCTGGCTAAGCTGTTTGCTCATTTTTTGGAATATGTACCGATATCAAGCATCTCCCATGCACAATACCGGTCTTTTACAAATATTGTTTTGGGGAGGTGCGCTTCCCTTAAGCTTTTTTTCACTTTTGAATAACTGGCTCAACAAACAACCATTCAGCGATTGTAATGAAAAACCATGTTTCAGCGAGTGGGATGATCCCGATTCTGTCTAAAACCTGTTTTCCTAAATGAACGTCCTTCTGAAATAACGTCCCGAGCATGGAACCTTCTGAAGGTTGATGCCTGAAGTGAACCGTTGTAAAAACCGAAACAAAAAAGCCCCGTTCTCTTTCGAGAACGGGGCCTTAAATAAACCCGGCAACGCGCTACTCTCCCATGGCCTACACCACAGTACCATCGCCGCAGAGGAGCTTAACTTCCGTGTTCGGAATGAGAACGGGTGTGACTTCCTCGCTATAATCACCGGGAAAAGTGACTTCCTCTCTTTCAAGGAAAAAATATTGCATAGAGTCTCGCCGCATGCGGCTCCGCTCCGAAGAGCGGAGCCGGCA
Source organism: uncultured Verrucomicrobiota bacterium (assembly GCA_964542025.1). Taxonomy (GTDB): domain Bacteria; phylum Verrucomicrobiota; class Kiritimatiellia; order RZYC01; family RZYC01; genus JAQVYB01. The sequence goes on from CAZISY010000094.1 coordinate 12,949, forward strand.
TACGCGAAAATAATGGTCAAGCCTCACGGCTGATTAGTACCGGTTAGCTAAAACGTCACCGTTCTTACACGCCCGGCCTATCAAGGTCGTAGTCTTCAACCTGCCTTTAGTGGACCGAAGTCCAAGGGAGATATTATCTTTGAGGGGGCTTGGCGCTTAGATGCTTTCAGCGCTTATCCTTCCCGTACATAGCTACCCAGCAATGCCCTTGGCGGGACAACTGGAACACCAGAGGTACGTCATTCCTGGTCCTCTCGTACTGGGGAATGATCTCATCAAATCTCCTGCGCCCACGGTGGATAAGGACCGAACTGTCTCACGACGTTCTGAACCCAGCTCGCGTACCGCTTTA
>CAZISY010000095.1:0-10197 GCA_964542025.1 uncultured Verrucomicrobiota bacterium
AAAGGCTACGCAGGACATGCTTCGCACGGCACGGCGTTTGTGCGAAGCATGGTCGGGGTGACTGGATTTGAACCAGCGACTTCTTGGTCCCGAACCAAGCGCTCTACCAGGCTGAGCCACACCCCGATTTGAAAGGAAGCTGCACGTTAGTGTAGTTGCGTTGCGGCGTCAATTTATTCTTTGATAAAAAACAGGGGGCCGCCGGCATCGGCTTTCAGCTGGCCGTAATTGTAGTCGGCGGGCTTGTTTTTCATGCCTTCGTTGAAAATGTAGACAATGTAGAGGGTGTCGGCGAGGGCCCGGTGGAATACGTCGGTGTTGATCTGCAGGGCCTCGGTCAGGGTTCCGATGGTGTGACTGGGCAGGTCGGGCCACCAGGTTCTGAAAAGGCGCAGGCTGTCGAGCGTGGGTTCACAGTCTTTTTCAAATCCGTTGCGGGCAATTTCTTCGCGGAAAAAGCCGACGTCGAACCGGGCATTGTGCGCGAAGAGGACGCAGCCGTCAATGAAGGCGTGGAATTCGGGGTAGACGTCTTTGAAAGCCGGGCTGTTGGTCAGTGATTCGCTGGAGATGCCGTGGGCTTCGCGCGCCCAGTAGGAGATGGCTTGTTCGGGATTGATGAGCCAGGATTTTTCTTCCAGTACCCTGCCGTTGCGGAATTTGACGGCGCCGATTTCCAGAATGCGGTTTTTGGCAGGGCTGAATCCGGTGGTTTCCGTGTCGTAGGCGACAAAGGTGATGTCGGACACCTTAACGTCATCCTGGGGCGGGCATTCGGGGTTGGTGGCGGTTTCCGCAGCGTGAGCCAGGGTAAAACCTGCCAGAGACAGGATGACGACGAGGGAAATGGTTTTCCAGGGTGCGTATATCTTCACAATCTACTCTCCTTCTATCATGGCACGGGTCGCCGCGCCCGGTAAGCGGCTCATTATACACCCGGGAGGCGTGTTGTATGGTTTTTTCTTCGGTTTTTGTCTGCGGAATCTTTGTTTTGGGGTTTGAAAGCCGGTGCTGAATGATTATAATGCCGCATTCAAAAAAAGCGAAGCGGCCTGCGCATCGTGTTTATGGAGAATGTGTTATGGGACTCTGCGTGTTTAATACCCTTTCGCGCCAAACGGAGGTGTTTACCCCGTTGAAGGAGGGGGCAGTCGGCATGTATACCTGCGGACCGACGGTGTACAACTTCGCTCACATCGGTAATTTTCGGGCGTACATCTTTGAGGATTTGCTCCGGCGCTATTTGCAGTTTGCTGGGTATCGGGTCAATCAGGTGATGAACCTGACGGATGTGGACGACAAAACCATTCGCAATTCGCGGGCGCAGAATGTGCCGCTCCGGGCGTTCACCGCCATCTATAAAAAGGCCTTCTTTGATGATTTGAAAACGCTGAATGTCCAGCCGGCGGAACAGTACCCGGCGGCGACGGATCATGTGCCGGAGATGATTGCGCTGATTCGCATTCTGGAAGAAAAAGGCTATGCGTATCGTTCGGAAGATGGATCGGTCTATTTCAGCATCGCCAAATTCGGGAACTACGGAAAGCTCGCGCACCTGGATATGTCCGGCCTGCAGGCGGGAGCGCGCGTGGCTCAGGATGAGTATGAAAAGGAAAACCTGGCCGACTTCGCGCTGTGGAAGGCGTGGGATGAGGCCGATGGCGACGTGGTCTGGGATTCGCCGTGGGGCCGGGGGCGTCCCGGTTGGCACATCGAATGTTCGGCCATGAGCATGAAGTATCTGGGGGAGAGCTTCGATATTCATACCGGCGGCGTGGACAATATTTTCCCGCATCACGAGGACGAAATCGCCCAGAGCGAAGCCGTGACCGGAAAGCCGTTTTCCAAATACTGGATGCACTGCGCGCATCTGGTGGTGGACGGGCGCAAGATGTCCAAGTCCCTCGGCAATTTTTACACGCTGCGCGACATCATCGACCGCGGATTTACGGGGCGCGAAATACGGTATGTGCTGATTGCCACGCATTACCGGCAAAGCCTTAATTTCAGTTTTGATGCCCTGCACGGCGCCCGCGCGGCGCTGGCCCGGCTGGATGAATTCCGTTCGCGCCTGCGCACACTCGCAGGGTCGGCGCAACCATCCTCCGCCGTCGTCTCCGACTGGGTCGGCCAGGCGCGCGGTGCGTTTGTCGAGGCCATGAATGATGACCTGAATATCTCCAAAGCACTGGCCGCGCTGTTTGATTTGGTGCATGACGGCAACAAGCGGATGGACGCGGGAACCGTGACGCCCGAACAGGCCGCCGCCGTGGAATCCTGTCTGGCGGAACTGGACCGCGTGCTGGGATTTCTCCAGGCGGAAACAACGGGCCCCGACAGCGAATTGATGGACTTGGCTCAGCAGCGGCTGGCCGCCCGGAAAAGTAAAAACTGGGCGGAGGCCGACCGGATACGCGATGTACTCGCCGCCAAAGGATGGGAAGTCCAGGACACCCCGGAAGGCCCGAAACTGAAACGCAAGGGATAAAAACCGAAACCCCCGGATGGAAAAAAGCACTATGCGCGGCACATTCATCACTTTTGAAGGACCCGAAGGCAGTGGAAAAACCACACAGGCCAAACGACTGGTCGAACGGTTGCAGGCGGAAGGACGGGACGTGGTATACACCCGCGAACCGGGAGGCACCAAGACCGGCGAAGCCATCCGCGAAATTCTCCAGTACGATGCCGCCGGGGAGCCCATCGCCGACGAATGCGAAGTGCTGCTTTTCGCGGCAAGCCGTGCGCAGCTGGTTCGGCGCGTCATTCTACCCGCACTGGAACGCGGCGCGTGGGTGGTGTCGGATCGTTTTGCGGATTCCACCACCGTCTATCAGGGATTCGGGCGGGGCTTCTCGGTGGATGACATGCTCACGATCAATGCCTTCGCCATCGGACAGGCCGTGCCCGACCTCACTTTGCTGCTGGACCTTCCCGTGGCCGACGGCTTTAAGCGCCTGGCTCTGCGAACCAAGCAGCAGAAAACCAAAAAGGACCGCATCGAACAGGAAACCCGCGCCTTTCATGAGCGGGTACGGCAGGGGTATCTCGACCTGGCGGCGCGCTGGCCGGAACGGTTTGTGTGTTTGGATGGTTCGGGATCGCCGGACGATGTGGCCGCGCAGGTTTGGGAGAAAGTTCGGCATGTCCACGCCTGAATATCTGGAACGCCTGCTGGCCATCTTCCGGCGCTCTGCCGAAGCAGAACGCCTGGCACACGCCTATCTGGTGAGCGGGAATCCGGAGGGCATCGCACGGGCCTATGCCCGCCAGGTGACGGCCTATCTGCTCTGCAAAGCGCCCGCCGCTGATCGCCCCTGCGGGGTCTGCAAAGCCTGCCGGCATGTGGCGGAAGATCTGCATGCAGACGTCTTTCAACTGGAGCCGGAAAAAAAGAGCCGCGTCATCGGAATTGATGCCATGCGTGCCTTCATCCGCAATCTGCATGAAAGCGCGTATGAGGGAGGATGGAAAATCGGCCTCATTCTTTATGCGGATCGCCTCAATGACAGCGCCGCCAACGCCTTCCTGAAAACACTCGAAGAACCGCCCCCGCAAACACTGATTCTGCTGCTCACTGATTCCCCGCAGACCATGTTGCGTACCGTGGTTTCCCGGTGCCAGCGCGTCAGCCTTTCCGAGCCCGAACGCAAACAGCCCGAGGCCTGGACGCCGATCCTGGACGAGCTCCTCCTGACGGGGCCCACGGAAGATCCGCTCGTCCAGTCCGCCTGTGCGCACCGCCTGAACGATCTGCTGGATGCTCTGAAAAAAACGATTACCGATGAAGAGGAAAAACGCGCCAAGGGAAACGATGTGGATGAGGACGTGATTGATGCGCGCGCCGAAGCCCGCCTGAAAAAAGTGCGAGCTGCTATTTTCCGCTCCATGCTGCTTTGGCAGCGCGATTTACTGCTGCTTGTCAACGGCGGTGATCCCGCGTTCCTCTTTCATGCCGACCATATCGACGCTCTGCGAGCCCAGGCCGCCCGGCTGGACGTTGCCGCCGCGCTGAGGCGTGTCCGTGCGGTGCAGGATATGGACACCCGCCTTGAGCGCATCTCCAAACCCGCCCTGACCGTGCTCGAATCCGGCTTCGCCATGATGGGGTGACGAACACTCCGCCGTCTGTCGCCGTTCCTCCGTTTTCCAATTTTCAAAAGCGGGCAACCCCGCTTTGGCCTCACACGAGCAGGCCCGGCGGGAGGGTGTCGCCGAAGGCTTCGGTGATTTCATCGGTTTCGAGGGAGCCGCCGTCGGTGACAAGTTTCACGTAATGCGCGGGGGCCTGATGCGCGGCAAGCCAGTTGGCGGCTTCGGAGCGCAGGGCATCGGGCAGGTCGCGGAAGCGGTCGCGGGTAGAGCGTGCAAGCTGCATGACGGCAAAGGCGAGATGATCGCCGCCGGTGGTTTTCAGGCGCAGCAATCGGCGCAGCCATGCTTCAGCCTGTTCGGGCGGAACGAGGGTATTAAGCGGGCCGTAGAGCGGTTCGCGCGCGCCGAAACGGGCGATGGCCCAGAGCGCGGCCCGATTCCAGACGCCGGCGCCTTTTTGTTCCATGGCAGCGAGGGCCTGTTCGCCGAGAAAGCGCTTGGCATCCACATCCAGCCACTCCAGCGCGGCGAGGAGCCGCCAGATTTCGGCCTCTTCATGCGCTCCGGTTTTCAGGGCTTTGCCTTTACTGCCGCGCACGGCGGCGCGGAGTCCGGCGATCAGGGGCGCCGCGAGATTTTTCTGCTGATTGGCAGCGAGACCTCCGGCGATGCGCCGCCAGAGAATCCACCATTCGCCGCAGCATTGTTCGTTGCGCGGGAAGGCGGTTTTCTGCTGGGCGAGCGGCCAGAGTCGGGTGATGCGCCAATCATCAACGGCAAATCCGTAGCCGGGGCGCAGACAAAATCCGGTGAGATTCAGCCAGCGGGCTTCATGCGGCGCGGAACGCCTGCGCGCCTCCTGCTGTTCGATGAGTTCTTCCCAGAAGGCGCGCAGCAGAGACGACGGCCACTGGGCGCGGCGAAGGACGGTGCAGTCTTCGAGTTGTTTGACGAGCGAGTCGGGCGAGGCATCGCCGGTGAATGCGGCGCGGATCAGGGCGCGGCCCTGTTCTTCCACGGCGCTGTCGAGAAAGCCCTGACGTTCCGCGTCGCCGGTGTGAGCCTGAAGCTCGGTATGCGTGGCGGAACGCACGTCGAAACGGAGATTCCAGGAGCGGTCGCCGGTGGTTTCGCGGCAGGCAACCTGAAGCATGCCGGTTTCGTTGACGTGTGCGACGAGCCGGACTTCCACCTGGTCCTGCTCTTTTTTGCGTCCGGATTGCAGTACGGTACGGATCGGCGGCAGGGCGGTGAGCTGTTCGGGATCGGGCGGGATGAGGGTGCCGGGTTTATCGGTGGTGCGCAGGGCGGACGTATAAATCGGAAATTCCGCGGGTTGGCGGATGCGGATGGTGAAGGTGCGGTCGGGAATTTCGACGTGTTCGCCTTCTTCGAGTCCGGCGGGTACGAGGCAGAGCGCGCTTTGCTCGCCGGTGTCGCGCGAGGTGACGCCGATGTAATAACTGCGGGGGAGTCCGGCTTTGATTTTTTGTCCGCGTCCGCGCCGGGCGAGACCGTAGCAGGCGGCGCCGCGGGCGACGGCGAGGAAGAGCCGGTGATTTTCCAGCAGCGCGGGCTGCCAGGAGGCATCGGCGGAAAACCAGGAGCGGATGATGTCGAGCAGGCGTTCGCGCAGGACAGGTGATGCGAAGAAGCCGCCGTTGAAGAGGATGGCATCGGGGCGTACGGGGGCGCCGGCATCGCCATGCAGGCGCAGGAATTGGGCGAGGTAGCGGGTGATGGCGGGATCGGCGGCGAAGGGCAGGCCGAACTCGCGGAAGCCGGAGACGGGTTTGGCGGGGTCATCGGTCACGGCGCACGGTGGCAGAAAACCTTCCACAAGGACGTTCATAACGTCCGCGCGCGCCAGTTTCATTTGAATGGAGGAGCCGATCAGGCGCGAACCGGAACCGGGTATGTTGAGCGTCATTTCATCCGGCGCGTTTTCACCGAGCAGCGTTTCCTTGGCCTGACGGCAGCGCCGGATGAGCACGGCGTATTGAGATGGCGTGAGGCGGAGTTCGGGTTGCCGGCTCTCCATGTAGCGTGCGAGCGCGAGGTCGAGATTGTCGCCGCCGAGAATGAGATGATCGCCCACGGCGATGCGGTGAAAACGCACGGCGCCTTCGGCGGCGGGCTGGGCCTGAATGAGGGTGAAGTCGGTGGTGCCTCCGCCGATGTCGCAGACGAGAATGGTTTCGCCGGGACGGGTGATGGTTTCGGCCTGTTCGCCCTGATCGTGCATCCAGTCGTAGAAGGCGGCCTGCGGTTCTTCGATGAGCACGATGCGGGGAAGCCCGGCGAGGGAGGCGGCGCGTATGGTGAGTTCGCGGGCGACTTCATCGAATGACGCGGGGACGGTGATGACGAGATCCTGCTCTTCCATCGGATGGCGGGGATGCGCGGCATTCCAGGCGTTGCGCATGTGCTGGAGATAGCGGGCGCAGACGGCGGCTGGGGCGAGACGGGTGACGTCATCGGCGGCATGCCAGGGAAGGAGATCGGCGGTACGGTCAACCCCGCTGTGGCAGAGCCACGATTTGGCGGACGCGATGAGGCGTCCCGGCGTTTCGCTGCCGTGGTCGCGCGCGAAGACACCAACAAGGTGGCCGGCGGGTTCGGATTCCCACGGGAGCAGGATGGATTCGGGGGTGAATTCGCCGCGTGCGGGTTCGTAGTGAAAAGAGGGCAGCGTGTCGCGCGCCTCGGTCACGGATGGTGCGACGAGCTGCGGGATGAGAAAATCGTTCACGCGGTCGGGATCGGTGAGCGTGTCGATAAAGGCGACGGCGGAATTCGTGGTTCCGAGGTCGATGCCGATCACATAGCGCGGGCTTTCGGGGGCTTCGATCATAGTTTTTCCAATCATTGGAAGTTTTGGCGGCCGTTTTCCAATCGAAGCGTTAGGCGATTATTCCACCACCTTCAAGCAGGACGGCACGCGTTCTTCGCATAACGAATACTCAGATGGCCGCCAAAATCAAGGCGCCACTATTACGAATTCGCAGGCGAAGATGGGGCTGTTATGTATTTCTTTGCAGTTCGGCGGTCGAGGCCGGTGCGACGGGCAACTTCCTCGTAGGTGCCGTGGTGTTGGAAGAGCAGTTGGCAATATGATGCGAGCAGTTCGGCGGCGGTGAGCGAGCCGGTTGAAATGGCGGACTGCAATTGGGCGACGGCATCTCCTTCGGAGTGACAGAAATCCCCGGCGTAAGAACCATTAAGCAGGATGCGGCGTACGGCCTGTTCCACTTCGCGGACGTTGCCCGGCCAGGAATAGGCTGCGCCGGGACAGCGCTGAAGTTCGGCGCAAATCACATCGGCGATTTCGGGGCTTTCGTGTCCGAGAGTGTGCAGCAGTATGTGCGACACCAGGCGCGGGAGTTCGCCGGCGTCCTCCGCAAGCCGCTGACGAAGAGGCGGGATGTGAATCACATCCGAACAGAGCCGGTAATAGAAATCATCGCGGAACGCGCCGGTGCGGCGTTTTTCATCGATGGATTGGTTGGTGGCGGCGATAACGCGTCCGGAAAACCGTTTGCGTTCGTGACTGCCCACCGGTGAAAAAGCGCGTTCCTGAAGCACCTGCAGCAGCTTGATCTGAAGCGGCACGGTGCATTCGCCGATTTCATCCAAAAAGATGGCGCCGTGCGGACTGCATCGCGCAAAAACGCCCTCGTGCGCGTCCAGGGCGCCGGTGAAGGCCCCCTTGCGGTGACCAAACAGTTCTGACTCAATCAGGTTGGACGAGAATTCCGAGAGATTGATGGCGATGAAACTGCGATTAAAACTTTCCGTGAAACAACCGGCCGATTCCTGAAAGGGGATGAAGCCGGATCGCCCGATCGCGCGCGCGGCGGCTCCCTTTCCGGCGCCGGTTTCTCCGAGCAGAAGCGTAGAGAAATCCTCCATACGCTCCCGGAGATGTTCGACATAGCGGAAGGTATCGCAGGTGAACAGGTTGTTCCAGAGGTGCATGCGGAGGCGCCGCATGGAGGGACATGCTCCGGTCAGGCTTTGGCGAATGAAGTAGAAGGCGCGGCGCAATTGGTAGAACAGGGCGAAATAACGAATCGCGTCCGCACGGGAGAATCCGCGCCGAACCATCCGGCCGATGGCCTCAGAGGCGAACGGCACCGGACAGGGGGTGTCGCCTGATGCCTGTTGATTGAGGATGAGCTGATCCAGGGATTCCAGATAATCATGAAACAGGTCGAAGAGCGCAGCGGCGCCGAAGAGGCGGCGATCTTCTTCCGTGGCGTATGCGTCCAGGCGGGCCTTGTGTTCCCGTTCCAGCGTGCGGATGCGCCCGCGTACCCGGTCAATGGCCCGATCGATTCCGCTCATGCCGTTCAAGTCGGTCCCCGCCATCTGTATATCCAGCTCGGTTCGCTGTTCGCTGAACGGATTGGCAAACGAGGCATGGGAAACCAGCGTGAAAAAGGCGTGGTCTTCGGCACTTAGCTTGGTGGTTTTAGTCATGCAAATTATGTATATAGCATAATCATTATATGTACATATAAAACAAGCGCGTAGATTCCGAAACATTTCTTATCCATTGCTCACAAGCAGGATATAACATCTTCCATAAGTTGGCACGATCCCTGCAGTAGAGGGCTCCGCCGAAAGAATCGGCATCAAGGAGACGGAATATGAAGAGACAACAGCAGGTTGAGGCGTGGAGGATGATTCGGGTGGTGCTGGTGTGTTTAATGATCGGAGTGACAGCGGGGTGGGCGGGGGATGCAGCGAAGGATTTTGTCGGCGTTTTGTATGACGGGCCGATTCGTGAGGCGGTTTGTATGTATGAGGGTGCGGCGGTGTGGTCGCCGATGAACCGGTTGGGTTGCTGAGAGGATATGAGACTATTTTTGGGAGTCGTGTTTATGATGATACAGATGACTGTGATGGTGAGGGCGAATCAGGAAGGAGTGGTTTTGCTGCACGGGTTGGCGCGTTCCTCGCGCAGTATGGAGTGCCTGGCAAATCGGCTCCGGGCTGAAGGGTTTGCGGTGGTAAATATGGATTACCCTTCGCGAGTGGCGCGGATCGAAGTGCTGAGCGAACAAACGATCAGCGCCGCGCTGAAACGTCCGGCCTTGCAGGGGTGCCCGAAGATTCATTTCGTCACGCATTCGATGGGCGGGATTCTGCTGCGGCAGTATTTGGCGAACCACACTGAACCGCGTCTGGGTCGGGTGGTGATGCTGGCGCCGCCGAATCAGGGCAGCGAGGTGGTGGATCGAATCGGATCATGGAAACTATTCCAATGGGTGAATGGTCCGGCGGGTCGCGAACTGGGAACCTCATCCAATGCGTTGCCAAGCCGATTGGGGCGCGTGGAGTTTGAATGCGGAGTGATCGCGGGGGATCGTTCGATCAATGGAATCAACAGTCTGATGATTCCGGGTCGCGACGACGGCAAGGTGTCGATCACCCGCACCCGGGTGGAGGGGATGAAAGAGCATCTGATTATTCCCGCCACTCATCCCGGCATCCTGAAACATCCCGTCGTCATTCAGCAAACCATTCACTTTTTAAAAACCGGTACGTTTGAATCAGTGTCATCACCGACAAGGTCAAAACAGTACAATCATCAATAAGGAACAGACCATGAATAAAAGTATGCGATATGGAATTACATCTCTTTGTCTCGTCGGCCTTTTAACGGGCTGCAACACCACCGGGCTTTCGGCACGGGAACGGGGCGTGGGGACGTACTCAAAATTGGTCTATGGTTTGTATGAGAAGCAGGAGGATTCGATACCGGTGCCTTTGCGGTTTCCGATGAAACTGGCCGTGGCGCAGAAAGATCCGCTGAGCGAAGCGCTGGCTGAGAAACTGATTGATCGTTTGGAATTGCTTCAACGGGAATGCCTGTAATGACCTCATCTCAATAGGTGTCCATCTGGTGCGATCTGTGGATGAACATTTTTGTAAACAGAAGATAAGAAAGGGAACGAAGGGTATAAGACAACGATTATATGGTAAGAAGTCTGCCGCTCTGGATTCATGGCGACTTTTTATACTTTCTGACCGCTGGTTATTTTCATGGTTCAAAATGTACGGGAAGAACCCATGCAACTACGGGTGCTGTTCCAG
>CAZISY010000095.1:10297-13244 GCA_964542025.1 uncultured Verrucomicrobiota bacterium
GGCCACCTCAGCCAGCGCAGGAGGGGTATGCCGGCAATGACGTCGCGGGTGATGGATCGGTAGGAATAAAAGGTCGAATCAATCGCCACAGCCTTCACGCCGGCCTGAGGATTTTTGCCCAGTGCGTACAGGGCATTGGCGCCGCCCAGACTTTGCCCAAGCACGACGAGCCGGCTGGTGTCCACGTCGGGGCGGCTTTTGATGTAGTCGAGCGCGGACAGACAATCTTCGTAGAGGCCGCGCCGGGTGGGCGCACCGCCGGAGCGCCCATAGCCGCGGTAATCGAAGGTGAATACCTGAAAGCCTTCGGCGGGGAGCCAATCGACATAGGAGAAATGGGCCGTCATGTTTTGGGCATTGCCGTGGAAGTGAATGACTGTGCCGATCGGCTTTTTCACAGCGGGGACGAACCACCCGGTCAGCGGGGTACCGTCGCGACTGGTGAAAGAAACTTCTTCATAGCGCAGGCCGCTCTGGTCGGGAGTCTGATAAACCCGGTGATCGGGATAATAAAAGAACCGTCCTGCGCAGCCGGTTCCGGCCAGGGCAATAGTGACCCCGAGGAGTTGGACCATTCGTGCTGCGTTTACCAAGTGCATGACTTCAGTTGTTTGTAGAGCGGATGATCATGGAGTGTTTGAATCGGGGTGTCGGGCATGAGCCAGTTCCATTCTTTGTGGATTTGGGCGATCATGCGTTCGCGGATATCGAGGGTGAGGTGATAGCGAGGCAGGAGATCGGTGTAGATGCGGAGCACGTCTTCAAAGTAGGCGATGCTGCGTACGGTTTTGGATACCACGCTTCCTCCGTGCAGGCGGTGATGATTCAGTCGGCGCGAGGAATAACCCACTCGGGCATTATGGAGCAGGCGCGTGTAGAAAAACCAGTCGCCGCAGGTGGTGTAGTTAAGGAGTTCGTCCACCAGCGGCAGGGCGCGGTCGCGGCGGAATACGACGGCACTGGCGTTGGGAATTGTGTTGCGCAGGGCCAGGCCGGCCGCCAGTTCCTCGTCGATGCGCGCGGAGTAATCCGAGCGCCAGCGGGTGTCGGAAAATTCCTCGACGTATTTGAAATAATTGAAATCCGGCAGGGGTTGGCCTTCTTCGTTGACGGCTTCCGACAGGGCATAGGCGAGCGCCGTCTCGGGATCATCGAAGAACGGCAGGAGGTTTTCCAAAAATTCCGGTTCGCAAAAATCATCCGCTTCGGCGATCCAGATCAGATCACCCCGGGCCAGCAGCATGCCTTTTCGCCATTGCTGAAAAACGCCGCCGCCATTCACCTCATTGAACACAGCGTGTATATGCGGGTGATGAGCATATTGCTGAATAATTTCGCGGCTGTTGTCTCTGGAGGCATCATCGAGCAGAATGATTTCAAAATCCTGAAAGGTTTGTTTCAACACCGAGTCAATGCGCTGAGGCAGGTAACGGGCATAATTGTAGCTCGGGATAATCACGGAAACGCGGGGCGGCGCCTGGACGAGACTGCGCGTGACGTGCAGAAGTTCCGGGCAGCATTGGGCATCCGTGAATTTCGTCGTAACAGCGCGGTGCCTGGCCAGACAGTCGGTTTCGCCATTGGCGCGGGAGGTGATCCAATACAGGCAGGCGCGGGCCATGGCATCGATCTCATCCTGCGGGACTACCGAGCCCAGCGCGGGATCGGCGCCCACGAATTCCGGCATGCCGCCCGCCTGATCAAAACAGACAATCGGCAGCCCGCATGCGGCCGCCTCCAGGCAGGAAACCGGGAAGGGATCTTCGCGCGAGGTGAGCAGAAAACAGTCGGCCGCGGAAAAATAATCCCTCGGGCGTTCCTGGCCGCCCACGAACAGAATGTTCTCCCGAAACGGTCCTTTACGGATGCGTTTCCAGTCGCCGAAATCCGGTTCCGTCCCGCATTGAAAATCGCCGATCCAAACGAACTGGGCATCCACGCCCGGCATTTGCAGGACGTGCTCCGCCACGCGGATGAAAAAATCCGGCCCTTTGCGCCAATGGACGTTTCCGCAGCCAACCACCAGCGGAACCTCAGGACGAATTCCGGCCCGGGTGTGGCGTATTTTCCGGTCGGCGGTCGGCGGCGGATTAAAGGCGGCCGGGATGTATTCATAGACCACGCGGATATCGGCGGGATCGAGCTGCATGACCGACGCGAGGTCGCGGGCCACGGCGTTTGAGCAGGCGATGAATCGGGTGGTGTGTTTGCGGCCCTGTTCCAGCACGGCTGGATTCAGCAGGTGGCGCATCGTGTAGGCCAGTTCGTGCGCATGCGAGATGACGGGGACGGGGAAGAGCGTTTTCAGCAGATCGTAAATACCCGCCGCCGCCAGCGAGTTGCCGTAGATCAGCTGAACATGATCCCCGCAGAAATCCCGCAGGATGTTTTTCTGCTCCTGGAGATCGGGATACAGGGAGGTCACATCACGGAAGACGAGAACCTTCGCCAGTGCGCGGAATGCGTTCAGGTGATATCCGCCATCCAGCGCAATGAGTCGCAGATCCAGCGCCGTGTTCTGACGCAGCCAGCGGAGATAGTCCAGCAGCAGTTTTTGCGCACCGCCGCGATCCGCGTTATGCGAAACAAAAAGAACGGTTCCCTCCCTCGGGCAATCGGCGGCGAGAAAACGGGCGGCGGTATCCAGCATGGGAACAGGGCGTCCTTCGTCGCGTCCGAACAGGATGTAGTGTACCAGCGGATTTACGCCGGCGGCCGTGACATCCGGATTCATCCGCACATAGGCCGACGATGAAAAAAACGCATTGGGCTTTCGGTGCTCGGCAACTCCGTGCAGCAGATAATGCCGAATGGGATCCATGCCCTGCGCCGTAACATCCGGATTCTTTTTCAGATAATAATCAGCATCGAAAAGTCCGCTTTCACGCACCACGGCGATATGCCGTTCCAGCAGAAGGCGGGTTTCCATGTTCTGATACCAGTTTTT
>CAZISY010000096.1:0-12429 GCA_964542025.1 uncultured Verrucomicrobiota bacterium
ACGCTGGAGGAGCCGCCGGTGTTTCTGTTCAGTGCGCGTCCGCTGGTGCTGTACAGTCTGTTGAGCGGTTTGGCGGTTTTGCTGATGCTGCCCGCGGTGGCCGGGCTGTTGACACGCGCGGGGCATCGCCTGGGTCGGCTGCTCTTCATTTCGCACGGACGCTTTTTTGCGCTCTCGGTCTTCGGCGTGTTCTTCCTGATGACCTGTTTTTTTTCGTGGCACCTGTTCGAACTCATTCCGCATGTACAGGACAGCATCACGCAGGTATTTCACGGGAAGATGATGGCCTCCGGACGGCTGACAGCGCCCATGCACCCGTACAGCGTGTTTTTTGATTTTGGGCACATGATCAACAGTGTGTTTTTTTACTCCATGTATCCGTTTGGGCATCTCGTATGGATGGCGCTGGGCGCCTGGATCCGGGCGCCGTGGGTGATGAATCCGCTGCTGGGTGCGCTGACGATTGTGCTGCTCTATTTGGCGGGCCGTGAAATGTATGACGAATGGACGGGGCGGATGGCCGCGGTGCTGGGGTGCGCATCGCCGTTTCTGATGTTCATGTCGTCGGAATACATGTCGCACGGATCGGCGCTGTTTTGCCTCTCGGCATTTTTATGGGCGTATGTGCGGAGTGTGAAGCGCGGCGGGTTGGGGTGGTGCGTGGTGGCGGGCGCGGCCATGGGGATGGCGCTGAATACACGCCTGCTGACGGCCGCAGCCGTTGGCGTTCCCTTTGCGGTGCATGCGTTGATTCTGCTCGCGGAACGCGGAGGATTTCGTCGCTTTGCGGGTCGGTTTGCGGTGATGGGGCTGACGGTTTCGGCGTTTGTGGCGCTGATGCTGGTGTTTAACGGCATGACCACAGGGGATCCGCTGGTCGTCGGCTACGAAGTGGTCTGGGGACGGGCGCATCATCCGGGATTCGGCGGCGGCGTCCAGGGACATCAGCATACCCCGTTGGCCGGGCTCGTGCAGACGCTGACCAATCTGAACGCGCTGAACAAGTACCTCTTTGAATGGCCGCTGCCGGGACTGCTTTTCATGGTTGTTCCGCTGGCGGTGCGCACGGAAAACAGGTGGGACGGGCTGTTGCTGGGGATGTTCTGGGCGCTGCCCGCGGCGTATTTTTTCTATTGGTTCAATGACTGGTGCTTCGGGCCGCGCTTTCTGTACGAGGCGTCCGGCGCGGCGATTTTATTGTCGGCGCGCGGACTGCGTCTGCTGCCGGATTTTCTGCGGCGAATCATCGGCGTCCGGACGGCTCGGCGAATCCTTCGCGATACGATGCTCGGCGCGGCGGCAATGCTGATTGTGCTGGGGTGGGGTCTGAATGTTCCCGCGCTGATCCGATTGTACGGGCGCAATTACTGGGACGTGAACCGGAGCGTGATCGACGCCGTGAAAGCCGCACATATTCATCATGCGGTGGTCTTTGTCCGCTCGTATTACGCGGGGGCGTTTGCGGAAAATACGCCGCTTCTGGATGGCGACATTATTTACGCTCGGGATCTGGGCGAACACAATCAACTGCTCATGGCGATGTATCCCGATCGGAAATTCTACACCGCCGATTGTTCTGAAATCCGTGAGCTGTCCGCAGGATATTCGGGCGTGATCAAGCGGCTGGATCGGATGCCGTTCTTTCGCGACGCGGCGGATGCTCTCGGTTGGCGGTATGAAGAGGTTTGGCTGAAGCCGTGGCGTCTGTTCATCATGGACCCCGAACATCCGGAAGCGGACGGCATAATTTTTGACGGGCAAACGCACCCGTGGGAAGCCAATCCGGTCGAACAGTGGGCGGAGGCTTTGTGTGTCCGCGCTGAAGAATCGTTGGCGGCGGGCGATGTGATTGCAGCAGCGGCCCTCACGGATCGCGTGCTCTCTGTGTGGCCGGAATATGTGCCCGGTCTGCGCATTGCCCGGAAAGCGGCGATGGACGCCGGCGATGAAAAACGCGCGGAGAATTTGGCCGCGCAGATGCGCGAATGGGCGGAACCGGATGTACCGCTGCAGGCGGCATTTCGCAACGGGGTTGTCCTGCGCGGCGTGCGCGTGACGCCGGCGGAAATTCGGGCGGGCGGCGAATTGGAGGTGACGTTCTTCTGGCACATTCCGCAAACCGTAAGCATCGCGCACTGGGCGGTTTATTTGAACATCAAGGATTCCGCCGGGAAAACCCGCGCGCGCGGCGACGGCGTGTTGTGTCAGGACGCTGGCGTGAAAACCCGGCAGGCGGATCTGGAAGAGTATGTGGAGACGCGCCGACTTCGGATTCCTGACGACGCGCCGACGGGCGACTACACGCTGCATTTCGGATTGATGGATGCAAACCCGCCGTATCGCAAACTGATCATCCCCGGATCGTTTCCGGGACGCGGGCGTTATGGTTTGGCGTACCCTCGCCCGATTGCTGTGCGGTAGCGCCGGACGCAGCGTCCAACCGTCCGATGAGGGCGGCCAGTTCTGCATTGGGAAGATGCTGCTGAACGAAGTGGGCGTACGGAAGCACAGCGCCCAGCCAGTCCGGACTTTGTGCGGCGCATCCGAGACGGCAGGCGATGAGCGCGAGCGCGGCGGCTTCGTCGCCGTTGAGAAAGCCGCCCTCCGCCAGAAAGCGTATCCAGGGCAGGCAGAGTTTCATGGCCTCCTGGAGGCGTCCGGTTCGACTGAACGCGGTGGCGAGGTAATAATCCAGCACGAACGAGTTCACGCCCTGTTCGCGCAGCGCCTGTGCGGGTGAAATAACTTCGGGCCAGTGGCCGGCGCGCGCAGCGGCGAGTACATCGGACGCACTTCGCATAAGGGCTCTTCGCCGGTTGACAACGGGATTTGCATGAGGCGTTTGAATGCGCTCCTGCATAAGTTCGTGTACGCGGTTCGGCCCCTGGTTGGCGGCGCCGATGGTGTGGGCGTGGCGGCGGTAGAGCAGGCCGCAGCGATTGTAAAAGAGGGGCTCGGTCCATTCCATGGCGCGGAGCCAGAGATCGTAATCAACGCTGTGCGGAAGAGATTCGTCGTAGCCGCCGAGCGTGCGGAAGAGTTCGGTTTTCAGCAGGGCCATCGGATGGGGGAGAATATTGACCTGAAGCATTTTGACAAAGTCAAAGCGGTTGCGCGTTTCGTGTCCGTTGGGCTTTCCGAAAGCATCGGTGTGGCGCATGCCGCAGTAGCCCCACTGAGCATCCGGGTGCGATGTGATATGATGAAAATACGGTGCGAAGGCATCGGGCAGCATAATGTCATCAGCATCGAAGACGCACATCCAGGGCGCACGGACAAACTCGAAGGCGCGGTTGCGGGCGCCGGAAACGTACAGTTTTTCATCCAGATGCAGCAGGGTAATTCGGGCGTCGGCATCCGCCAGGCGGCGCAGGATTGGAAGGGTACCATCGGTGGAGGCATCGTCCAGAATCACCACCTCAAAGGGCGGGGCAGACTGCGCGAGAATGGAGCGCACGGCTTCTTCAATAAAGCGTTCGGCATTGAAGGCCGAGATCACAAAAGATACCGCCGGATCGGGAACCGATGAAGTCTGGAGCAGCACGGTCAAGGCGTTGCATCCCTGTTGTTGCGGTGCCGGATCAGCGCCTGCTGGTAGGTTTGAACCACGCGATCCACGGAATGCTTCTGGCCGTTTGGCGGCCGCATGACCGAACAAACTTTGATAGCCTCAATGCGCAGGCAGGGCTCTTCCTGAGTGTGCGAATCGGTCGGAGGCGCGGCGCGGATATTTCCGAAGCCGGCATGTTGCAGCGCTTCTCGCAGGGAATCGAGGGTATAGCCGAAACGATGATAGTCCCCCTCGTGCCGCTGCAGACCGAAGATATTGTTGATGCGGAATTTGTTCCCCGCCACATATTGACGCACCGTTTCTTCAAAGTCCGGGCATTCAATGATCAGGTCGGCACCGAGCTCCATGACACGATTCCACTCGATGAGCGCGGCGGAAAAGCTGTGCCGCGGCAGGTGTTCGATCATGTGATAGGTTTCAATGCGCGCGACGGATTCTGCCGGAAAGGGTAGACGGCGCGCGTCACAGGCCAGGTCGGTGGCTTTGGTGGGAATCATATCAATGTTCAAGAAGCCCGGAAGGCGTTTGTTGCCGCACCCCAAGTGAAGTTTGATCGGTGCGTCGGTGAGTGAGGGGCCGAGTTTCGCCGGATCCATATGCCCGATAGCCACAATGAAGTTGAACGCGGACTCATCCAGAATTTCCACGCCGTCCGGCTCGCGCATGCCGCGCAGCGTGACCACCGGGAAGAATCCTTTCAGCAGAGCGCGGGCTTCTTCCACCGACCAGGCGTACTTATGATCCGGATCGCCCAGGTGCATGATGGGTAGACCCACCACCACGCGTTTTCGCGCCACGCGCCGCGCTTCAAGCAGCGCGGGAACCGGGTCGCGCTGATGTTCCAGCACATGATCAAGAACCGCCGTATCGAAGGATTGATCGGGGAACGGCAGGTGCGCGGCGTGTCCCTGAACGAACGGGATTTCCGGATGACGGGTTCGAGCATCGGCCACCGCCCAATCGGTCAATTCGAGACCGGTGAATTGCAGCGGGGGATTGTGTTTCTGCATGAGGGCGGTGGAATCGCCATTGGCGCAGCCAATATCCAGCACTGTACCGACACAGGATTCGGAGGTTACTTTTTTCAGATTGCCGATGCGGTCCGTGGCGATTTTTCCGCGTACCGGCGCCCAAACGGTGTTCATGTAATGATTTTTGTCGCGCTGTTCGAGCGCGTCTTCATCCAGTTGCAGCAGCCATTCAATCAGGGCGTCCGCGGCGGCTTCCTCATCGCCCGCCCGGAGCGGATTGCCGGAGATCTGGATCGGGGGGGTTGACGGCATGACGCGCGGGGGCTCTGCGGCGGCGGGGTGTCCGAGCATGTAATCGACGGCGACGTGCGTCGTCAGTTCGGCGGTATGCAGCAAAACGGACAGGGGTTTGCGGTCCGGCCCGGTGTGCGGAGGCGGATCGCCGGGTTTGGTCAGCATGACGCGGCATTGACGGGCATCAAAGACGGCGTGTCGCTGTTTCAGGGACTGAAGAAAAAGGGGCCACTGAAACTCGCTGCCGCCCGCGGCGGTTTCCGGCGGCTGCGCGGCGAGGGCAAGGGGAAGGCGCGCCAGTTTTTCGTGATGCTCCAATGTTGTTTTCAGACGAAGCACATCTTCATGATTCGGGTTCTGTTTCCACGCGATGACGATCTGTTCCCGCGCTTCTGCGTGTTTGTTTGAACCCAGCAGTCGTTCGGCAAAGCGCAGACGGGTTGTCAGTTGATCCGGATGCCTGGAAAGTATTTTTCGAAAATGATCGGACGGATCAATGGTCAGCAAGTGGCGGACAATCGCGTCGGCGACGTGGTCAAAGGTGTATTGACGTACCGCCTGGCGACCGAGTTGAATGAACCGGTCGCGGAAGGAGGAATCCTCAAAGCAGCAGGTCAGCAGCTCATCCAGTTTTTGCGGAGTGCCGCAGGTGAGCAGCGCGTCGCCGAACAGGCGCTGGTGATCGAGAAGCTCATCGGAAATGACCAGTCCGCCGGAGGCCATGACATCCAGCAGGCGCGGATTGAGAAAGCCTTCCGTGCGCATGTCTTCGTGATGGTCGTTAAGAACAACGGACGAGGCCGCGTAGAGTTCGCTCAGTCGGCGATTATCAAAGGACGGGCCTTTGATGCAGGCGGCGGGGAGAATGCCTTCCCATCCGCTGCCCCAGACTTCGAGACGGTCCAGCCATTTTCCGCCCAGGGCCAGCAGGTGATCAAGGATCGGGCGCGACAGCGGTTTGCCGCTGAGGCGCCGGGCATTGCCGACAAAGACAATGCCGTGCTCCGTGGCGGGCCGTTCGGCAGGCGGGGTGCAGGCCGTCCCGCCGATCAGCGTTTCCGCCGGGAAGCCGAGGGTTTGCAATTTTCCGGTAAAGGATGGCGAGAGTGAAAAAATGTGATCGAAGAGCGACAGGTGCGCGGGGGTCAGTTCGTGGGGATGGCTGTGAATCCAGAGCATGGCGTAGAGATCCGGGGGCAGTGTACGCGGCATGGCGCCGTGCAGCAGCAGCAGGGCGGCAGGGCGGGCCGGATCAAGGACTGCGCCGCGCCGGAGAAGCGCCTGTTTCAGGTGCAGGGAAAACCAGTGATCGCCATCGCGCTGCCGTACGTCCGGCCCGGCATTGCACAGGTCGATCCGCGAACAGAGGGTGAGCGGAATCTGTTGCAGTTTTCGGCGTTCGGAAATGGTGTGGTTCAATTCGAGCAGATGGGTATCGTTCGGATGTTTTTGCAGAGTGCGGGCAATGCATGCAGCGGCTTTGTCGGGCTGGTTGGCGCGCAGGAAAAGTTCCGCCAGGTTATGAGAGCAGACCGGTTCGAAAGGATTGACGGCATGGGCGCGCTCGAAGTAGGCGATGGCGCGGGCGGTATTTTGCAAATGGCAGGAAACGATCCCGGCGCCGTTCAGCGCATCAAAATTTCCGGGATCCATCGTGATCACGCGCTCCAGTATTTGAAGCGAATCTGCGGGCTGTCCGCGGGAAAAGGCTTCAAAAGCCGTATCGATCACTGGTGCAAAAAGGTTTCCACCCGCCGTAGTACTCATACTTCTCCGTAATTATGACGTTTAACCTGAAAAGTTAGCAGGGAGGATGCCACGAATCCGCTTAAGGAAAGGGAGCGAACTGTCGATGATAAACAAAACAGGGAAAGGGATGCTTATGAATATCAATCCGATCGGAACCATCGCAACGCAGGACACCATCGGTCATGTGAATAAGGCCATGCAGGACGCCGTGAATGGCACGATGCAGGCGGCGGATACCCTGCTTGCCGGGACCATGAATCAGTCGGTGGCCGAACAGGTGGCTGCGAATAACACGCAAATCCTGCAAAGCATCGTCAACATCAACGCCTGACGGCTTGCCGAGGAACACCGCAAAAGATGGTGCCGATGCGTGTTGATCATGCCGTAGGGCCCCGCTCTCCGAGCGCGGCCCTGATGCTGCCGTGTGTGAAGAAGTCCGACGCTCGGAGAGCGCAGGCCTACTGGCAAAATTTTCCTGAGTTGGCCGCATGGTCAATGGTTACGGGCTGAACCTGATGGGGTGCCGGTTGAGCGTTTGGCGGCAAGTTCTCCAGGAGGGGAGATAGCGGTCCATCAGTGCATGAAAACGGGCATTATGGGCCGGCTCCAGCAGGTGCATCATTTCGTGAACCAGAATGTATTCGAGACATTCGCGGGGTCGGCGCGCCAGCTCGGTATTGAGCCGTATGCGGCGCGTGGTTGTGCTGCAACTGCCCCAGCGGGTTTTCATGGGACGAAGCACCCATCGTTCCGCATGTATTCCAAGCTGCTCTTCCCAGGGGCGGATCAAATCGGGAAGCGCCTGTCTGAGTTGTTCGGCATACCATTTTTCCAGGAGATGCCGGCGATAGGCACGATCAGATCCCGGAGGTGTTCGGATGATTAGCTGGTCTGCCGCGCATTCCAGGCTGCCCGCGTCCGGGGTTTCAATGATGTGAAGTCGGCAGGGGCGTCCCCAGACAAAATGAACAGAATCCTCGTCGTAATCGCCTGTGTGAGTGGACGAATGCTTCTGCATAGCCTCTCGCTGGCGAAGTATCCATACCCGCTTGGCGCGCACGAATTGTTCAATGGCTTTGAGTGGCGTTTGGTTTGGCGCGGAAACGGAGATGCGCCCATCCGGCGGATGAATGCGCAGGTGCATGTATTTCATGCGCTTGAAGGTTACACAGACCTCAAGATCGCCAACGTTCATCGGGCAGTCTGAGTGTTTATTTTTAAAGCGTACTGAGAGCATGGTATGATTCCATCACGGAACGAGCCTGAACAACGAACAGCAAGAAAAGCTGTTATGTATTTCTTTGGGGCGCGCCGGTCAAGTCCGGTGCGCGGCAGAACGCGCCTGTCGAAAGATATGCAGAGCAGCCTTGTTATTTTGGGGGGATTCACATACATAACAAAATACACAGGGTTACTGAACTTTTCGGAGGTGCGAAATGCGAATAGGAATGGCGGGAGGTGTGAGTCTTGTTTTGCTGTGTGTACAGGCCGCCTATTTGCGGGCTGATGTGGCGCTGGACAGTTTGGTTTATGCCTCTGAGGAGAACAAACCCGCTTTGATCGGCGAAATCGCCGGGTGGGCCACGTTTTCCCATGCCGGGAAAGCCGATTTTGACAGCCCGGACGGCGCATCGGAAAAACCATCTGCCAGTGCCAGCGAGGCGTCTGTGGCGATTCCCTTCCCGGTGTATTCAGGCGGGGGCTGGAAGTATTATGCCGGTCCGCAGCTGGATTGGTACCGGTATGAATTTGATCGCGTTCCAAATTTGGACAGCGTGGATGTCTATGACGTGGTCGCTCAGTTGGGCGCGGCGTATAACGGCATTACGAATTGGGAGTTTGTGCTGAGCCTGGCCCCGGGATTCTATACGGACTTCCGCAAAATCGGAGCCGAGGATTTTAAAACGCTGGCGAATGGAGTGGCCTATTGGCGGCTGAACAGCGAGTGGCAGCTTGTAGGCGGCGCGGCGTATGACACGGCATTCGGCGGGGATGACATTTTCCCGGTCGGCGGGGTTCGCTGGGATCCTTCCGCCACGCTCAGTTTTCAGCTGATCTTCCCCGAACCGGTTGTTCTTTGGGAGCCCGTAAAGGGACTTTTGCTGTTTGCGCACACACTGCCCGCCGGAGGGAAATGGAATACCTACGATGAGACCCCGAATAATAACCGGTATTCCTTTGAAACCCAAAGCTGGCGGTCCGGCTGCGGGTTGGAGTTTCAGTTGAGTGATTCTGTCTGGTTTCATATTGCGGGGGGTATGGAGTATGACCGTAATTATGAAATCGTGGACGACGATGACCACTCCATGCTGAACTCCGATGTGGAAGATACCTGGTACTCGCGCGTGGGTATCGTGATCCGCTGATTCAGAAAGAAACAGGACATGCCGGTTTGTTCGGCGTAATGAAAAGGACGGCCTAATGCATGCGGCGGCGTTTCGATTTGCGTGGATGTGTTGTTTGTTCTGGGTTGGAGCAGCATGCGCACAGGATGTTTCCTGTCTTGGAAACATTGAACCGGGGGAGCGGGTGATTCAGCTTGCCGCGCCCGCGGACAGCATTGTGGGCGAACTGCGCGTTAAACGGGGCGACCATGTGAAGCCCGGCGATGTTGTGGCGCTGCTTCGTGATGCTCCGGTCTATCGCGCACAAATAGAAAAAGCGGTGCAGCAGGTGGCACTGGCCGAGTCGGAACTGGCGCAGGTGCATGCGGGAGAGCGGCCGGAACTGGTTGATGCACAGGAAGCCGTGATTGAGGCCGCCCGCTCGGAGGCGCTGATGCTTCAGGGACGGCTCGAACGCTATGAAGCCCTGCTTAAAGATAAACATGTGGATCAGGACCGGTATGATGAAATCGCGTCGCAACTGGCATCGCTGAAAGCAAAAATCAAACAGGAGGAGTGCGTTCGGGACAGCCTGCGTCAGGGCAGGACGGAGGATATCACGCAGGCTGAAATCGCCGTCCGAAAAGCCAACGCGGAAGAAGCCGAGGTGCGCGCTCTGTTCGAGTTGCAGCAGATTCGTGCGCCGATTAACGGCGAGATTTTGGAAATACAGACTTGGCCGGGCGAAAGTACGGGCGAGAATGGCACCCTGATGAGCCTGGGGGATACCGATCACATGATGGTCGTCGCCGAAGTGTATGAAACGGATTTGCCGCGTGTGGCCCTCGGCCAAAAGGCAACCATTACCGGGCAAACCTTCGCCGGGGAACAAACCGGACAGGTGGTGGAAATACAGAAACTTCTGTCGGGCAGCACGGTTTTCCCTATGGACCCCTCGTCCTATGTGGATCGTCGGGTGGTGACGGTGCGTATTCAGCCCGATAATCCTTCTGCGCTGGCGGCATTCAGCAGAGCCCAGGTCCTTGTGAAAATCCATGTGCCATGAAAGGGAAATTTCACATTTCGTCATTCCTGATGCCCGGTGGCATTCCGCTGGCCTGGCGTCAACTCATGAATGAAAGGAAGCGTTTTTTTGTGGCCGTACTGGGCGTTTCCTTCGGCGTGATTCTGATGCTTTTTCAGTTGGGCATTTTTCAGGCATTCATGAGGCTGGTGGTGCGCCCGATTGAAGCCATGCGGGGCGAACTCGCCATGATCAGCCGGGACTTCCAATACATTATGACCACCGAATCGTTCCCGGAGCGAAGGCT
This sequence comes from uncultured Verrucomicrobiota bacterium, assembly GCA_964542025.1. Classification (GTDB taxonomy): domain Bacteria; phylum Verrucomicrobiota; class Kiritimatiellia; order RZYC01; family RZYC01; genus JAQVYB01. Next base: position 10,241 of record CAZISY010000096.1, read on the forward strand.
GTATCAGGCCGTGGCGGATCCGGATGTGATAAAAGTCTATCCGGTGATGCTGGATTATGTTTCCTGGCGAAATCCGGAAACGGGGAAGCAGTGCGAGTCGGCGCTTTTCGGGGTGTATCCATTTGCCAACCCGTTCATTTTGCCGGAAGTACTCGCGCATCCTGAAGTTTTTACAATGGCTGATGCGGCCATGTACGACGAACTCTCCACACCGGAATACGGGGATGTGGCCGGACTGATCCGCCAGGCAAACGGTGAAATCCGCGGCGAGATCAACAAGCAGCGCGTGCGTGTTCCCTGCACCTTTCGGATGGGGCAGACCCTGGCGGCGTATGGAAACATTCTTGTGGGCATGGAAACATTTCGGCGCGTGAACAACCGGACCGGCCACGCCATTGAACTCGGCATGATCGAACTGCGTGCCGGCGCCGATCCCGAAGCCGCTGCCCGCCGATTAAATGCGCTGCTCCCGGGAGATGTGGAAGTCATCACGCGTGAGGCGCTGGCCCGACGGGAAAAAGACTACTGGCAGGCGAACACTCCGCTCGGATTTATTGTCACAGCGGGCCTGATCATCGCCATGTTCGTCGGTGCGGTCATCGTCTATCAGATCCTCTATACCGATATCAACGACCACATAAAGGAGTACGCCACGCTGAAAGCCATGGGCCTGAGCAATCGCTTTTTCCTTCGCCTCATCCTGCAGGAGGCCGCCATCCTGCCGCTCTTCGGCTTCATCCCGGGACTATTGCTTTCCGCAGGGCTTTTTCACCTGGCCGATACCCAGGGAGGTCTTCCGACACGCCTCACGGCGCCTGATACGTTTTTTGTTTTTCTCCTGACGGCCATCATGTGCGTGGTGGCCGGATTGCTCGCCACGCGACGCCTGCGGTCGGCCGATCCGGCAGACATATTTTAAAGACAGACATGCAAAACGAACCCGTCATAGCCATTGATAAATTGAGCCACACCTTCGGGGAAGGTGCCGCGGCCCGCCAAGTGCTGAAAGACATTTCCGCGCATTTTTATCCGGGGGAAATTGTGATCGTGATGGGACCTTCCGGCGCCGGAAAGACAACGATGCTTACGCTGGCGGGCGCTCTCCGCTCAATCCAAACCGGCAGCGTCGTGGTTGTCGGAAAGGAACTTAAGCATGCCAGTGGCCGCCGACTGCTTGAGGTACGCCGGCACATCGGCTACGTCTTTCAGCACCACAATCTGCTTGAATCACTGACCGCTCGGGAAAACGTACAGATGGGGCTGGCTCATCTCGAAGGATTGAGCGTGAACGAGTCGCGCACACGCGCCCTGGACATGCTCAAACGCGTGGGGTTGGGCGAATTCGCCGATAAACGTCCATCCGAAATGTCGGGCGGACAGCGGCAGCGTGTGGCTATCGCCCGCGCGCTGGTGAGGGAGCCCGCGATTATATTGGCGGACGAGCCGACCGCCGCCCTGGACAGTCATTCCGGGCGCGACGTGGTGGCGCTGCTGCAAAAACTCGCACGCGAACAGCATTGTGCCATTCTGCTGGTCACCCATGATAATCGCATTCTCGACATTGCCGACCGTATCCTGACGCTGGAAGACGGCTGCATCGAAGAAAGCAACCTCGCGATAGACCGGGTGCGTACAGGGCTGGTCGAAGGGATGAAAGCCGTGGCCTGTTATCCGTCCGTTTTTCGCAACGGCTCGCCCGAAGAAAAAGCGGCTTATGCGCGGGAAACCGGGCAGCGAGTAGCGGAATGGCATAAAACGGCCGGCATGATGGCCGCCCGCAAACTCAGTCCGGAGCTTGCGCAACACACAACATATCTGGAGCCCGCCGCCGCCGGCCTGCTGCAAATTGAGGCCGGAGTACGGCAATTCATGGAACTCTTTGTGCGGATAGAAGACGCGGATTCTCTTTCCGTGGCAGATACGTTGTTTCAGAGCCTGGAATTTTTACTGATGACGGCATCCGATGCGATGAAAGAAGGCACGGCGGAGGATCTGGAACGATGGGCACTGCTCACGTCCGACCGCGGCGAAATGATGGAAACATTACGCTCGCGGCATGGTGAAAAACAGACGGTGACGAATGATTCGGGAGTACCTCAGTTTTTTGATCTGACCGTGATATTCGCACGCATTGTTTTCTTTCTGCACGAATTGTCCACGACCTGGAAAGTCATCTGAAAATCGATTCT
>CAZISY010000097.1:0-5750 GCA_964542025.1 uncultured Verrucomicrobiota bacterium
CCTTCATCAATATTGACGCCGATGAGCCCGGAGGCTCGTACGTTCCGGTATTCGGAAAGATTGGTTTTTTTGACCACGCCTTTTTCGGTGGCCATGACAAGGTGAAGATCTTCACTGAATTCCCGAATGGGCATCATGGCGGCCACTTTATCCTCCGCGCTGATTTGCAGCAGGTTGACAATGGCCTTGCCGCGCGAGGAGCGGTTGCCTTCGGGAATGTCATACACCTTGATCATGTGCATGCGGCCATCCTGCGTGAAGCAGAGCATGGTGTCATGGGCCGTGGCGGAATACACATGTTCGACGAAATCCTCTTCTTTCGTATCCATGCCGATCACGCCCTTGCCGCCGCGGCGCTGCTGGCGGTAATCGGCCAGCGGAACGCGCTTGATGTAACCCGCATGTGAAACGGTGATGACCTGCGGCACATCGGCGATCAAATCTTCAATGTTAAATTCGCCCTCATCGGCGATGACCGTCGTGCGCCGGGCGTCGTTGTAGCGGGCGCGGATTTCTGTGAGGTCATCCTTGATCACGCCGTAAATTTTCTTCTCATCGGCCAGCAGGTCGCGCAGGTAGGCAATCTGCTTCATCACCTCGGCGTATTCCTGCTCCACCTTGTCCTGTTCCAGTCCGGTGAGCTGATAGAGGCGCATATCCAGGATGGACTTGGCCTGCACGTCGGAAAATCCGAAGCGGGCGATCAACTCGGTCTGGGCTTCGTCGCGATCCTTGGATTCCCGGATGATGTGCACAATGTCGTCCATGTGCTGCATGGCGATACGGAACCCCTCCAGGATATGTGCGCGGGCTTCGGCCTTTTCCAGATCAAAGCGGGTTCGGCGGGTCACCACATCGAGCCGGTGCGCCACGAAACACTGGATGACCTCTTTGAGGTTCATGGTGCGCGGGCGCCCATGATCAATGGCGAGCATGATGGCCCCAAAGGTGGTTTCCATCTGCGTGTGCTTGTAAATTTTATTCAGGATGATGGATGGCACCGTATTGCGCTTGAGCTCAATGACGATGCGTATGCCTTCCTTGCCGGATTCATCGCGGATGTCGGAAATGCCTTCCAGCACCTTCTCATGCACCAGCTCGGCCATTTTCATGATCAGCGTGGCCTTGTTGACGGTGTACGGAATCTCCGTGACGATGATCCGGTCCTTGTCTTTTTCGTTCTCTTCGATTTCGGCGAGGCCGCGCACCCGGAGGCGGCCGCGTCCGGTTTCATAAAACTCGCGGATGGGATTGACGCCGTGAATCTGGCCGCCGGTCGGGAAATCCGGCGCGGTGACGAACCGGCAGAGATCGGTGACCGTGGCTTCGGGATGATCAATCAGATAAATGGTTCCATCAATCACTTCGCCCAGATTGTGGGGCGGGATGTTAGTGGCCATACCCACGGCGATACCCGTGGAGCCGTTGACCAGGAGATTGGGAATACGCGCGGGAAGCACCGTGGGTTCCTGCAGCGATTCATCGAAGTTGGGCATCATGTCCACGGTGCGCTTTTCGATGTCGGCCAGCATTTCCTCGGCGAGCCCCATGAGGCGGCATTCCGTATACCGGTAGGCGGCGGCGCGGTCACCATCGATGCTGCCGAAGTTTCCCTGGCCGTTAATGAAGGTGTAGCGCATGGAAAAATCCTGCGCCATACGGACGAGGGTGTCGTACACGGCCACGTCGCCATGCGGATGATAATTACCGATCACGGAGCCAACCACCTTGGCGCATTTGACGAAGGCTTTGTTGTGGGTCCAGCCACTTTCCTTCATCGCGAAGAGAATGCGGCGGTTGCCGGGCTTCAACCCGTCGCGCACATCCGGCAGCGCACGGCCGACAATGACGCTCATGGAGTAGTCAATGTAGGCCCGCTGCATTTCATCTTCGATGTTGACCCGGTCAAGACGTTCGTTTTCGTAATTCATGGATTCCCTGTTCTGGCTTGCGAGGATTAGATATCAAGATTCTGAACATTCAGCGCATTTTCTTCAATGAACGCGCGGCGCGGAGGCACTTCGTCACCCATCAGAATGGTAAACATCTGATCGGCCTTGACGGCATCCTCCAGAACAACCTGCGTCATGCGGCGATTGCCGGGATTCATGGTGGTCTCCCACAACTGTTCGGGATTCATTTCACCAAGACCTTTGTACCGCGTAATGTTGACGCGCTGACGTCCCTGATCCCGAATGATGGTCAGGAACTGCCTCAGTGAATGAATGGGCGTTCCCGGCTTTTCACCCTCCGCCAGCAGGAATTGCGGCTGCTCCGACGGGAAGAACTGCGAGCTGTTGAACCCCCGCTGCTTCCATTCCAGCATCAGGCGTTGCAGGCGCTCGGCGGAGTAGAGTTCCACACAGCGAATATGCGCCGAAGGCTGATCATCCGCGCCGCGCCCATCTCCGGTATCCACTTCAAACTGTTCGTTGGTTTCCGTCTCCACCCGCTCGCGGAGAGCCTGAAGTTCCGTTTCATTGAATACATAGTAGATTTCCGGCGCACTGCCGGGGCGCTCCACCGACACCTTGTACTGCGGAAACTGCCGGGTTTCCACATTGCGATGCGCCACATAATCGGCGAAGTCCACGCCCTTGCGCCGCATCCGGTCGGAAATGCGCTCGATTTCGGCGATTTCCTGCAGGAACGGAAGCATGTCCTTCTCCTCCACCAGGCGCCGTCCTTCCAAATCCTGAAGCACCATTTCGTCCGAACCGATTTCCAACAGCATGCGTGTCAGCATTTCTTCGCTGTCGATGTAGATTTCCTTTTTCTTGCGCGTCACGCGATACAGCGGCGGCTGGGCGATATAGATATAGCCTTCTTCAACCAGCTTGGGCATCTGGCGATAGAAGAAGGTCAGCAGCAGCGTGCGGATATGCGCACCGTCCACGTCCGCATCGGTCATGATCACCACCCGATGATACCGGGCCTTGGTAATATCAAAATCATCCAGCCCGATCCCTGTGCCGATCGCCGTGATCATCGTGCGGATTTCTTCGTTGCTGAGTACCCGATCCAACCGGGCCTTTTCCACATTCAGCACTTTGCCGCGCACGGGAAGAATTGCCTGAAACGCGCGGTCGCGGCCCTGCTTGGCCGAACCGCCGGCGCTATCCCCCTCAACGATGTACAGCTCGCACTTGGAAGGATCGCGCTCCGAACAGTCCGCCAGTTTTCCGGGGAGCGACCCGCTTTCGAGCGCGCCTTTTCGGCGGGCCAGATCGCGCGCCTTGCGGGCGGCCATCCGCGCACGGGCAGCCAGCACGGTCTTTTCAATGATTTGCCGGGCGACGGCGGGATGCTCTTCGAAGTAGGTGCCCAGCTCATCATTAACGATCTGCTGAACGATGCCCTCCACCTCGCTGTTGCCCAGTTTGGTTTTGGTCTGCCCCTCGAACTGGGGATCCGGCACCTTCACGCTGATAATCGCGGTGAGCCCTTCGCGGATATCCTCTCCGCTCATGCTTTCCTTGTCGTCTTTGATCAGCTTGTTGTTTTTGGCGTACTGATTCACCGTACGCGTCAACGCCGATCGGAACCCGCTCAGATGCGTGCCCCCCTCAATCGTATTGATGTTGTTGGCGAAACAGAAAATATTTTCCGTGTAGGCGTCACTGTATTGCAGCGCGATTTCCGCCTGAACGCCGTCCTTTTCGCGTTCGAAATAAATCACGTCCGGATGTGTGGGCGTTTTGGCGGTGTTCAGGTGCTGCACAAACTGCGAAATACCGCCGGAATACTGGAAAATTTCTTCGCGGGGCGGCTCGTCCTGTGAAAGCCTGATGGTAATACCGCGGTTCAGAAAGGCCAGCTCCCGCAGGCGGGAAACCAGCGTGTCCCAGTTGAACTCGCTGCATGAAAAGATGGTTTTATCCGGCTTAAAGGTGACCTTCGTGCCCGTGCCGCGCGTTTTGCCGATAGTCACCAGCGGAGAAACCGCCACTCCGCGCTCATAGCGCTGATGGTACACCTGATTATTGCGCCGGACTTCCACTTCCATCCACTCACTGAGCGCGTTCACACACGATACGCCAACGCCATGCAGCCCGCCCGACACCTTGTAGGAATTGTGATCAAATTTGCCACCCGCATGCAGCGTGGTAAGCACCACTTCGACCGCCGGCTTTTTCTCGGTGGCGTGCATATCCACAGGAATGCCGCGCCCGTTATCATTGACGCTCAGCGAGCCGTCATCATTGATGGTGACTTCAATGTGCGTGCAGAACCCCGCGAGCGCCTCGTCAATACTGTTATCCACCACTTCGTAGACGCAATGATGAAATCCCCGAACGCCCGTGTCGCCGATATACATGGCCGGGCGCATGCGCACCGCATCAATCCCCTCCAAAACGGTGATGGTCGTGGCGTCATATTTGGCGCCGGCGGCCCGTTTGGCTTCGTCCATCTGCTGTTCTTCGTCCATAGTCATAATGCAACCGATCCGTCCCTGTTTCGACGCCGTATCACGCGCCGCGAATGATATGAGAAAAAGCCCCGATCCGAAGGATCAGGTCAGGCGCGCATCTTACGTTTCACCCGTCTGGAAGCGCAACACAATACCGCAAAAAATATCATGTTTTTCACGCTGTTTTCGACACCCTCCAGCATCCGATCCGCCGCCCCGTTTTCCGGATTCCGGGAGGTTCCGTTTGACAAAATCTCCCCCCCCCGACATGATGACGTCCGTTTCACGCGATAACGCCCTGCGGAATCGCTTCACGCCCGAAAATCAAGTATATGGAGCATAAGCAGACAACGATGAAAAAAAACCTGTTTCCAGGCGCGATCCTGGCCGGATTTCTCGGCCTTCAAACCGTACTCGCCGGGCCCGTTACACAATCCCTCGTTGACCAATACAACGCCATCCAGACGGTCAGCTGCAGCGTTCAGCGGGAACTTGAAAAAAACGACAGCAGCATCCGCATGCTGAGCCGCGTGTTCTACCAGCGCCCCGACCACATGCATGTGCAAAACTTCAGCCCGCTGAAACGCCGATATGTCGCAGATGGCGAGCGCATGTACTACCATATCGAAGGCGATCCCAAAGGCTTTTCGCGTCCGATCAACGAGCTGAACAGCGATTGGCTCATCTCCCTGCGCGCCATTCCGGGAACGCCCATGGAACACCTCCTTCGCCTGCAAAGTGCCGCTGAAAAACCACTGGAGCCGACGGCGGAATTTCCCACCCGCACCGCCTGCGAAACCACCAACGTATATGCCGTGCTCAGCCAGGACGCTTCCGGACGCCTCGCACGGATCGAATTTTTCACCACACCGGATTATGCCGTCAAAAAAGCGCAGTACGACTACTCCCAATTCCTGGAAGTCACCAACGGCGTATCCATACCCTGCCTGCACCAGGCTACGATAAACCTGGGAGAAGCGGAATCCCGCGAAACCACTCGTTTCGACAACATGACGGTAAACAGCGCCATATCCCCCCAGCTCTTTATCGCAGCGCCGTATTTCAAAGACGTGGTCTTTGAGGATGATTTCAAAAAAATCTACCCCTGAAAAACCAGTTGCCTAACGATGGATGGTTTGTGTACATTCCCACTCAAGTCCGGCGCTCAAGCGCTGGGATAATCATTAGGAGGTCGAATGAAGGTTAAGAAGATGATCGCTGTTGTGATGGTTGCCACCATGCTGATGCTCGGCGCCGGCCAGGTTGCTCAGGCGGCTGAAGGTCGCGGTGGATTTATGGGCTTCATTGCCGGTTGCTGCTTTGGTATGCGTGCCGGTGC
>CAZISY010000097.1:5850-7004 GCA_964542025.1 uncultured Verrucomicrobiota bacterium
TGAACAGATACAGCGTTCCGGCCCTTGCGGCCGGAACGTTTTTTTTCGCCCTGCTCTCCTGCACCACCCTGTGCCGGGCCGACACGACGCGCCTGGTGCAGGAACTGATGCAGGAAAATCAGTGGGACGATGCCTGGGTGGAGTGCTCCCGAAACCTGCTCCAAAACCCGGCCGACCCTGAACTGCAACTCAACAGAGCGCTGATTCAGCTGCATCGTCCCGGGGATCCCCTCCCGGCCATTGAAACGCTCCGGACGATTGAACAGAACAGCACGCTCCTTCTCGCGCTGCGTAACAGGGCCGCCCTGGAACTCGGCAGGCAGGCGCTCCTCCAAAACAACCCGCGTGAGGCCATTACCCATTTCCGATTCGCCTTCGAACAGGCGGACTCCTATGAGTGCTTTCTGCGTGCGGGATGCTCGCTGGGCATGACGTTTAACGCCCATCGCGATCTGCTCAACGAGTGTCCGGATTTGAAGGTACCCCTGATGACCACCCGCGAGCTCTGGACCCCCGCCCTGCGCAAACAATGCACCGTGACTCCCCAAACCGCCTCGCCCCCCGGCATCCTTTCAATCCCTGGCCGAACGGTGGTTGCCTTCTATCGATTTGCGGTCTCCCCGGCCCTGGGCGCGCGCTGCTCGCTCCAGCCCAGTTGCTCGGAGTATTTCCGGCAGGCCTCGGCCAAACACGGGCTACTCGGCATACCCATCCAGGCTGATCGCTTCATCCGCGAACCCTCCGTTGTTTCCGACGCGGAAACGCCCGTCACCGTGAATGGAGAAATCCGCATCGCCGACCCCCTTTCCGACCATGATTTCTGGATGCAGAAAAAGCCAAAAAGACAGCAAATCCCCCAATAAATATTTTTCGAGAAGATTAACAGGATAAACCGGATTAACTACCGAGTAGCCGAAAAGAACGTATTCAGAAAAACCATTTTCGAAAGCGCGATGCCTTATGAATACAGTGCGTAATCATATTCTTTTTTTTCTTTTTACCGCCATCACCGCCACCGCCCAAACAGAAAGTACCGACCGTTCGCTCGCAATCCTGCTCGCGGGCGAACAGGATCATCACGCCGCCGCCATTGAGTTCCGCCGATTGGCCATGAACGAAACCAATGCCGCCGCCGCTTATCTTCTGGCATCGGT
>CAZISY010000097.1:7104-11949 GCA_964542025.1 uncultured Verrucomicrobiota bacterium
TGAATGCCCTCTCAGTCTACCGGGAGGGACACGACAAACGCCCCGTGCTCGGCGGCACCCTCGGCCTCATTCCCGGACTGGGCTACTTCTATTCCGGAGAGTACGCCAACGGGCTGCGCTCAATCATCCTGAACAGCCTGTTTATCTTCGGAATGGTCGCCACGGCAGAGGAGGATCAATGGGGAGGCTTCGCCGTGATCACGTTCTTTGAAATCACCTGGTATTCAGGCAGCATTTACGGAGGCGTCGACGCGGCGCACCGCTACAACAAACACCGTACGGATACCTGTGCCGATGCCATCACCGGCAAATCGCGTTACGAAATGGATGCCCCCACCCTGCCCATTTTTTCTCTGCGTTTTGAGTTCTGAACTCAGCGGAGCGCCGCCCCCTGCGCCGGCACCGTGAAAAAGAAGGCGCACCCTTCGCCCTCTTTCGATTCCAGCCAGATTTCGCCGCCGCCCCGCTCAATGATTTTCTTCACCAGAGCAAGCCCGAGCCCGCAGGATTTTCCGTCATCCTGCCGCCCGGCGCGATTGAACATTTTAAACAGGTTTTGATGGTACTGTTCCGATATGCCCATCCCCGTATCCCGAACACAAAACACCCAGGCATCCGCCCGTTTTTCACAGGTCACCTGGATGCGCCCCTCGTCACGCCCCATATACTTGATCGCATTGGCAATCAGGTTCTGAAACACCTGGTGCAACTGAGCCTGATCGTAAATCAGTTCCGGCAAATCATCGTTCACGGAAATTACGATTCCGGGCGGCACCTGCAACATCTCAAGCACTTCGTTCACCACCTGGCGGACATCCAGCAACACCGGCTCGCCGCTTCGCTTGCCCATACGCGAATAACGTAGAATCCCCTGCAGGAACCGCCCCAGTTTCAGCACCCGCTCCAACGCCTTTTGCAGGCTCTCCAGCGCCGCGGGCGGCAATTCCTTTTCGTACTGACGAATCACCAGCTCCAGCAGCAGTGTAACACCCTGCATCGGCGAGGTCAGATCATGCGCCATCACATCCGCAAACTCCGTCAAATCCTTATTCGCCCGCTCCAGCTGCCGGTTCGCCCCTTCGAGCCGATTCAGCAACTCCAGGTTCTCCAGCGCCAGCGCCATATACCGGGTAAATTGCCGCAAATCCTCCCGCGTTTCTTCATCGATAAGGCGTCCCGTTTCCAGATTATCCACCGACACTCCGCCCAGCAAATGCTCATGCGCCCGCAGTGTGATAAAAAAACAGTTTTTCACTTCGGCCATGAAGGTATCGCCGGGGAACGCCGCGGAAAAATCTTCATAAAAGAACTCATTACCCTCCCCGCGTTCCGCGCGGTTCATCGGATGCCTCGGATCCTGCGGCATGTTGAGCTGATGCTCGTCCCGAATCGCCCCGTTCAAATCGGTACCGAACACCCCGCGCCAAAGCCGCGCTTCGTGGTCGTAGAGAAAGATGCCCGCCCGATCGAGTCCGATTTCGTGTCGAATAATACGCACCGCGTTTTCCAGAATGGTATCCAGGTCCCTGGATTCTGCGAACTGCTGCGCGCACACTGCAATGGCCGCATTCAGTGACTCCCGCTTTTCTGCTTCATGCCGTTCCATATTCCATCCTCCGAAAACCGCCGGTTGAAGGCCATTCAATCCACCTGTGCCGAGGAGTTTACCCCGCAGCCCTCACGGGATCAAGCGAATCAAAACGGAACGACTGTTTGCATGGTGGCGTTTTCAAGAATATCCCGCTGCAGCAGGGGAACCAGCCGCCGATACACCGGCCCCGGCCTGCCTTCCGCCACGGGCCGTCCGTCAAATTCCGTCACCGCGATCACGTCCCGCGTCGTGCCGAAAATGAGCACTTCACGGGCGCCGTGCATTTGCTCCACCGTAATGTTCGCATGATGAATACCGCGGAGCGTACCATCCGTCACCAACTGCTCCGCGAGATGCAAAATGCGCAGCATGGTGGTCCCCGCCAGAATACGATCCATCCCGGGCACCAGCAGCGCACCATCGGGCGATACCATGCCGATATTTTCCGTGGCGCACTCCGTCAGAAATCCCTGCTCATCAAACGCCGCCACAAAATCCACGCCCCGATCCACCGCCTCACGCGCCATCAGCACGTTGGGCAGGTAATTACAGCTCTTTACCTTCGCAAAAAAAGAATTCTTCGGAGGAACGGCACTCACGCCGACCCGCGCGCCTTCCGGATGTTTTTCCATGAACCACGCACCGAGCCGATACGCCATCACATACACCTGCGAAGCCGGACACTCATACGGATTCGCGCCCAACCCGCCCGGCCCGCGCGTCACCAGAATCCGCACACAGCAATCCCGATGCCCCCCCGCGCGGATGGTATCAATCACCTGTTCGGTCAATGCTTCGCGCGATTCCGGCACCGCCATATTCAGACTCGCCGCCGACTGGAACAGCCGATCCAGATGCGACGGCAGATTGTACAATCGGCCCTGCACACATTTCACGCTTTCAAATACACCGTCGCCCCGATGCACCACATGATCATCCAGCGGAAGCAGCATCAGCGCCGGATCGGTGATGATCCCGCCCAGCAGACTGGAATACATCGCGTAATAATCGTTCTGATACGCCTGCCTGTTCGATTGAAGCCGTTCGATAAAATCCTGCGCGCGGATGAGTTCGGTATTCATATTTCTCTTTTCTGTTTGGAAAAGGCGCAATGTGGCGCAGGTTTCGACGGATTTCAACCCTATTTCACTGCGGGACTCACAGGCACAGCTTGTGCGAAAGCACCGCCAGGCTGGCCGCCAGCCGCAGCCCTCCTTATCCGCTTTTCGATACAGGTCAATCGATATGTGCCCACCCAAAGCACGCGCCCCGCAACCCGGTTGACATTCCTTGATGCTCCATTCGTCTGATTCCATCCTGATCATTTGATGGCCGCCCGCTTTAGTGAAAATCGCTGTCGCGATTTGGGTAGCAAGAGTGATCCCGGAGGGGCTCGTTTTCAAGGACCCAAAGGCGTGCCATCCGGGGTATAAACACAGACTGTTCAGACATCCCCTCGGAAAACGGCCCGCCAACCGCACCCCCCGCTCCGCGTGCCGATACCCCTTCCCCAAAGCCCCTCCTGCGCCGTCTCGAAAAATGCCAAAAAGACCCGGATTTCCGCGCGAACAACTCTAAAAGACGCGGGCTGGTCGCAGAATCAGCCGAAGGGATCTGCTCCGAAATACCGTTTGAATTGACTCGAAAACTCCGTGCGACAGCACGGCAAATCGTTTTCATAGTCGAGAAATTGTGCGATTTCACAAACCTTATCCAAGTCAACATGTTCTTCATCGACCATCAGCTTCAGCAGTTGGAGCAGACTCCAGACTTCTATCCCGAGTTCCGTGGCGACCTTGCACATGGCCTTGTCATCCGTTACCACCGGTTGCTGTTTTACAATGCCGATCGCCAACGCTGTCGCATCCACCAACGAGATGTCACAGTCGAGATCATTCCCCATCGAAAGAATATAAGAACGGGCCTGTTCAACTTCTTCGTTTTGCTTACCGACGAGTTTGAGCTGTTCGGCCTGCCGATTGGCGGTAAATTTGTCGTCCTTTACCCAATGAAACTTGTGCTGAAGGCGGACGCTCCGGCTGTATTCCCTGTCGAGTTGAGCAATGACTCGCAGCACATAACGATCCTTCGCTTTTCCAAAAGTCCGTCCGAGTAGAGGATGCAGGCTGCAGGCCAGTCTAAAATAGGCGTTGCTATCCAGAATGAACAGCTTCGGCGGGGGCATGTCAGGCCAGCTCCTGACAAAGTGCCCTCGCGTCCATTAAGGATAAGTCCATCGTCTTGACAAAAAACGGCGCAGAAATTGCTTTTTCTTTCATCAAGGACCGAAGCGAGTCAAAGAAAGGGGTCCCCAGCTTTTTCGAGCAGACGCGGATATACTCCGCGGGGTTCGGTGTCTTTCCGTCGAAAAGCAGTTCCGCCACGGTTTTAACGCTCTTGTTAAAGCGGGTCAGCCCGGGGCCGAAATTTCCAAAATTGATTTTGGGAACATCGGTGTGTTCAGCATAAGCCTCCAGGGCTTTCATCACCGTATAGGGAGATATCAGTCGGCCGCTGGCAATCTTCACCACCCCGTTCCAACGTTCAGCAAGTGTTGAACAGCGAGATAACGCTTCATACGCTTTTTCGACCGCCTCGCACGGACAAAGCAGGCATTGCGCAAACAAGTCTGCAAAATCCTCCGCCTCATCCCCGCTCAGACTTGGGGAGTAGGCATGACCGAGTTCATGCGCCATCATGAACTTGAAATCATGAAGTTTCGTATCCAAATCCAGCCAAACCCAGGTGGTCATGGAATCCGGCAGGTAGGCATGCAGTGCCTGCCCGTGCTGCATTTGTTCGCCCCAGAAAACCGGGATCAAAACGGCCTCCAGTTTTTTAAACTGATCGAGAAAATGCTGAATATTGATTCCCTCATTTTCGGAAACCCCCATTTGCCCGCGAACTTCCGTGGCCACCGCCTGTACATATCCGTAGTCCACCTTTGGAGCCTTCAGCACGGGCGGACAGGTCCGGTCGAACGGAAGATAGGGAACCAGACTGCGGAGCCGGGTTCCGGCCTCTTTGGCCCACACCACATGCTCCAGCTTGGTTTTCCGGTTGGCCTTGGCCCGATAGGCCACCTGCGGCTCATTCACCGTCATGATTTCCCGAACCAGTGCCTGATAGGGCTGCTTCAGAATCATGCCCAGACGAATCAGCTTATCCGGCTTCGGGAAGGCTTCCCCGCGTTGCCACTTGGATACCGCTTCGCGGGAAACCCCGAGCTGCTTAGCCAACTGGGCGGCATTCAG
>CAZISY010000098.1:0-4220 GCA_964542025.1 uncultured Verrucomicrobiota bacterium
GCAAAGCGCGACGCAGACCGGACGCATCCAGCCGTGGGGCTGGAACGAAGCCGAAGCCATCCCGGGCGATTACGACGGCGACGGCCTGACGGACGTGGCGGTGTACTGGCCCGAGATCGGTCAGTGGTACGCGTGGCTGAGCGCGAGCCAGAGTATGATTTCGCTGCACTGGGGCTGGAACGAAGCGTGGCCGGTGCCCGCGGATTACGATGGCGACGGTCTCTTCGACCGCACGGTGTACGCGCCGCTTCGGGGCCAGTGGTACATCTGGCAGAGCGCGACCCAAACCCAGCGCAATCAATCCTGGGGCTGGGAAGAAGCCGAACCGCTGAAATGAGAGTAGGGCCCCGCTCTCCGAGCGCGGCCCTTTTGCGGAGTGTGAAGTGTGAAGAAGGCCGACGCTCGGAGAGCGTCGGCCTTCTTGCCCTCGCCCGTTGCGGCAGTTCATTGGATGTTGATGTTCCACCATGTTGAGGGTATCTTGTCGCGCACAACAAGGAGGCGGGCATGAGTCGTGCGCGTGGTAAGGGGCTTTTTGGGGTTTTCCAATCATTGGAAACTTTTTTGCACGTTTTTCCAATCGTTGGAAAATTCAGGATGTGCGCTCAGCGCACTTTTCCAATCGTTGGAAACTTTTCCAGTGCATTTTCCAATCATTGGAAAATCGGCCTGACGGTCTGTTGCGCGGTGGCGTTGTTGACGCCGGGCGCGCTTGCCCAGGAAGATGGGCTGACGTTCACGAAAGGGTTGCCCGCGCAGGCGGAGGCGTCTTTCGAGGAGGCGCTGGGGCGCGTGGTGTCGGTGGTGCTGAAGGATCGGACGGAGCAGATCGAGGTTTCGGCGCTTCGGATGCAGGCTCGGCGCGGCAGCATGCAGTTGCGTACGTGGGGCGACCGCTCGGTGGAAATGCCGTTCGAGGACGGATGGGTGTTTATGGTGGACGATGCACCACTGGCCAACTGGGCGCATCCGTGCCGATATGTTTTTGTGTCGGGGGATTTGTCGGAGGTGGCCGTGCAGAAAGCGCTGACGCCGCTTTCGGTGGTTTCTCTTGCGCGGCAGGCGACCGGAGCGGACGAGGTGGCGCTGGAGACGGTTATCCCTTTCGATTTCCAGCAGGCCGTTGAAACAAAAAAAAAGCAAGCCCGCCCGCTGAGCCGGGGGGCTATTCGTTATGATGGGCATGTCTCGAATTGTTATGCGGTGATTATTTCGGGCGGGTACAACCAGGCGAATAATCACATTCGCTACTGGGGCGATGTCTCGCATATCTACAGCACGCTGAGTCTCAAATACGGCTATCCGAAAACCAATATCTACGCGCTGGTTTCCGATGGGCTTGACCCGGCGGTAGACCGAAGCGACGACACGAACTCGCCGTGGGATCTGGATGGGGACGGGACAAACGACACGCAGGCGTCGGCGACGGCCGGCAACATCAGCAATGTGTTTGTTCATCTGCAATCCATACTGACGACGAATGATCAGCTTTTTGTGTATCTGACTGATCACGGCGGGCCGACTGCCGGCGGGGGCGAGTGGGATGTCGAACTGAATTTGTGGAATATGGAAGTGTTGCGCGACTCGGATTTGAGGGCGCTGACGGAGAACTTGCCCTGTCCGGTTTTCTTCACGATGGAGCAGTGCTACAGCGGTGGTTTTTTGAATGACTTGAACCAAAGCAATCGCCTGATTGCCACGGCGGCGCAGTACAACGAATCCTCCTGGGCGGGCAATACGTACCCGTGGTTCGACCAATGGGCCTATCACTGGACGGCGGCCATGCGCGGGTTTTATCCGCAAACGAACGAACCCTGGGTGGATGCCGAACCCTGCGACGCGGATTTGAACGGCGACGGATTTGTGTCGTTCGGAGAAGCGAATGCCTACGCCTATGCGAATAAGTACTCGGCGGATCATCCGATGTACCAGGAGAATCCGACAAACACGGGTCGCCGCGGCTTTCTGATGATGCTGGATCGCGAGGCGTTGGGCATGGCCGGTTTTGCGCTGAACGAGATGGCCCCCGTGGTCTATGCCGGGCGGTCCGTGGCTGTGCAGGTGACTGCGGAAAATGTCTGGGATAACACGATGACGAATTATGCGGGAACGCTGCATGTGTTCACCGAGGCCCAGCCGATCGACCCCGGCACGTATGTCGGCACGGACGCCGGAACGTCCGCGTATCCGCTCAACACCACCTATATGGATTGCCGCACACAGGTCATCTATCCCGCCGCGCTGTTTGGTCCGGCGCGCACGCTGGATCATCTGCAACTGAACGTGCTGCAGGCGCCCGGTCTGCTCATGAGCAACCTGACCATCCGGCTCAAACATACGCCGATGACCTCCTACCCGACGAATCCGGTGTGGGAAACAGAGGGGTGGACCACGGTCTATGTGTCCAATCTGCTCTTGAGCAGCACCGGCTGGCATACCTTCGCCTTTTCGTTCCCGTTCGCTTACGACGGAACGAATTCGCTGATGGTGGATTTCAGTATTCATAATGAAACATATGACGGCGGCGGTTCGTTCAGCGTGAGTTACGCCACCAATGACGCATCCATCGCTTATGTGAGCGACAATGAGGACGGCGATCCGCTGACGTGGTCGAACAACGTGCCGACGCCGTTTCGGTCCGCCGAATTTCCGTGCCTGCGTTTCGGTCCATCCCCGATTCCTCTGGATGTGGCCGTCACGCCGACGAATCTGTCCGGCTTCGTGAACGGTGTCTGCACGGGCGCGGTGAGCTTCGTGGACACCGGCGCGGTGGTGCGCCTGTGGGTGGCCGATGCCACCAATGCGCTCTGGAAGGAGGCTTCGGGCTGGTTTGAAGTGCGCGATGGTTCCTGCACGAATCTGGCCGACGCCACCCATGCGCCGCAGTACACCTGGACCTCAGGGGGCGATGCGGAATGGTTCGCGCAAAGCGACGTCGTGCGCGACTATGGCCCGTGCGCGGCGCAAGCCGGCGATATCACTCACGACCAGTCGTCCTGGATTCAGACGGAAATCTCCGGCAATGGCTTGGTCACGTTCTACTGGAAAGTGTCATCCGAAGAGGATTACGACGGCCTGCATTTCTACGTGAACGGCGAATACGTCACCGGCATTACGGGTGACGTGGATTGGCAGCAGGTACAATACGAGCAGGCAGGCGGCGTTTCCACGCTGCGCTGGGAATATGCCAAAGATGGAAGCGTCTCCGAGGACGCGGATACCGGCTGGATGACGGATTTCGAATTTATGCCTTACACGGGGCGGATGGTCGTTGCGTCGGGTGATCTGGCCTTTGGCAGGCTGGCCCTTGGAACCAATGCCCAGCGAACGGTCTCTGTGCGCTGCCCCGGCGATGAAGCCGTGTCGGTCACCAACGTGACGGTTCCGGCGGGCTTCACGGCCGATCCGACATCCTTTGATATGACCCCCGGACAGACGACCAGTGTGGTCGTAACGTTTACGCCGGTGGCGGGTGTGCTTTACACCGGAACGGTTGAGCTGCTTTCTGACGCGCAATCCGGCATCTCCTCGCTGCCCGTTTCGGGCATTGGGTTGATTGTGGCTGATCGGTTTGTCTGGACGAACAGTCCAAGCCCGGCGGCGCCTTATACCAATTGGGCGTCAGCGGCGCACACGATTCAGGATGCGCTGGACTTTGCCGGCGAGGGCGACACGGTTTGGGTGACCAATGGCGTGTACGATCGGGGCGGGCAGTTTATGTTCGAGCAAACCAACCGGATTGTCGTGGGCACAGGCGTGGTGGTGCGCAGCATCAACGGCCCGGGCGTGACGCATATCGTCGGCGCGTCCGATGCGGCGCAACCTTACGGACTTGGCCCGGCGTCCGTGCGCGGCGTGGTACTTCTGGATAACGCCATACTGGATGGTTTCACAGTGCGGAATGGGTATGCGACCGATTCCGCATATGGCGGCGGCGTCTTTGCCGAGCAGGGCGTGCGCGGACGGCGGGGAGAAATCCCGGAAGGCGCGTACTTGACGAACTGCGTGATCAGCGAAAACGTCTCCGTAATCGCAGGCGGGGTGTTTGGCGCGGTGTGCTGCAACAGCGTGATCGAAAGCAACCGTGCGATATCCCTGGGCGGGGGTGCAGTCGGCGCCTGGCTGGTGGATTGTATCGTGCGCGGCAACGACGCGGTGAACGGCGGGGGCGGCCTGGCCAATTGTGTGGCGGAGGGGTGCCAAATTATCGGCAACCGGGC
>CAZISY010000098.1:4320-11942 GCA_964542025.1 uncultured Verrucomicrobiota bacterium
TCGGCAACCGGGCCATGGAAGGGGGCGGACTGTATGAGTGCGAGGCCGTCAACAGCATCGTCTATTACAACACCGCCGAGACCAGTCCGAATTGGAACGACCGCTCCACCCTGCACTTCTCCTGCACCACGCCCCTGCCGGAGGGGGAGCATGGAACCAACAATATTTCCGTAGATCCGAGCCTCGTCAGCCTGACGACTCCGCATCTCTTCCCCGATTCGCCGTGCATCAACGCCGGAACGAATCAGGAATGGATGGCGACGGCGCTGGATATGGATGGCGAGCCGAGGCTGAATGGCCTCGTGGATATGGGCGTGGATGAGTTCTGGGCCAATGGCCTGACCGATACCCTGCAGGTCGCCATCAGTCTGCCGCTGGGCCATGAGGTCACGCCGGGCACTGCGTTAACGTTTGAGGCGGATGTGGTCGGGCGCTGCGCGCAGACCGTCTGGGAACTGGATGGAGTCGTCCTGACCAATCTGGCGGTCTTCTCTCATACGTTTACCAACATCGGCGATTACGAAGTGCGTCTGACGGCGTCCAACAACGCCGGTGTGGTTTCAGCCGCCGTCACGGTCACCGTCTGGAATGCGACGTTTTATGTGGCGAACGACGGAAATGACGCGAACGACGGCAGGAGCTGGGCGGCGGCCAAGCAGACGATCCAGTCCGCCGTAGATGCCTGCGCGGCACCCGGCGGGATGGTCTGGGTGAGCAATGGCGTGTACAACACGGGCGGCTCGGCGCTCTATGGTCACTCAAACCGCGTGACGGTGACGCATCCGATTACCGTGTGCAGCGTGAACGGCGCGGAAGTCACCGAAATCCATGGTGCGGAAGATCCGGCATCCACCAATTATTTCGGGTGCGGCTCCAACGCCGTGCGCTGCGTCTACCTGAGCGGCGGTGCGAAATTGGAGGGCTTCAAACTGTATGGCGGGCGCTCCGCAGCCTCTATGATGTATTTGCGCAATCGCGTCGAAATAACTTCTGGCGCGACTTCGAGAGGCTTTCCCGGCAGTGTCGAGTATATGTTTTTGGGCGGAGGTGCGTGGTGCGAAACCACCAATGAAATCATTTCTCGTTGCGAAATTTCCGGCAACGCCGCGCTGGTTGCCGGCGGAGTGATCGGCGGCACAATCCGACATTCCATGATCGAAAGCAATGAGGCGGTCATGATGGCCGGTGGCGCTTTTCAGTCGCATCTCTACAACACCCGCGTGGTCGGAAATCGCTCCAAAACAGGTGGAGGCCTGTACACAGCCAAGGCGTGGAACTGCCTGATCACCGGTAACGAGGCGACCGAATCGGGCGGCGGCGCAATAAACACGGAGCTGTTTAACTGCACAGTGGTCGGCAATCAGGCGGAAGACGAGGGGGGGGGCGTGATCGATGGAAGCTGTATAAACAGTATTATTTATTACAACGAAGCGCAGGTAGGCCCCAACTGGAACTTTTCGGATGAATCCGATTTCATCTCTTCCTGCACGACTCCACTACCCGAAGCCGGAACCAATAGTTTCAGCGCTGAGCCCCGCTTGAGCGGGCTCACCGGCGCGCATCTCCTCTCCACCTCGCCCTGCATCGGCGCGGGAGTGACGCAGGAATGGATGTCCGCCGCAACGGACTGCGATGACGAGCCGCGCCTGAACGGTTCCTCGGTGGATGTGGGTTGGGATCAGTTCTGGCCTGACGCCTGCACCAATGATGTGGTTGCTCAGATCGGGTTGCCGGAGGGCAGCCGCGTTGCCGTGGGCGTCGCTCTTCCGCTGACGGCTGACATCGTCTCCGGGCGTGCGCTGAACATGCGTTTGGATTTTGGCGATGGATCCGGCGTCACCAACGAGATGGAGGTCACCCACGCCTGGCAGGCGCCCGGTGAGTATCCGGTGGTGCTGACGGCCACAAACCATTCCTTCTCCGTGGCAGTCACCAATATGGTGTATGTCGAAAATGTGATTCAATATGTCGCGCCCGACGGCAGCGACGCGGCGGCAGGTACGAACTGGTCCACGGCTAAGCAGACCATTCAGGCGGCGGTGGATGATTCCATCTATGGCGGGCTGATTCTCGTCAGCAACGGTGTCTATAACACCGGTGCGCGTGCTTACAGCGTCAATGCCACGTCCAATCGTGTGATTCTGACTAAACAGGTCACGCTGCGCAGCGTGAACGGTCCGGCGGTTACAGTCATTGCCGGCCGGCCCGCGACCGGTGGTGCGACCGGTCCGGATGCCATTCGCGGCGTCTTCATGACGGCCAACACGCGGCTGGAAGGCTTCTCCCTGACGAACGGGTTTACCGAGGAGTATGAATACGGCGGTGGCGTTCATGCCGTGGATGCCACGGCGGTGATCAGCAACTGTGTCCTGTCCGGCAATGGCGCTTTCAGCGGCGGGGGCGGCGTCTATCAGGGCTCCGTTTACAACTCCCGTCTGGAAAACAATGTCTCGGGGCCGGATTTCGGCGGCGGCGGTTCCAGCCGTGCGCATCTGTTCGATTGCGTGGTGACGAGCAACAGCGCCTCATTCACCCGTGGTGGCGGAGTAGCCTATGGGTCGGCTACGCGCTGTCAGATCCAGGGCAATAACGCCGCGGTGGGCGGAGGCGGAACCTATTACGCGGCGATTTCCAACTGTGTGGTGCGCGGAAATATCAGCAGCAACGGATACGGCGGCGGCGTGTTCTGCGGTTCGGCCTATAATTGCCTGATCGCGGAGAACTCGGCCCAGTCCATGCTCGGCGCCACGTATAACGCATCGCTGCACAACTGCACGGTGGCGGACAACAGCAGCGGCATCCGCGGCGGGTCGGCGCTCAATTCGATTATCTGCGGAAACACCGATTACCAGTGGTATGCCGGCGATGATGGCGCCAACATTCAATACACCTGCACCACGCCGCTGCCTGCCGGAACGGGCTGCCTTGATGGCAATCCGATGTTGTCGAGCAATCACATGCTGTCCGCTTCTTCGCCGTGCATCAATGCGGGTTCCAACGAGGCCTGGATGGTCGGGGCGGACGATCTGGCGGGTTCCAACCGCATCATCGGCGGCACGGTGGACCTGGGCGCGTTTGAACATGATTTGACACCCGGAAATCTATCAGCTTCGTTTGGCGGCGGGGTCATTCTGTCTTGGCGGCAACCCCTGGGCGTTGCGAGCTGCGCGGTATATCGTGCCGAAACCGACACGCCGCCCTCCGTACCCTTCGCGAATATTTCCGCGACCAACGCCTGGGCGGATGCCGCGACCATTCCCGGCCAGTGCTATTACTACTGGGTGCGGACGATCACAGGGAGCTACACCAGCCCGATCAGCGAAGCGGTGCATATTTGCACACCGGCCCTGCCCGCCAACACGCATTTCGTATGGATAGGCAGCCGGAATCCGCAAGCGCCCTACACGAACTGGCTCACGGCGGCCACGAATATCCAGGATGCCGTGGCTGTGGCGCAAGATGGTGCGACGGTCCTCGTGGGCGATGGCGACTACGCGCATGGTTGGGGTAATGACCCGAGCGATCCAGAAGAGGCCATCTATCTGCCAAGCCGCGTCTTCATCACCAATGCTGTCGCCGTGCGCAGCGTGAACGGTTCGCTGGTCACCACCATTCGCGGGCAGGGTCCGAATGGCACCAACGCGGTGCGCGGCGTGTATCTGCGCGGCAACGCATCGCTCAGCGGCTTCACGATTACCGAGGGGCATGTGGCTGAAGAAGTGGGCGAATGGACGAAGCGCAACCGCACGGGCGGCGGCGTGTTTATCGAGGGCGATGCGGTCGTCTCCAACTGTCTGATTGCCTTTTGCGGCGGCAGCGGTGTGGCAAACTGGAACGGCGGAATCATCGTGGATTCGAGCATCAACTACAACACCGGCGAAACCGGCGGCGGATTGATGCTGAGCGGGGTTGCTCTGGCGGATCGCTGCATGGTTATGCACAACACGGCCACGTCCGAAAGCGCCGAGCGAGGCAGTGGCGGCGGAGCCTGTTTGTCGGGCGACCTGACGGCTGGCGTGCCCGTCATTCGCAACAGTTTCTTCTCGGGCAATCTCGCGGCCTCCCAGCGCGTGGGCGGGGGCGGCGGCGTGCTGCTCGATGGCGGACACCTCTACAACTGCACGATCATCAACAACCGTTCGATGGAATTCGGCGGCGGCCTTTTTGTCGGGATGGCGGGCTTCACCCAGGAGGTGGTGAACTGCATCGTGTATCACAACAACGCCCCCTACGGACGCGATATTTACGCAGAGAATACGTTCGTCGCCCTCCGCAACAACTGCACGCCCGATGTGTTGTCTGGGCAGAACGGCATCACGAACGATCCGCTGGTGGGCGGAGTAATCAACGAACACATTCTGGCCGACTCTCCCTGCCGCAACGCAGGCGATCCAACGGTCGTCCTTGAAGGGGAAACCGACATCGATGGGGAGGCCCGCCTCGGCACGACCAATCTGGTGGACATCGGTTGCGACCAATACCACGCCGGGGCCATCAACGATTTTGTCTGGCCCGAAATTCAGATGCCCTACACCAATGTGGTCGTCGGTGCGCCACTGACCCTGATGGCGGACAATGCCGGCAAGCTCATTCGTTTTGTCTGGAGCTACGATGCCGGTGAGGGCGAACAGCGCATTACCAATGCCTTCCAAATCAGCCCCGTCTTCACCAACGTGGGCACGCACCAGATTGTAATCACCGTCACCAATCTCGATGGCGCGGCATCGTTCACCGGCGCGGTCCATGTTGTGGCATCGTTCACGAATTATGTTTCGCTGACTGGCAGTCATACCGCGCCCTTCACCAGTTGGTCGAATGCCGCGACCAATGTGCAGGTGGCCATCGACGCCTGTTACGCGGGCGGCGTCACGCTGGTCAACACCGGCACCTACATGCAGGGCTCGACGATCCGCATCGAAAAACCGATGACGCTTCGCTCGCCCGAGGAACTCAATGGCGATGAAGTCATTCTCCACGGTGAAAATACATATGGCGTTCTCTTCATGGACGATGCCGCGGCAGTGGTGGAATGTGTGGCCTTGAAGCACGGCAATGCCCCGCAGGGCGGCGGGGCGCTGGTGTATGCGGGCACGTTGCGGGATTGCAATGTGGAAGAAAATTCCGCCGAGCGTTTCGGCGGCGGCGTGCGTGCCTTCGGGGAGGCCCGCATCGAAGGCTGCTATATTTTCCGCAACATCGTCAGCCAGTTCGGCGGTGGCGTGTATGCCGATGATCGTGCCACGGTGGATCGCTGTAACATTTCGCAGAACACGTCACGCGATGGCGGGGGCGGGGTATGGCTCGACGAGGACGCCACACTGATCAACAGTTATATGTGCGATAACCGCGCCTATGGCGGCGCCGGAGTGGCTTTCTATACCGGCGGCACGATGCGCAACTGTACCATTACGTTTAACAGGGCCGATGGGTATGGCGGCGGCGTCTGGCACGGACTCGGCACCACGCGTAACTGCATCGTTTATTACAACGAGGCCCCCGATGGCGCGGACAATTACAAAATCAGCGGCGACATCACGGTGAGCCACTGTCTGACCACCCCCGGCGTCACCGGAACCGGAAACATCACCGATCGCGAGCCCTTGCTGGCCGGCCGCCTTATCCCGAATATTCTGCCGGTTTCGCCCGCCGGAAATGCGGGGGATTCTTCGGGCATCGGCTATGGTGAGCGGGATATCGACCGCGAATCGCGCGTGTATGAAGGTACGGTGGATATCGGTTGCGATGAAGTCGTGGTCAGCAACATGGTGTATGCCTACTTGAACTACATCATGGGCGACCTCACGACGAGCGTCGGCCAACCGACTACACTCTGGGCCAACGGTTTTGGACGTCCGATCAGTTTGGTTTGGACGGTTAAGGGCGTTGGGGCGACCAGCACGATCAGCAACGTCAGTTACATCACGCCCTCATGGAACACCCCCGGCGATTATCCGGTCATCCTTGTGGCCTCCAACTTTGGCGGTGTGACGGCGAAGACGGTCACCGTGCATGTGGTCGGTTCCGGCTTTATCAATTATGTGTCGCCCGCGGGGCTGCACATCTCTCCGTTCACCAATTGGTATCAGGCCGCCACCAATATTCAGGACGCGATTGATGCCTGTGCGGTGGGCGGGACCACCATCGTCGGCCCCGGTGTTTATCCGATCGAAGATCCCATTTGCGTGATGAAGGATATGACGCTCGCCGGCGTGCCCGATGAATCCAACGTCGTGGTGGATGCCAATGGGCACTGCCGCGTCATGCTGGTGGACCACACCAACGCGCTGGTTCACACGCTGACACTGACCGACGGGGCTGACTACAACAGCGCCGGACTTGAGCTGCTCGCCGGAATCGTCAGCAATGTGACCATCGTCGGGAATACGGCCTCGAATAGGTATGGAGGCGCCAACATCGGTGGAAGCGCCGTGCTGACCGATGCCAACATCATCAGCAATAAGGCGGCCTCGTATGCGGGTGTTCGCGCCGCCGGATCGTCACGCGTATATGGGTGCGAGATCAGCTATAACGAATCGGAAGGCGACTGCGGAGGCCTCGGTCTCGAGCAGCAGGCCACCGCCAATTATTGTTATATGATTGGGAATATCGTTCATATGGGCGGCGGCGGTGGACTCTATTTCAATCAGGGCGGAACCGCTTCGCTCTGCCTGATGTACAGCAACGCGGCCAGTCAGGGCGCGGGCGCGTATTTCAAAGATGGCGGAACATTGTATCTCGGTATATTCGAAGGGAACCGGGCCTTCTTCTGTGGAGGCGGCGCGTGGCTCAGCGGTGGCGGGCAGATGGAATTCTGCTTCATCTACAATAACTACGCGCTCACGGTGGAGCCCTATGGTAAAGCCGGTGGTGCGGTGCTTGATCACGGCGGAACCCTGCACGACTGTTACATTGCGGGCAATATGGCCAACTCCGTCGGAGGCGTGTACGTTCAGGCCGATGGTCTCATTGATGATTGCTATATCGCAGGCAACCTGGTCAGCAATATCACCATCGAGGGCGAGGTGCATACCGGTCGGATCGGCGGGGTCTTTATGAACGGCGGTACGATGACAAAGACCCTCGTCAGTAACAATGAAAGCGAGGGCAATGTCGGGGGCGTGCTGCTCGAATGGGATGGGCAGATGGATAATTGCGTGATCATGCAAAACAGCGCCACCGGAGCCATCGGCGGAGTTTCCGTGGTCAGTTCTGAAAGCAGCGAGAACCCGCCTTCCATCCGAAGCAGTACCATTGCCTTTAACACGGCGGCTACCAACAGCGGATTGTATATGGCGGATGAAGGCGTTGTTCGCAACACCATCATCTACAGCAACACCGCCGGAGGCGCTGTGTCTGAGTATGCGTTGGATGGCACTCCGGACATCGCCTACTGCTGTACCAGGCCTGATGATCCATCGTTCACCGCCGTCATCACCAATGATCCGCAATTCGTGGACTCGGATTATTTAAGTTTGCAGGAGACATCGTCCTGCATCAACACAGGCACCAATGAGGCCTGGATGGTCGGTACCAACGATTTCGCCGGTAATTCGCGGCTGATCGGTTCGGTCGTAGATATGGGCGCGTATGAGTATCCGCTTCCTCCGGCGAGTGTGACGGCT
>CAZISY010000099.1:0-11801 GCA_964542025.1 uncultured Verrucomicrobiota bacterium
AAGGCGCACATTTCCGCCATGGTCGCGGTTTGGGTGAAACGTCCGCACATTTCAGGATTCTTCTTCTTTACGGTTTTTGAGGCGTTTGCTGAGTGCCGGAGGTGAGATGCCGAGCAGGCGGGCCGCGATGCGCTGATTGCCGGCCGCGCGTTTAAGAGCCTCTTCCACCAGCAGGTCGGTGGCCTGTTTCAGCGTGGGAAACGCCGCGCCGATCATCAACGGCGCAGCCCCGGGTTCGGCGTCGGGCAGGGCGGCCACATCCACCGTGGTGTGAATTTGATTGGCAAACCATTCCAGCGAGAGGCGTCCGTTCTGCGCATGGCTGACAGCATCAAACACCAGCGTTTCCAGTTCGCGGATATTGCCGGGGAAATCATACTGCTGCAGCAGCTCGGCCAACCCACGGGGAATGGCGGGCTTCCGGCATTCCAGCGCAGTCACGGCCCGCTGAACGAAATGCTCGAGCAGCAGGGGGATGTCTTCCCTGCGCGACCGCAGGGGCGGAACCACCACATGATGCGTGCGCAGCCGATAAAACAGATCATGCCGGAACACGCCGCGCTGCATGAGGGCTTTCAGATCGCGGTGGGTGGCCACCACAATGCGTGCGTTGCTCCGCTGCAACCGGTCGGAACCGAGCGGCATATATTCATGCTCCTGCAGCAGGCGCAGCAGTTTGATTTGCGACGCCTCGCGCAGATCACCGATTTCATCCAGAAACAGCGTGCCCCCCTGGGCCTGGGCGACGAGTCCGGCGCGCTCTTCATCGGCTCCTGTATAGGCGCCTTTGGCGTGACCGAACAGGGTGTCGGAGATCATCGTTTCATCCAGCCCGGCCAGCGTCACCGCCACAAACGGACCGGTCCGGCGGCTGGTGACATGCACGGCGCGTGCGAACAATTCCTTGCCCACGCCGGTTTCTCCAGTGATCAGCACAGGACGCGAACTGGCGGAAAAGGCCTCGATATAGTGGAAAATGGACTGCATGGTTTTGTTTTTTGTGACGAGCCCGGTAAAAGCATCCGGCCGCACCAGGTTTTCCTCCAGCTGGAGCATGGAGTGGCGCAGCATGTCGTTGTCACGATCCAGTTCATAGTGTTCGATGGCGCGCCGAACGGAAGTGACGAGGCGGGCGCCCTCGGTGGGTTTTACGAGATAGTCGAACGCGCCGCTGCGCATACATTCAACGGCGTCGCGCACCTGATTTTTGCTGGTGATGACGATGGTGCGTATTTCCGGATAGTCCTGCGATACGGCTTTAAGCAGTTCCTCGCCGGAAATGTACGGCATGGTCAGATCCAGCAGCAGCACGGAGATGCTGTTGCGGGCGAGATAGGGCAACAGCTCGCGGCTGTCGCTCATGGTCACAATGCGATTGATGCCGCCGGCGCGCAGTATGGTTTCCGAGGCCAGTAGAATCGGGGGGTCGTCATCCAGGATCAGTACGGGATGAGCGGGGAACTGCATCGATTGGGTCATAATGAAGACTCTCCGGTTTCGAGCGCCGGAAGGACCACGGCCACCGTGGTGCCCTCGCCCGGGGTGGACTCCAGCGTCAGGGAGCCGCGATGCTCGCGTACAATGGAATTACAGATCGCCAAACCGAGCCCGACACTGCCAAGCTCGCGGCGCGTCGTGAAAAAGGGATCCATCACATGATCCATGTCTTCCGGCGGTATGCCGACGCCGTCATCGCGGATGCGGATGGACACCGAGTGCGCGGCCGCCGCATACTCCACATCCACGGTGATGGATCCGCGCTTCTTTTCGACGGCCAGGCAGGCGTTGTGCAGCAGGTTGATGATGACTTGCTCCAAATGCCGGAAATGCCCCTGAATATACGGGGTGTCCGGGGCCACACGCACTTTGAAGTTTCCGGCGCAGCGGTTGATGACATGGGCGATGAGCAGCGAGGCGGAGCGGATCACCATACGGATCTCCACCGGTTCTTTCTGTTCGACCGGATCGGGATAGGCGTAGGCTTTGAGTTCATCAATCAAACTGGAAATCCGCGTGGCGCCTATCAGAATGCCGTCGATCGATTTTTGAATGTGTTCTGCGGCATCCGCCTGATTCATGCCGGCAATGACGGAAACGCCTTCTGCCGGCAGGATTTGTTTCAGCACGGGACGAAGACTTTCACAGGCCATTTGCAGAAATTCGATGTTCAGCCGTATCAAATGAGCGGGATTGTTCAACTCATGTGCGATACCGTCAATCAACGTGCCGAGAGTGGCCAGCCGATCCTGCTGAATCAACTGCCGAATGTATTCCGGATCATTAAAGGAAGGCGTTTCCCGCCACTCGTTCCGATACCCGGCCGCCGTCAGGAGGGCGCCGATCTGCTCCCGGTCGGATACACCGCAGTGATACAGGACCGCTTTTTCGTTCATACTCTTGCGCCTTGCTTTCTGAGGCCCGCAAAAATGCCGGGCGTTACCATCCGTACGGCCTTCCCTTTATGGCTTACGGGAGAATTTGGCGAGCAGCTTTTGAAACCGCTCCGGCTCCACCGGCTTGCACAGGTAATCATCCATACCGGCATTCAGACAGGCGCGCCGATCCTCCGGCAGCGCGTGCGCGGTCAGCCCCACAATGTGCCCGGCCCGCTCCTTGATGCCCAGTTCGTATATTTTACGGGTGGCCAGAATACCATCCATTTCCGGCATCTGAATATCCATGAACACCACGTCGTAGGTGTTCAGCCGGACGGCCTCCACCGCCATGAGTCCGTTCGCGACCAGGTCGCATGAATAGCCGTACTTTTGAAGAATGGACTGAATAACCAGCTGGTTGGTGGAATCGTCCTCGGCCACCAGAATGCGCAGATTGCTCTTTTTCCGGGGTCTCTTTTTGTCTGCCAGGACGGACGGGTTATAGGTGGTGCCGCCTTCCTGAACGGTTTTTGCCAACAGGGTGAACGTAAAGGTGGAACCATTGCCCAACTCGCTCTGAATGGAGAGTTTTCCGCCCATGCGTTCGCACAGTTCCTTGCTGATAGCCAACCCCAGCCCGGTTCCGCCGTACTTCCGTGTATAGGAAGGATCAGCCTGCTGGAACGGCTTCAGAATGAGGTCCATCTTCTCCGGGGCAATTCCGATTCCGGTGTCTTTCACCGCAAACACCAGCTGCACATAACCGCCGTTCAACTGCACGGCATGCACCGTGACCAGCACCTCGCCCGCATCTGTAAATTTGACGGCATTGCTCAGCAGATTGGTCAGCACCTGTAAAAGCCGCGCCTCATCACCCGTGATCAACAGCGGAGTACCGGGTTCGATCTCCGTGAGCAGCGCAATGTTTTTTTGCTCGGCCGGAATACGCACCACATCCAGCGCGTCCCGTATGCAGGCATCCAGATAAAACGGTTTGTTTTCCAGCACCATGTTGCCGGACTCAATCTTCGAAACGTCCAGAATATCATTGATAATGTTGAGCAGGGTCTTGGCGCTGGCATGGATGATGCGGACATATTCCGCCAACTCATCCGGAAGCGGCGCATCCTTGAGCAGCCCTGAAAACCCGATGATGCCATTCATCGGGGTGCGAAGCTCGTGGCTCATGTTCGCCAGAAATATACTTTTGGAACTATTGGCCAGCTCGGCTTCATTTCGCGCGTTGACCAGCGCCGTCTCCATCTGTTTGCGCTGCGTGATATCCGTGAAGGATGCCTGCATCCCCAGCAGTTCCCCCCGCTCATTTTTGACCGTGGAAACGGACATCACCACATCAAACCGCGCGCCGTCCTTCCGAACCGCGGAAAACTCCCGCACCAGATTGCAGTTGTCCCGCAGGGAACAAAGTCCCAGACGCAACTGCTCCGGCGTCCACATGAATTCCTCCGGCGACCGGCCCAGAATTTCCGAGGGATAATCATAGCCCCAAAGCCGCATGAACGCCGGATTGGCATAGGTCAATTTGCCGGACAGATCCGCCAGAATAATGGCCGCCATCGCGGATTCAATGGCCGCCGCCTTGACGCGGAGAGTTTCTTCGGCGGCGCGGCGCTGCTCCAAATCACGCTCAAGCCGACTAATCTTATCCTGAAGCGTTTCCGTTTCTAATCCAACGGATTTTTCACCGGACGATTTCAAGTTCATTATGCCTTTAGCTCCGCGTTTAATGACGTCGCATTATAACGGCGCGGCCTCTGCCGATCAATCTCTCTCTTGCCCTATTATAATGACGTTTTCACCATTGCCAAACGGGCGGGCGGTGTGGGAATATCCGCCGCAGTCTTTCTGGTTCGGCGCACGGGACGGGGGTTTCTTTCCGGCGGACGCGAACCGAACAATCGTGAGCAAGGAGAGTGTTCCATGAGCAGTGCCGTAAAAACCAGTCGGTCTTTGCACATAAGCGCCATGATGATAATTGCTCTGGCGGCAGGATGCCATACCCCCTCCGCGCCATCGAATCCGCAAACCTCCTGGACGGCCCCCGAATGGGTGGAGTCCCAATCAAACGACGACTGGATGAGCCTCCGAACTCAAACGCTGAGCACCACCGGCGCCCTGGCTCTGGCCGAACTCGTGGATCAGGCCCTCCTGGCCAATCCGTCCCTGCAGAAAAGCTGGTCCGAAGCCCGTCAATCCGAGGCGCAGGTGGGGCAGGCCCGCAGCGCCTATTATCCCACCCTCTCCGCCGACGGCAAATACCAGCTGGGACGAAGCGACAACAATACTCTCGAAAAATCCACCGCGTTTTCCAGCTACGGCCCTGAAGCCTCCATCACCTGGCTGCTGCTGGATCTCGGCGGACGCAGCGCCAAGGTGAATGCCGCCATTCAGCAGCTGCTCGCGTCCAATTATCAGTTTAATCAGTCCATTCAGGACGTCCTGCGCGATGTGCAAAAAGCCTATTACAATTTATACAGCGCTCAGGCCGCCGTCGAAGCCGCGCAGAGCACCGTGGAATCCTCCGCGAAAACACTGGAAGCCACACAGGCCAAAGAAAAGGCCGGGCTGGGCATTCACCTGGATGTGCTCCAGGCTCAAACCGATCACGAACAGTCCCTCTATAATCTGGAAGAGGCCCTCTCCAGCGTGAAAACCGCTCAGGGCGCGCTGGCTACCACCCTCGGCCTGGCCCCGGATGTCACGCTGACCATAGCCCCCCCGCAGCAGGCGCTGCCCTCGCTCACCAACTTCACCGAAGAAGCCATCACCACCATCATTGACCGCTCCCTCGAACGCCGCCCCGATATCGCCGCCCTGCGCGCCTCGTTCCGCGCCGCCGAATACTCCGTCAAATCCGCCAACTCGGATTACTGGCCCACCCTCTCCGCCGGCGCTCAGGCCGATAAAACCTGGAACCGTTACAATGATGACCAGTTCCCGGACTCCGACTCCTACACCTACGCAGGCTATCTGGGCCTCTCCTGGACCGTGTTTGACGGCTTTCTGAACGTCAACAAGAAGAACGAATCACTCGCCAAACAGGAAACCATCCGTGCTCAGTTGCGCAATGCGGAATTGGCCGCCGGCGCAGATGTCTGGAACGCGTTCTACACGTTGAAATCCGCGCTGAAAAAAGAACAGTTCGCCCTCGCCGCCCGCGCTTCCGCCGATGAGGCCTATACGCAGGCGCTGGACAGCTTCAACGCCGGCCTGAAAGATATTACGTTCCTGCTCAGCGCCCAGGCGCAGCAGGCCACCGCACGCAGCACGCTGGTGGCCGCCGAAAATGAAATGTACATCGCCCTTGTAAATCTGGCACACGCCACCGGTTCATTAAGCGGAGAGCCGGACAGCATTAACACGATCAGCGTGATGGAGGAGTAATTCATGAAGAAAATGTCGGCATTGAACCAGGGAATCCTTACGGCCGTTTGCGCCTCGGTGGTGCTGTGCGGCTGCCACAAAAAAGAAACCCCCAACCAGGGGCGTCCCCCCACGCCCGTCCATACCACCAAAGTACAGGTGGCCGATGTGCCCGTCTACCTGCCCTCGTTCGGCCGCCTGAAGGCCCTGAACGACGTCGATGTGATGGCCCAGGTTTCCGGCAAAGTGATCGAAGCCGCCTTTGACGAAGGCGCCACGGTGAAACAGGGCGACCTGCTGTTCCGCATTGAATCCGACACCTATCAGGCGCTCGTGAATCAGGCGCAGGCCAATGTGGAAGGCGACAAAGCCGCGCTGGACCAGAAAAAAGCCACCCTGAAACGCAACAAGCTCCTCAAAGAGCAGGCGCTGATCTCGCAG
Organism: uncultured Verrucomicrobiota bacterium; assembly: GCA_964542025.1. Taxonomy (GTDB): domain Bacteria; phylum Verrucomicrobiota; class Kiritimatiellia; order RZYC01; family RZYC01; genus JAQVYB01. The sequence goes on from CAZISY010000099.1 coordinate 6,201, forward strand.
GATGACTACGACAAACTGACGACCGAAGTCGATGCCGCACAGGCCGCTCTGGATGCCGCACAGGCCGCTCTCGATCAGGCGCTGATCAACCTGGACCACTGCTCCGTGACGTCCCCCGTGTATGGCGTGACCGGCAAACGTTTGGTGGACCCCGGCAATGTGGTCGCCGCCGGCAGCCAGAAACTGGTCAACGTCCAAACCACCGACCCCCTCTACCTCGACTTCTCCATCAGCGAAAGCTACCTGGCCGATATCCGTAAAGCCATGGCCGCCGGCCCCGTCAAGGTACTGATTGTACTCAATGAAAACGCCGGGGACGCAGGCATCTTCCAGGGCGCGCTGAAAATGATCAACAACGCCGTGGACACCCAAAACGGAACCATCAGCCTGCGCGCTGTGGTGGATAATCCAAACGGCGCGCTCTGGCCGGGACAATTCGTCACCGCCTATCCCGTCATCCGGGAAATCACCAACGCTGTAGTCGCCCCGCTCTCCTCCGTTACCCAGGGCAAAGACGGCCCCTATTCCTTTATCATCCGCGACGGTAAAGCCGCTCTGGTCCCGGTCACCAAGGGTCCCGTCGTGGGCGACGCCATTGTCGTCACATCCGGGCTGAAAAAAGATGATGTTGTTGTCACCGATGGCCAACTGGGCCTGTGGCCGGGCGCAACCGTCGCCATTCAAACCACGCTGGAGAGCGACCAGCAGGCCGCGGTGAAAAAGAAACTCGCCAATCCCAACGTCACCACCACCATCCGCGCGATGATTGCCGCAGGCGCCACCCCGGAGGAAGTGGAGCTCTTCACAGGCATTCCCGTAGATAACCTGCAGGCATTCTTCCCGAAAACCGATGCGGCGCCGGTCACCCCGGATGCCGCGCTGGTGCAGAAAATGATCCGCGGCGGCATGAGCATCGACGAGGTAGCCAAGGTCACCGGCATGACGCCCGCCGCCATTCAGCAGGCAGCCTCCGCCAGTGCCGCGCCGACCTCCGCTGATCCGAAAACCAATCAATAATCCGAAAAACAGGGATAAAACTATGACAGTATCCGAACTGTTTATCCGAAAACCCATCATGACCATCCTGCTGACCGTTGTGTTGGTGGTGATGGGCATTTCATCTTACCTGAAACTGCCCGTGAGCAGTCTGCCCAACGTGGACTACCCGGTCATGACCGTCAGCGCCGCCTACCCCGGTGCCAGCCCCCAAACCATGGCCTCCGCCATCGCCGGACCCCTGGAAAACGAGCTGATGAGCATCAATGGTCTGCAGGGCATCATCTCCGACAACACCCCCGGCACCACCAAAATCACCCTGACGTTTGAACTCGGACGCAGCGTCGACCTCCTCGCGCCCGACGTACAGCGCGCCATCTCCGCCGCCCAGCAGAACCTGCCGGACGACCTGCCCAGCCCGCCCACTTACGACAAGGACAACCCCTCCGACCAGCCCATCATGTACATCATGGTCACCTCCGACACCCTCACCCCCGGCGAAGTCTACGACTATGCCTATCGCTTCATCGGCAAACGCCTGAGCATGATTGAAGGCGTATCCAAGGTGGATACCTGGGGATCCAAAACCGCCATTCGCATCAAGGTCCTCCCCGACCGCCTCAGCGCCGTGGGCCTGACCATGGCCGACGTTCAGTCCGCCCTGAAAACCGGCACCTCCGCCCTGCCCGGCGGCAGCCTCGACAGCGCCTCCCACACCTTCTCCATCGAACCGCAGGGCCAGCTCACCCAGGCTTCCGACTACGCCCAACTGATCGTAGCCTACCGCAACGGCGGCCCCGTCTATCTGCGCGACGTCGCGAACTGCGTGGACAGCGTGGATAACGACAAAATTGAAGTCCGCTACGGCGTCACCGAAAGCGGCGGCATCTGGAACGGAAGCACCTGTCTGCCGGTTTCCCGCGCCCCCGGCGCCAATACCGTCGCCGTAGTGAAGCGCATTCGCGCCGCCCTGGACCAGCTCCGCAACGAAATTCCCGGCTCCATCAATATCGACATTCTCTTCGACAACTCCGTGCCGATTGTGGAGTCCATTGACGATGTTCAAACCACCATCATCATCGCCATCCTGCTGGTCGTGCTGATCATTTTCCTCTTCCTCGGCCGCCTCCGCGAAACGTTCATTCCCACCATGGTCATCCCCATCGCCCTCATGGGTACCTTCATCATCATGAAGCCCATCGGGTTCAGCCTCGACAATCTTTCCCTGATGGCCCTCGTACTCTCCGTGGGCTTTCTCGTGGACGATGCCATCGTCGTACTCGAAAACACCGTGCGGCATGTGGAAACCGGCATGAAACCCATTCCCGCCTCGGTGAAAAGCATGTCCGAACTGACGTTTACCGTCATCTCCACCAGCGTGGCGCTCATCATCGTGTTCGTACCGCTCGTCTTCATGGCAGGCGTCGTCGGGAAGAATTTTGAAGAATTCGCGCTGACGGTCATCATTGCCATCGTCTGCTCCACCCTCCTGGCCATGTCGCTCACCCCCATGATGTGCTCACGCATCCTCCGCTCCACCAAAGGACGCGAAACACACGTCCAGAAAATCGTGACGCGCATCATCGAGGCCGCCACCGCCAAATACGGCGTTCTCCTCCGCGTCGTGCTGCATCACAAATGGATTTCCCTGGCCATCTGGCTCGCCTGCATCATCGGAACCGTCCTCATCTTCAACCGCCTGCCGAAGGACTTCATTCCCCCCGGCGACACCGGCTGCGCCTACGGCATCATGATGGCCCCCATGGGCCGTTCCTCCGCCGACATGATCGCCCTCCAGAACGATGTGGAAAAAGTGATCATGTGCAACACCAACGTCCGTAACGTACTCACTGTGGCCAATCCCGCACCCGGAGCCGACAAGAGCACCGGCTACGTCGTGATGACCCTGCGTGAAGAAAACCGCGCGCCGATCGAACAGGTCATGATGCAGCTCAACCGCGCCTTCGCCGGATTCACCGGCGGCATGGTCTTCCTCCAGCCCATCGCCCTGATGAACCTGAGCGCCGGCGGCGAATCCACCGCCACCGGAAGCAAATACTCCTACCAGATGCGCTCCAGCGACCGCAACACCCTCTACGAATGCGCCGGAAAACTGCAACAGAAAATGCAGCAGCTCCCCGGCTTCTACGGCATTCAGACCAGCGTCAAACTCAACATGCCGCAGCTGAACATCGTCCTCGACCGCGATCGCGCCGCCACCTACGGCATCACCGCACAGGCCGTCCTGAACACCCTCATGGCCGCCTACGCCGGCGGAAAAGCCACCTCGTTCTACACCGACAACGATACCTACGATGTCATCCCGCAAATCGCGGATGACAGCGCCCAGAATCCCATCAACCTCGAACAGCTCTGGATCACCTCCCCCCTGACCGGCGAAAGCGTTCCGATCAGTTCCGTCGCCCATTGGGAAGAAACCGTTGGCCCGCAGAACGTGCCCCACAGCCAGCAAATGGATTCCGCCACCATTTCCTTCAACCTTGATCCGGCCATTCCGCTCGGCAATGCCACCAAAGCGCTGGAAGAAGCCGCCCGTTCCGTACTCCCCCCAAGCATCAGCGGACAGCTCCAGGGCGAAGCGCAGGAATTTCAGGAAGCCATTTCCAGCCTGATCATCCTCATGGGCGTATCCATCTTCCTGATGTACATCGTCCTCGGCATCCTCTACGAAAGTTACATCCATCCCTTCACCGTTCTCACCACCCTGCCCGTGGCGGCCTTCGGCGGTGTGGCCACCCTCATGCTCTTCGGCCAAACCTGCAACCTCTACGCCTACATCGGCCTCTTCATGCTGCTCGGGATCATCGCCAAAAACGGCATCATGATGGTGGACTTCGCCAAACAGTACCTCGAAGAACACCCCGACGCCTCCGGCTTTGACGCCATCTACAACGCCTGCATCATCCGCTTCCGCCCCATCCTGATGACCGGCCTCTCCACCATCATGGGCACCCTGCCCATCGCCCTCGGCATCGGCGCCGACGGCGCCTCGCGCATCCCCCTCGGACTCATCATCGTCGGCGGCATGATTTTCGCCCAGGTCATCACCCTCTTTGTGACCCCCGGCATCTACCTCTACATGCAGAAAATCCAGGAACACATGGGCGAAGCCAAACGCAACGCCGAACTCGGCATGAACGAACTGGATACCCCTGCCAAAAGCTGAACCCCCTCTCCCCCGGATGAACTAAACGCATGACGAAAACCACCCGCACTGAAAAAGACAGCATGGGCGAAATCGAAGTCCCCGCCGACCGGCTCTGGGGCGCTCAAACCCAGCGCTCCCTGATCCACTTCGACATCGGCGACCGCCTCATGCCCGCTGAAATCATCCACGCCTTCGGCCTCCTCAAAAAGGCCGCCGCTCTGACCAACCGGGATCTCGGCGAACTCGACGCAGAAACCGCCCGTTGGATCGCCGCCGCCGCCGACGAAGTGACCTCCGGCTCGCTCGATGATCACTTCCCCCTGCGCATCTGGCAGACCGGCAGCGGCACCCAGAGCAACATGAACGTCAACGAAGTCATCGCGCGCCGCGCCGGCGAACTCGCCGCCGCCGCCAACGTCCCCCTGAAAAAAATACATCCCAACAACGACGTCAACTGCTCCCAATCCTCAAACGACACCTTCCCCACCGCCATGCACATGGCCGCCGCCGAAATCACCCACCGGCGCCTCCTCCCCGAACTGACCCTCCTGAAAAACGCCCTCGCCGAAAAAGCCCGCGCCTTCGGACCCGTCGTGAAAATCGGTCGCACCCACCTCCAGGACGCCGTCCCCCTCACCGTCGAACAGGAATTTTCCGGCTACGTCGCCCAGCTTGAAGGCGCCCTCAACCGCGTCACCTTCGCCCTCGATGGCCTTTACGACCTCGCCCTCGGCGGCACCGCCGTCGGCACCGGACTCAACGCCCCGCCCGCATTCGCCGAACGCGTCGCCGCAACCATCGCCAACCTGACCGGCCTGCCCTACCGCACCGCCCCCAACAAATTCGCGGCCCTCGCCGCGCACGATGCCCTCGTGGGATTCAGCGGTTCCCTGCGCACCCTCGCCTGCTCCCTCATGAAAATCGCCAACGACATCCGCTGGCTGGCCTCCGGTCCCCGCTGCGGCATCGGCGAACTCATCCTACCCGCCAACGAACCCGGCTCCTCCATCATGCCCGGCAAAGTGAACCCCACCCAGTGCGAAGCCATGACCATGGTGGCCGTACAGGTCATGGGCCTCGATACCGCCGCAGGCTTCGCCGGCTCCCAGGGCAACTTCGAACTCAACGTCTTCAAACCCCTCATCGCCGCCAACGTCATCGAATCCTGCCGGCTCCTCGCGGACTGCTGTCGAAGCTTCCGCCTTCACCTCGTGGACGGACTCGCCCTCGACACCGCCCGCATTACCGGGCATGTACAAAACTCCCTCATGCTTGTCACCGCCCTCAGCCCGCATATCGGTTACGACAAAGCCGCCGAAATCGCCCACTACGCCTTCGTGCACAACACCACGCTGAAAGAAGCCTGCCTCGCCCTCGGAGCCCTCGGCGCTGACGACTTCGACCGCCTCGTCCGCCCCGAAAACATGGTCTGAAAA
>CAZISY010000100.1:0-11701 GCA_964542025.1 uncultured Verrucomicrobiota bacterium
TCCGGACTGTCCGTGCCCGGCCAAATCCAGCAGGATAACGCGATGGTTTTTTGCGAACCAGGGAATCTGGTTGCACCAGTAGCGGCTGTCGCAGCTCCATCCGTGCACAAACACAAGCGCCGGATCCCCGTGCCCAAACACCTCATACGAAATCGGCGTGCCGTCCGCGGAAGGCGTTACATGCGGATACTTCGCCTGCGCGGAAATAACTGTGAACAAAAATGCAGAAAACAACCCGACCATTAATCGATTCATGTGTTCCTCCTTGTTGGAATGAGCGCAGTTAACTGCATTGCAGAGAACTTGTCAAAATTCATCCGATAATTACGAGGCATCACGGCACACGCATGCCGCGGGAAGCCGTCAGCAGCTCATACCATTCTTCGCGGGTGAGCTGCACCTCGTCGGCCTGTGCGCAGGACCGGATGCGTTCGGGATTGCAGGTTCCAATCACGGGCTGAATGCCCGCCGGATGCCGCATAATCCAGGCCAGCAGAATCGCCTCAGGCGCCACGCCCCGCTGCTGCGCCAGACGTTCCGCGACCTGTGCGATCCGGGCATCCTGTTCGCTGCGGGAGGCGCTGAAAAGGCGTCCGCCCGCCAGGGGCGACCAGGCCTGAAGGCGTATGTCTTTCATCCGGCAGTATTCCAGCAGACCCTCGCCGCAGGCATGCGGTTCTTCGGTGCGGTTGGCCTGCAGGCCGTCGGTGATCAAGTGCGGATGCGTGAGGCTCAGTTCATATTGTCCGACCACGATGGGCTGATTGACCCAGCGCGCAAGCTGTTCGATTTGCGACGGCGTGAAATTGCTGACTCCGAACCAGCGCACTTTTCCGGCGCGGTGCAATTCGGAAAACGCCCGCGCAACCTCCTCGCCTTCCGCCAGCGGATCCGGGCGATGCAGGAGCAGAATGTCGAGATACTCGGTGCGCAGACGCCGCAGGATGCCCTCCACGGAGCCGGTCAAATGCGCGTAGCTGAAATCGTACCGTTTGGGCGCACCGCTCACCGGATCATCCGCGAAGCGTATGCCGCATTTGGATTGCAGGATGAGTTCCGAGCGCCGGGACGGGTGGTCGCGCCAGAGTTCGGAAAACGCTTCTTCCGATTTTCCGAAGCAGTAAATATCCGCGTGATCAAAAAGCGAGATGCCCGCGTCCAGGGCCGTCTCCACCGCTGCCAGCGCACGATGCCGATCCTCTGCGGTGAGCGGGCTCCGATCCCACCGTCCGCCGAGATGCAGGCACCCATAGGCCAGTGAAGAAACCGTGAGATCGGCCGCCGAAATGAAAATGTGCTTCATACATCCTCCGTCCGTCCTTCACCGCCGTGCCGTACCGGGTTCCGGGCTTTTTTCAGGCATTGGTTTGCCTGTGAATCATCCGGACAATAATCCACAGCACCAGCAGACTGACCGATCCCACCGCCAGCGATCCCATCCATTTCATGCAGCGCCTGATCAGCGCCGCCTTCCCGCCGGACACGACAGGCTCGGGAGATTTCAATTCATAGATCGGCAGGTTGGATACTGTCATGCCGGCTCTCCGGCTTTGAATATCATACTGCGGGGCCGGAACTTCCACGCCGCGGAAATACAGGGCCGCGTGCCCGGCGGTGGCCGCCTCAAACACCAAATAGCGCGGGCGGGCTTCCAGCGACACGCGATCAATGGCCAGCGGCTGATCATCGTAATGATAGAGGCGAACACTCAGGTATCGGCAGGCCGCACTGATGCGCACGGCATTCTGCAGGCTTTCGCCCAGCGCATGAATTTCGCCGCCGCCCAGCCACGTCCAGGATTCACGCGGGTGATGGCGCCCATACACGGCCACACTGCGATTGAACGAAGGCGTTTTCACATCAAACACGATCCGTTCCACGGGACGGTTCGCGACGCCGGTATCCAGCAGCAGAATCTGCACGCCTTTCTCCTGCTCACGATCCGTTGCTTCCATGCGGGTGAATGGTACGGACTCCCGTTCGGCCTCTCGAACATCATCCAACATAACGTGCGCCCGGATCAGATTGATCGACGTTTCCGCCTCCAGCGCATTCGCATAAATCCGGACCCGTAACCGCTCGGTATCCGATACCGGGTACCGCACCACCCGATTCACGGCCTCGCGGTGGCGATGATCATTGATCAGACAGCCGGACCCCATGCGGCCATCGGGACGGCCGGTCTGCACGTCGTATATTTCCACGCGGCGGATGAACTGTTCCCCGCCGGTTTCCAGCTCCAGGCGGTTGTGCCGCAGGGGAACATCGGTTTCGCGCGGAATCAGCAAATCCACCTGCATATACGGGTCGGCCGAATCCACCCATAGTTGATTCATCACCGTCACGGTCAGCGTGCGGCCGGGCGGCTGATCGTCCGCCACATAAAGGAAATACGGCCATTGCACGCCGGTCTGTCCGAAGAGGCGCACATCGTCCGGAAATGAAAGGGACTGATCAAACACCGCGTCGCCCACATGCAGTCGCCCCCGCTGTCCGACGGTGAAGTCACCCATCACTTCCGCGCGCCATTCAAAGGAAGACTCCTCCGCGGCGGCCATGGTTCGGGGCGCAGCCGGCAGGAGGCCGACCAGAGAGAACAGGAGACTCCGCTGAAGCAATGGCCCCGTTAAGCGCATGATTTTTCTCCCTGCCGTTGAAAGTATGCGGCGGCTTTTTGGTAGGCGAACGACAGCACGAGCAGGAGAATCCCCGTACCGATAAACGCGGCAATACGCTCCAGGCCCTTCAGCTCCGAGGCGTCCACTACCAGCACCTTGAAGGTGGTCACTGCGAACAGCGCCAATCCGAGATAGCGGTGTGCGGCTCTCCAGCGGATCATTCCATACAAAATGAGCCCGAGGGCGGTCAGCGCCCAGAACAGCGTAATGGCCGGATCGCCCCAGGCGCTGCGGCTGCGGTTTATCTCCAGCGTGACAAGTCCGATGGCCGCACAGATCGAAAGGAGATTCAGAGCCCGGTGGAAGCGCAGGGGGGAACCATACGCCGGGAGTACTGTGCGCCGCGCGGCACAGGATTGAATCAGCGGAATGAGCAGACATAACACGCCCAACTGCACCCAAAGAATGGCACTGCCAAAGGGACGGAATCCGGCGGACATGTGAAAACCGATTCCGGCATCCCAGGCGAGCAGTTTGACGGGAACCAGCAGGAGCAGCAGCATTCCCAGCAGCGTCACGCTGGATCCCGCAGGCGCCAGCAGGACCAGCCCCGCCCCCATGGCCAGCAGCGCCAGCGATGTGGATAACAGACAGAACGCATCTTCCGCGCCGAGGATCCAGAAGGTATCCGCAAAAAACACCAGAAGCATTCCGATGGCCGCCACCCACCACAGGACGTCCTGCCAGGGGCTCCCTTTTTCCGTGTCCGGCGACCGTCCGGCAATGACTCCCTGCACCCCGAGCAGCGCCGCCGAGATCATCCCCGTAATGAAGCGCGCATTCAGAAACAGATCCGGCGTCCGGTCGTAGAGCGAACCATCAAACCCCAGCGCTTTCAGGAGGCCGATCATACCCACCAGAAATGCGCCGGACTGCAAAACGCGCGAGCGTACGCGCCGGGAAAACCAGGCCAGCGCGACCCCTTCCAGCGCCCACCCCAGCGAAACCCATTCGCCGTCGAGTTGGGCCGGGAGCGCGAGTACGGCACAGAACAGACCACCTCCCAGAAAGGCCAGAATCTCTCCGGTGAAACGCGTCAGCACCCGAAACGCCAGATAGGCCAGGGCGGCATGCACCAGCGCCAGCGCCAACAGGGCCGCGCCCATCCAGTCATTCAGGTTCGCATCACTCAGCCAGCCGCACACCGCCGCGGCCACCAGAACGGAAGCAACGGGCAGCCGAATGAAGTCCATGACACGTCCGGTCACCTGTTGTTCTGCGCGCAGTTTGATCAACCCCAGCGCAGCAAATTCCGCAAAGTACAACAGGGCGAAACCGATGCCGGCCTCCCACCCCGGACTATACCGGGCATCCAGCGCGAGCAGGTAATAGATGATGGAGAACACAAAGGACACATTGTAGAGCGCCTGCCATTTTCGGCGTATGCCCAGCAGGATCACCGGCACATTGACCACCGCGCCGTACACGAGCATGAAAAGCGCAGAACTTTTTTCGCCGCCGATGAGCAGCGGTGTCACGAACGCCCCCAGCACCCCGAGCAGCGCCACGGCCTGCGACTGGTAGGCCACGGCCAGACCAAACACCGCGAGGGCGCTGCCCAGCAATCCCGCGCCGGCCGCCCATCCTCCGATCAGGTGATAAAATCCATACGCCGCATAGACCGTGAAATAGAACAGCGCGCTGCCCCCGCCGGTGAGGACGCGTGCCAGCAGACGATACGTTTCTTTCTTTTGTTCGAAATAATGCCCCGCGCCCACCAGTACCCCGCCGGCCAGGAGACCGACCAGCGTACGAATGCCCGGCCCCACCCAGGAATGTTGAATGGCATATCCCACCAGCAGCGCAATGCCCGCCACCAGTATGCCGATCCCCGCAAAGGCCGCCGCGCGCCCGCCCATCAGCTGCTCCAATCCGTGATCGGCGCTTTTTTCGCGCGGCTCGTCGGTCGGCGGAATCCCCGGCGCTTTGGCGGCAGGCGTCGCAACCGGCGTTGGCGTCACCACCACCCGCGGCAAAGCCGCCGCAGGCACTGAATCCGCAGGACGCAAAACAGGTGCAGCGGCAGCAACGGCAGCGGCAACGGGCGTTTCGGCAACGGGGTTAACCGGTTTCGGAGCGGTCCGGAACGAACGCACCTGTGATCGGAGCGCTTCCAGCTCCTGGCGCAGCGCGGACACCCGAACCAGCGCGATGATCGAAAGAATCGGCGGAAGCAATACCAGTAAAACCACGAGCATGATCAAAACCATTTCCACAGCCACCAGCCCTTTCCGTTCCGACCGCCCGCGCATACCTGAATGATGCGCACAAACTGCCGATTCACAGTGTGCGGAAAGGTATCCGCCGGGGGGACGCCCATCAAGCCCTTTCCCTTTTCTTTTCGGGCGCACCGATTTCATGAAATTCCGCGAATCTCTCTTTTCGATTCGGTACGTCTTATGTATGATGCCGCCGTTTTTTAAACCAGAACCGGTCACTGCAGGAAAGTGTGTCAATTATGCATGAGACTACATCCATGGAGCGGGCCCGCGCGCAACTTCAAAAAATGCTGGAGCTGCTGGGCATAGAGGGAACCATCGAGGCAGGCGAGAGCGATGAAGGCGCACTGGAACTGTGCGTTGAATCGCCGGATGGCGCCATCCTGATTGGGAAAGACGGCCAATCGCTGGATGCCCTGCAGTACATCCTTAACCGCATCCTTTTTCAGCAGGACCGCGAAATTGCGCGCTGCACCGTGGACGTCAACAGCTACCGCAGTCAGCGCAAAGACAAAATGATTGATGACGCCTTTGCCGCCGCTGAAAAGGCCGTGAAGAACCAGCGTCCCGTCATGCTGGCGCCCATGAATTCCGCCGAGCGTCGGATGGTGCATCAGGCCCTGAAAGAAAAACCCGCCATCCGCACCTGGTCCGAAGAAACCGACATCCCCGGCATAAAACGCGTGGTCATTGAGCCGGCCTGATCGGCGCCCTGCCGCGCCCCGCCCTATGAATACGCCCGACCTGCCCCACGCCGACACCCTCTGCCTGGCGCCCATGCGCGGCGTAACCACGAATGTGTACCGCAGGCACATGAACCGCATTTTCGGCGGCTTCGACCGCGCCATGGCGCCCTTCATTCCAACCGTCCAGGGTGTGAAGATTAAACACAATCTGCTCCGCGATATTCTGCCGGAAAACAATGACTCGCTTGCGCTGATCCCGCAGTGCATCGGGCGCGAACCCGACGACATGGTGCAACTGCTCCGGGCCTTTGCCGACCTGGGTTATCAGGAAGCCAACTGGAATTTGGGTTGCCCCTGGCCGCAGGTCACCCGCAAACGACGCGGCTCCGGACTCCTGCCCCACGCCGATCTCATCGAAGCCGTGCTGGATCGCGTCTTTGCCGCCCCGCCGCTGCGCTTCTCCGTCAAGGTACGCCTCGGCCTCCACACCCCAAACGATCTCGCGCCGCTTCTTCCGCTGTTCGATCGCTACCCGCTTTCCGAAATAATCATCCACCCGCGCACGGCCGCCCAGATGTACGAGGGTACCGTGGATCTGGAGGGTTTTTCGGCGTGCCTGCCCGCCACGCATCATACCGTCTGCTATAACGGCGACATCTATACCGCGGAACAATTTCAGGAACGCCGCGCCCGCTTCCCTTCCATTCACCGCTGGATGCTCGGCCGCGGCGCCCTGCGCGACCCCTTCCTCCCTGCGGAAATCGCCGCACGGACACCGCCCCGCACCAACAGCGAAAAAATCCGACTCATCCAGGCTTTCCACGATGCCGTTTACAACGAGTACCGGGAGATCCTGTACGGCCCTTCGCCCGTCCTGGGAAAAATGAAAGAACTCTGGACGTACCTCGCCCATTCCGTCGTTTCCTCACATCCGGTGTTCAAGCGGATTAAAAAAACGCAAACCCTCGCGCACTACGAAACCGTGATTGGAGAGATCTTCCGCGATGCCGAATGGCGTCCTAACGCCGCCCCGCAGGATATCCCCGGAGACGCCTCATGAATACCACCGAAGATCTGGAACGGATTGTCCACGAATACATGGAATTCGAACACCGCGTTCGCGAGCTCATGATTGCCCAGGCCGCCCCCTGCTGTTCGGCCTGCCCCTCCTGCTGCTGCCGCTTTGACATCTGCGAGGAAACCATCGACTCCGCCTTCCTCTCGCTGATTCGCACACGCGAAGAACCCGAGGACTCTTTCAGCGACAGCTATGGATGGCTCACCCACTCCGGATGTCTGCTGAAAACCGGACGCCCGCCTGTGTGCTACGAATTTCTCTGCGATGACATTATGCACTCCATGCCCGACGATGACGCCCGATTCGCCCTGCGCACCCTCGGCATGCTGATCACCTACATCGGGCGCAAAGCCATCGGTACGCGCCACCTCGTGGAACTGCTGAATCCCGACGACCTGCTGCGCCTGCACTACGAACGCTTTCACGCGCGCCTCGCCACCGCTCAAACCGCGCTTGAAGATATTGAAGAATACTTTTCCTCCGGCGCGCTCCCCGACGAGGCCATGCCGCACCTCCTGAAAATCTGCAAGCCCGGAACCGACATGTATCAGGGGCCCTGACTCGCTGCGCCCGGACTTAAAAAAACGCGGTTGCGTTTTCCAGTCATTAAACTACGATCCGAAAAGAAGGATGTATCACAGGAGAAACAATAATGAGCGGTTTTGAAAAATTGGGCGTCTTTTTTCTGGGCAGAGAATTCACTCCGAATGCCGAACCGAGTGCCGGAAATCCGCTGTTGTACGACGCGAAAGATCTGACCACTCACGGCGTTATCCTCGGCATGACCGGCAGCGGAAAAACCGGACTCGCCCTCGCCCTTTTGGAAGAAGCCGCCATCGACGGCATTCCCGCGCTGGCCATTGACCCCAAGGGCGATTTGGCGAACCTGCTGCTGACCTTCCCCGCGCTGGCACCCGCCGATTTCCACCCATGGATTGATGGTGATGAAGCCGCCCGCAAGGGAATGACCCCGGAGGAATATGCCGTCAAAACCGCGGACACCTGGAAAAACGGATTGGCGGAATGGGGCCAGGACGGCGCACGCATCCAACGCCTGCGCGATGCCGTCGAAATGACCGTCTATACACCCGGCAACACCGCCGGATGCCCACTGCAAATCCTGCGCTCCTTTGACGCGCCACCGCCGGAGCTGCTGAACGATTCTTCCGCCCTGCGCGACCGAATCCTGTCGGCCGTCTCGGGCCTCCTTGGGTTGACCGGCATCCACGCCGACCCGGTTCAAAGCCGCGAACACATTCTCCTTTCCAACATCCTTGATCGGGCCTGGCGCGAAGGACGCAACCTGGATATTGCCGCACTCATAGGGGACGTGCAGAAACCGCCATTTGAAAAAATCGGCGTGTTCGATCTGGAATCCTTCTATCCCGCCAAAGAGCGCTTCGGCCTCGCGATGGCCCTGAACAACCTGATTGCCTCTCCCGGATTTTCCGCCTGGATGGAAGGCGAACCCCTGAACATTCAGCGGCTTTTATATACTCCGGAAGGAAAGCCGCGCCTCTCTATTCTATCCATCGCCCACCTCTCGGAAAGCGAACGCATGTTCTTCGTGACCATCCTGCTCAACGAACTGCTGGCCTGGGTCCGGGCACAATCCGGAACCGGAAGCCTGCGAGCCCTCCTCTACATGGATGAAATTTTCGGCTATTTCCCGCCCAACGCCAATCCGCCATCAAAAACGCCCATGCTGACGCTCCTTAAGCAGGCGCGCGCGTATGGTCTCGGCGTGGTACTCGCCACACAAAACCCTGTGGACCTTGACTACAAGGGCCTTTCCAACACCGGCACCTGGTGGATCGGTCGCCTTCAAACCGAACGCGATAAGATGCGCGTTATTGAAGGCCTCGAAGGCGCAGCCGGCAGTACCGGCACCGCGTTCGACCGCGCCGCCACCGAACAATTGCTGGCCGGACTGGGCAACCGTGTATTCCTGATGCGCAATGTTCATGATGATGCGCCCGTCCTCTTTCAAACCCGCTGGGCCCTGAGCTACCTGCGCGGCCCAATGACCCTGCCTCAGATCAAACAGGCCATGGCCGGAAGCAGCAGCGGCACCCCGCGAAACGCACCGCCTCCACCGCCCACGCCAAGCCCCGCTCCGGTTGCCCTGCCCGCCCCCGCCGCCCAAACGGATGCGCCGGCGGTCCGTCCTGTACTGCCGCCGGAAATCCCCGAGTACTTTCTTCGTCCTTCCCAGCCGATGGGCGCCCTGACCTATCGCCCGGGCATCGTGGGCGTCAGCCGGCTGCACTTCGTGGATGCCAAATCAAAACTGGACACCTGGGTCACCCGCTCCCTGCTCGCGCCCGTGGGAGAAGATGGCTTTGCGGACTGGGAATCCGCCCGCGTGGAAGGCGACCTCAAAGAGACGTTGGAGCGCCAACCTCAAACGGGCGTTGCGTTTTGCGCTCTGCCCACCGCCGCAACCCGCAAATCGGCGCCGGATCAATGGCAGAAAACACTGAAGTCTCATCTCTACCAGAACATCACCCTGAATATATTCTCCGCGCCGGAATTCGGCCTCTCCTCCATGCCGGAAGAATCGGAAGGCGATTTCCGCACGCGTATTACACAACGACTCCGCGAGCAGCGAGATGTTGAAATCAGCCGAATCAAGGCCACGTACGCCCCGAAACTCCAAACACTGACCGACCGCGTGCGCCGCGCCGAAGAAAAAGTGCAACGCGAAAAAGCCCAGGCCGGACAGCAAACCCTGTCCACAATATTGGGCGCGGGAGCCACGATGCTCGGAGCGCTGCTGGGCAGGCGTGCGCTATCCGCCTCAACCCTTTCACGCGCGGCCTCCACCATGAAGAGCGCAGGAAAAATCCGCAAGGAATCGGCCGACGTCGAACGGGCGGATGAATCGCTCGACGTATCACGCCAACGCCTGGCCGATTTGGAAAAGGACTTTGAAATGGAATTGGAATCCCTGGCCGTCCAGTTTGAACCGGGAGCCATTCAGGTTGAGCAAATCACCATACGCCCCCGCAAAACCGATATTACCATTGGTGCCATCGGATTGTGCTGGATGCCGTATCGAAAATCCCTGAATGAAGCGCCGGATTTCGGCGCATAACCCGCATCGCGGAAAACGCCGGCGCTATGATCCGGCCGCTTTGCGGTTATTCTCGCCCATTCGCGATCAAAGCTCTCCAGGACCGCCAAACGCCTGTTCAGCATCGTCCTCGGCCATGCGCAAAACCCGAGCTTTCGCCCGGATTATCATTATAGCAGGAATGACACGTCTTCCCCTCACCACCCATGCCGTATTGCTGAACGATTATTGATCCCGGTTTGTTTTTCGGAACAGATGCTGATTTCGAACCGGTGAAAAACCATGTCGCATGTAGAAGGTCCGTGCGCGATGATTGGCAGGCGTTGTTTCAAGATGAAGTCCTTTGAATTTCGGATTGCGCATGGAAGCAAAATGCTCAAGCACAGCTCCACCAAGGCCACGACTTCGCCAGGCGGGTTTCAAATAAAGTTCATCAATATACGCAATATTGCCACCGTACTCATTGCTCCAAAAATGCACCACGATCGCGTACCCGACAACTTCACGCCCGACAGCGATGATAAAAATCCGTCCTTTATCCGGGTGCTGCATGAATTCCCTGATGGTCCGCCGAATGTTTTTCGCGGTAACACACTGAGTCGAAGGATCCTCCCGATAGAGAGCGGAAACCATGGACTGAATCTCCGCAGCGTCCTTTTCAGTAAATGGACGGACTTTCAGCAGGCTTCCCGTTGATTCGGTCTGACGCACCATACTTCTCCCTTCCACAGCAGGAAATCCCGGGTTTTCCGCATACCGATGTATGCCTGAAATCCTACAAGCGCCCAGCCGTGAAATGGCCCGACGCCGGAAGCTCATCGATTCCGAAGGTGATCTGACCCTGATTCCCCGCGAATTCCGTTAAACTGTTACTCCCTTCGCGCCTCTTCTGCGCGTGTCTCATTTATGCTTTCCACAGCTCTATCCGCCCAATGAGCTGAACCTTTCGCCCATCCCGTTTTCAACCGATGACACACTATAGAAAGAAATATGATAACGACAGCTATATACACTAAAGCGGGTGCCCCGCAACCCAATGAACGTGCCGTGATTCTTCCGTCGTTTGATTCTATGTCAACCGTTTGATTCCCGCCCGCTTTAGCGAAAATCGCGCCCGCGATTTGGGGAATTTGTTTTACTGGAGGGGCGGGTTCCCTGTCTGCGTGCCACGCACAGGCAGGCACCCCGACCACAAATCGGAATTCAAGTAGGCCCTCGCTCTCCGAGCGCGGGCCTCCCAAAAAGTTGTCACGCGGAGGATGAGAAGAAGAAGGGCTACGCTCGGAGAGCGATGCCCTACTGGCTGTGCAATCTGCGGATGACATCCCTTGCGTCTTGCTGCTCCGTGAACTCCGTGCCCTCCAGCGCCAGCGGGTGGTAGAAATCTCGTTTTTTATGTCGGAAGTGAGGTTATAAGTTACTAACTAGGTATGCGTTTTACACGCTGCGGCGGCAGTGTCAAGCTCAGCGTCTCGGTTTCCAGCTCACCGCATTGTCTCATAACAGATCTCACCGAAAGAGAGATGGGCTGTACGATTTGCCATATAATGCGTATAAGGGAGTTATGAACCATGGTGGTTTTGGTGACGTAGACTTTGCGGCTTCTAAATACTCGAATGCAAAATACCATGTTTGATGCAATTCGCGACTACATGACTGCAAAGAACATCAACGAATATATACAGGGGCAAGAAAACGGGGATGAAGTGTTAAATAATGTGATCTGAACCTTAATGTGATGAATCTCCCGGGATTGGGGTCACGTCTAGATTTTATGCGTATTAATTGGCTGAAAGAATACGAGACATCCCGCGTTACCACCCAATCCCACCTGTTCCTCACGGAGGGAGAGTCGGGGTAAGCCTTTAATAAATATAACCGTATTTTGAAGGATCGGTTTTGATTCGTTGCGTTTGCGGGTTGGGGTACGGGAGGGAGCATGCCGACCAGACAAGCAGTAGGCC
>CAZISY010000101.1:0-11483 GCA_964542025.1 uncultured Verrucomicrobiota bacterium
TTTCCCGTCAGAATCCCGACCTGCGTGTCGGATGGGTTTCGGAATGCAGGTATGTCTGCGCGCAAGGGGGCCAATAGCTTGACCGATGCGATGGAGGGGCCTATAACGGGCGCCGTTCGTTAGCTTAGTGTGGATGGCTGAGAACCGTCGGGAGGGTGCGATGAATATAACGCTGACCTATAATGGCGTCATGCAGATACGCCGCTTCAAGCGGGGAGAAAAGATTGATGTCCCGGATGGTGCGACCGTGACCGACGTCATGACGCTTTGTGAAATTCGTACCGATCATCAGAAGTACATCATTCCTTTCATAAACAGCCGGGAGTCCCGTTCGAGTACGGTTCTGCACGACGGAGATGAGTTGTCGCTGTTCCTGCCGCTGGGAGGCGGTTAAGCCGATGAATGCGGAGCGATGCCAAAAACCGGTTGCGGCCGAACAGGCGCGCGAACAGCTCGGAAGGGCCTGCGTCGGCATTGCCGGATGCGGTGGGTTGGGGTCTCACGCCGCCATGATGCTGGCCCGTTCGGGAGTCGGTCGATTGATTCTGGTGGATGATGACCGGGTCGAGCGCTCCAATCTGAACCGACAGCACTACTTCATGCGGCATCTCGGCATGTACAAAGCGGAGGCGCTGGCCGAGATGATCCGCGAAACGGGATATGAGCCGCGGGTGGATGTCCGGGTAATGCGGGTTGATGCGGAAAATGCGGGTTCGCTTTTTGCGGAGGCCGACGCCGTGGTGGAAGCCTTTGACAGTGTGGCATCCAAAAGCCTGTTGATGCGTGTGTTTGCCGATGAGCAATGGGAAGGGCGGTGGCTGGTGGCGGCATCGGGCCTGGCCGGCTGCGTGTCCGCCAATACCATTCGGACGGTGCGGCTGGGACGGCGTATTTATTTGTGCGGTGATCAGCAAACGGATGTGTCCGTGGAAGGGGTGATGGCATCGCGGGTTATACTGGCCGCCGCTCATCAGGTCAACATGGTGATCCGATTGCTTTGCGGGGAGGAGGAACCATGAGTAATGAAAAAGAAGTCGTGGTGGTTCAGACCACAACAGCCACCGAAGAAGAGGCCGGACGTTTGGCGCGCGAGATGGTGACGCGCCGTCTGGCGGCCTGTGTGCAGATCGAGCCGATCCGCAGCGTGTACCGTTGGAAGGGCGCGCTGGAGGAAGCGCCGGAGTTTCGTCTTTCCTGCAAAACCACCGAGGCATGTGCTGAACCGCTTCTTGAGGCGCTTCGATCCATGCACTCCTATGAACTGCCGGAGTTGATTGTCATCCCCGTGTTGAATGGTGATTCGGACTATTTACGCTGGGTCAGTCAGGAGACCACGCCATGAGGCGTAATACATGTACACTGGTCGGCGCGATGCTGACGGCCGCCTGGTTGCTCGCTGCGGTTTTCTGCGGCTTGGCGGAAGGCGCAGGAACCGCCCCGGCGGAACGTGTGCAGGAAACGGGGATTATGCAAACGCGGGCGCTGGAGGAATGCAGCGGATTGGCGCGAAGTGCCTCTTCGCCGGAGCAGTTTTGGGCACACAATGATTCAGGCGATGAGCCGCGACTTTATCTGATTGATCTCAAAGGCAATCTTTGCGGAACCGTGCGGGTGGATGGGGCCGAGGCGATAGACTGGGAGGATATTGCGTCTGCGACCGTGGATGGCTCTTCCTATCTATTCATCGGGGATATCGGGAATAATAAGCGGAAGCGTCCGTATCTGACCGTTTATGTGCTGGAGGATTTGAGCGGCACGGAGGGCGCGCTGGATCGGGAATCGTGGCCCGTGCTGTGCGCTGTAAAATTTAACTATGCGGATGGGACGTATAATGCCGAGGCGCTGGCGGTGGATCCCGCATCCGGAGATTGGTATATCATCACCAAGGGCAAAGCGGGAGAATGCGGTATTTACCGATTACCGGCCTCTGTGTGGAAGGAGCGGACCGTGGGCATTCAAACGGCTGAGCGGATCGGTACGGTGCCCTGGAAGAAAGTAACTGGCATGGATATCAGCCGCGACGGTTCGTCCGCCGTCGTACTCACCCTGAAAAACGCCTGTGAATATGTACGCGGAGAAGGCGAATCCTGGGAGGAGGCTTTTGCACGGCCGGGATCGGAAGTGAAGCTCCCCGAACGAGAACAGGGCGAGGCGGTTTGTTACGGCGAAGGCCGTCAATTGATACTCGCCAGCGAAGGTGAATCGTCCCCGATTTGGGTGGTGCATCCGGATGCCGCACCCTGAATGAACGCGCATGTTTTTTATCGGCAAAGGATATCTTACCTGTTTGCGCTGCGCCGTTCGATGGGCGCGGCCGCTGTGGCTTTTTGCGCTTGTCTGGGGAATCCCGCAGTCGGCGTTGGCCGGTGATTTCACCGCCCTGACCAATACCCTCCGTGTGGAATTCACGGGATTGCAGCACACCGAATTGGAGTCGCAGTTCAAACAGGCTTCCGATGTGTATACATACCGGAACAGTCCTCCTCCGACGGAAGGTCTGCTGCGGATGCGTATCCAACTGGATGAGGAACGCTTCCGAACGCTGCTGAACGCGCAGGGCTATTACCGGGCCGAACTGAACAGTGCGGTTTCCGGTACGCCGGATAATCGGCTTGTGACAGTGAACGTGGTTTTGCGCGAGCCGTTTGTATACGGATCGGTGGTGGTGGAACTGACCAATGCCGCTCCGTCGGAATGGCCGGTATGTCCCTCGCCGAAGACCCTGGGACTTTCACCGGATCGGCGCGCCCTGTTCAGCGGGATTCGTGACGCGGAAGAACGGCTGGCCAATGCAATCCGGGAGCAGGGGTATCCTTTCGTCCAGATTGTTTCCCGCCGCGTGGAGGCGGATTACGCCGCAGACTGCGTGAACGTGGATTGGGTTGTTGATCCGGGGCGGCGCTCGTGCTTTGGCGATGTATCGGTCACGGGGTTGAACCGGGTGCATCGTTCGCTGATTAACAGAATGACTCCCTGGCGAAAAGGGGATGTTTATGATCCGCGCCGGGTGAACGTATTTCAGGATATGCTTTCGGGATGCGGTCTTTTCTCGGTGGTGATGCTTTCAAGCCGGCCCGGGACCAACGCGGTCCAGGACGTGGAGATGGTGCTCGACGTATCCGAAAGCGCGCGCCGTTCCGTGGGATTTGGCGTGGGGTACGACACCGAAAAAGGGGCCGGCGTTTCTGCAAACTGGGAGCATCGCAATCTGTGGGGAAATGGGGAAACGCTGCACATTGAGGGCAATTATTCGGAGAAACAATTGCTGGGTGAGGTGGGTTACGAAATTCCGCATTTTTTTCATCGGGCCGCAGCGTTGAAAACCTTTTCACGCATCGGGGAGGATCGTCCGCGCGCTTATGAAGCTCTCTACTGGAAAACTCAGGCCGGAATGAGTTGGGATGTGACGCCCGTGCTGAATTTGAGTTTGGCGTATGCCTGGAAAATGGAGCGGGTGACGCAGTTCGGTGAAACGAAAGAATACTATCTGCAATCCGTGCCGATGAATCTGCTTTTGGATTATCGGGACGATCGCGTGGAGCCGACACGCGGAGGCGTCTTTTTTACCGGTGCGGATTATGTGACCGACTGGAACGACGGACGGCGCTTCATCCGGGAGCAGGGGCGCTTCCGGCCGATCATAAAAATTTGGAATCATCCGCAGATTACGCTCAGCGGCATGATGGGCGCGGGAAGCATACAGGGCGGTGACGTGATGGATATTCCCGCCGATGAGCGGTTCTATGCCGGAGGCAGCGATACGCTTCGGGGATACGCGTATCAGATGGCCGGGCCGCTCGTGGATGATGATCCGACGGGCGGATGTTCCATGCTGACGCTGTCCGGTGAATTGTGCGTCAAGGTGTATGGTCCGGTGGGACTCGTCGCATTTGTGGATGGCGGTAATGTGTTTTCCCAAAGCGTGCCGGATACTCACGAAGAACTCCTGTGGGGAGCGGGCGGCGGCTTGCGCGTGTTTACGCCGGTGGGCTCAATCGGCGTCGAAATGGGGATTCCGCTGAATCCGCGCCCCGTGGATGACCCGCGGCAATTCTATATAACGATAGGATTACAGTTCTGATGCGTACGGTGAGAAATATAATCACGGCGGCATTCCGTTTGCTGTTCTTTTTGCTTTTGC
Organism: uncultured Verrucomicrobiota bacterium; assembly: GCA_964542025.1. GTDB lineage: Bacteria > Verrucomicrobiota > Kiritimatiellia > RZYC01 > RZYC01 > JAQVYB01. Next base: position 4,142 of record CAZISY010000101.1, read on the forward strand.
TGGCGCCGCTGCTGCTCGGCGCCGGGTGGTGGCTGGTTCGGGCCGATTGGTTTCAGCAGGCGGCCGGACGTCATCTGCGCGCGACGCTGAAGCGGAACTGCGGATGGGACGCGACCTGGAGCGGCGTTCGCTGCACTTCGCTGGGTTCCTGGTCGTGTGAACGCCTGTCGCTGTCCGATGAACACGGGCTTTGGTTGGAAGCGGGTGGAATGACCCTGGCAATAAACGGGTCCGAGCTTAAAAACCGACAGGTGATTGTTGATCGGATACATGTGGAAGATGTGCGGTTACTGCGTATTCCGATGTGGCGGAAGACCACGTCTGATGAGGACGAAAAAGAACGCACATGGTCCGGCCGCATCCGGTTCTTTGGCCTCCGGGGTTTTGGTCTGAATCGAATAGGCGTGGACCGCTTGATGGTGAGTCGCGGAGTGGCTGGGCTCGACAGTGTATTTGCTCTGGAGGCGGGCGGAAAACTGCTCAGAAACGGATCGGCGGACATTCGGATGAATCTGGAGCGACTGGACGGACTGACCGGGGGCGCGCAGTTGGAACTGCGGCTGACGAATGGTTTTTCGCAGGGCCGTGTTCGGATGGAAATTGAGGAAGGGCCCGGTGCGCTTTTGCATGAATGGTTTGGCGCGGCGTGGAGTCCGCTGCGAATTAAGCTGGAAGCGGAGGGAGGGGTGAGCGGGTGGACCGGGCATGCGCTGTGCGCCGTTGGCGACGGGGACAGCCGGGCAGACTGGCAGGCATCATTCAAGACCGTGGATCGTGAGCTTTTTGCCCTCCAATGGCAGCTCCAGGCCGTGCGAATCGCTGAGTCAATTCACGGCCAGATACTCGCATATGGCTCGTTGAAGGCGCCCGTGCTGGAGGCTTCGGTTCGAGCGGACGGCGCGGCGCTGACGTCGCTTGTTCATGCGCCGGTTCCTCCGCTGTATTTTTCGGCTGAACTGTGTGTGAGTAATGGCGCGCTTCAGGGCTGGGTGCTTTCTACTGGGCTCGCTCATTGTGCCGTGAATGCGCATATCGATGTGCCGGTGGATGTTTCCGCAGTACCTCCGCGCCTTGCGGTGCGGCCCGGGGACGAACTGTTTGGGCGGGCGGCGCTGGACCTGGATCTCGGGTTGCTGGATCCATGTCTGTCGGCCATTAAGCAGCGCGCCCAGGGTATTCTCCTGGGCAGCGCCCAGATGTGCGGAACGCCCGAAAGCCCCGTGCTGTCCGGCGGGGTGCAAATGGCTGACGGAAGCTATGAACATTACGGGTGGGGCACGCTGCTGCGCGAGGTAAATCTGGATGTGGAATTCAAAAATAAGCAGGCAGTGATACGCAGGGCGGATGCGCGGGATGAGCGGGACGGGCGTTGTTCCGCACACGGGCATGTTTCCTTTGACAGGCACGAGAACAACCCGCTGGATCTGCACCTGACTCTTCAGCGGATGCGGCTGGTCAACCAGCCGCGCCGCTCATTGCAGGTCAGCGCAAATGCGCAGCTGAATGGTGATTTTTTGCAAATGCGCCTGGCGGGAACCTGCGATGTGAAACGGGCCGCTCTGACCATAGGCCGGACGCTGCCGCCAGGCGTTTATGAAATGGACATCACCGAGGTAAACCGTCCTGAAGCCATGAGTGAACGCCGGTGGAAAAGAAAAAGAAGGGCCGTGGGGTTGTCACTCGATTTGAAGGTGGACGCTCCGGGGAAAATATTCGTGGAGGGGCGTGGACTTTCCACAGAATGGAATGCGGCCCTGCACCTCGGAGGGACCGTGCGGGAACCGCAGGTGATCGGCGAGCTGAATCTTGTGCAGGGGACCCTGATGTTTATGGGAAAACGCCTGAACCTGACGCAATGCAGTATGGTCTTTAACGGGAGCCGTCCGATTCTTCCGCAGATTGATTTGCGTGCTTATGCCGTGACCACGGAATTGACGGCCTATTTACGGATTTACGGTTCCGCCGCGAATCCGCGTGTGGAAATCCGTTCCGATCCCGTACGCCCGCAGAATGAAATTCTGGCCATGCTGCTGTTTGGAAAAAAGACCGATCAATTGACGGCCGCTGAAGCGCTGACCATGGCGTACGGGATTCAGGTGCTGAGGGGCGAGGCGCCGGGCGATGGTTGGTTGAACCGCGCACAGAATCGGCTTGGACTTGATCAGGTCAATGTGAAGCAGGACGATAAGAAACAAACGCAGCTGACGCTTGGACGATACTTCGGCAACTATTTGTATGTGGAGGGAGAAAAAGCGCTCAAGGGAGACGGCGATACCGTGGCCGTGGAGCTGCGGCTGACGCCGACGCTGCAAATACGGGCTTCCGCCGCCGGCGCCCGGGACGAAGGGCAGAATCTCTATTTGAACTGGCGCAGGGATTACTGACCCCCGGGCGCTCGCCGAAAAGAGCCGTGATGAAAACTTGGAAAGCGCAAACAAGGTGATATTCTGCCGCACCGAGGTACGGGTATGCGCGTTTGGGCCTTTTTTTTACTTTTGGGAATGCAGATGCTGGCGGGGTGCGAGTTCGGCGCTCAGGCGCCCGACGTGGTCATTCGCGGGAAGGATAATACCTATAAAACCCTGAAGCCGATAGTCAGGGAGGATCAACAGTCCGGAGCCGATGATGTGCAGGAGATGGTCAATCAGAGCATCGTTCAAGTTCAGGGGCAGGACATCACGGTTCGGGAATGGATACGGCAGCAGGAAGAGAACAGTGATGGGCAGGTGCTTTTTCCGCGTTGGGATGTGCGCCGCCGCGGGGCGACCAAGGTGGAAGTGCGCTTTACCTACACCCTCCTGCATGACGATTATACCGTCGAGCGAAAAGGGTACAGCTGGCAGGTGGATCAGGTGCTGAGGCTGGTTGGGCCGCCCGTGGTTTTGAATGATGAGGACATCGAGCGGCAGACGGGCCTGCATGATTCTTCCGGCAGACAGGTGCAGGGCCGTGAATCGCTGTTTCAGTTGGAGTAACCGGTGTGAATGAATTTTCCGAGCAGGACGTGAAGTCCATCCAAAAAAATCTTCACCGCTGGTTTGCGGAAAACCGCCGCGCGTTTCCCTGGCGCAAGCGGCGTACGGCGTACCGGGTGTGGGTGGCGGAAATCATGCTTCAGCAGACCAGGACAGACCAGGCGCAGCCCTACTTTGAGCGTTTTATGCGGGCATTTCCCACGCTTCGATCCCTGGCCGGTGCCAACCGGCAGGATGTGCTGAAGCAGTGGGAGGGCCTGGGCTACTACGGGCGCGCACGCAAGATGCACGATGCCGCCATCCTTATTCGGGATACCTGCGCCGGCCGCTTCCCGAAAACCTACGAAGGCATTTTGGCGCTGCCGGGAATCGGGCCGTACACGGCTGCCGCGATTGCCAGTCTGGCGATGAATCTTCCGTATGCCGTTGTGGATGGCAATGTGATTCGGGTGCTTTCCCGGTTGCGCGCCGTGGATGTGCTGTTTGATACGTCCGAAGGCAAGCGCACGTTTCAGCGGCTGGCTGATGCGCTGCTGGATCGCGGTGAGCCGGGGATGCACAATGAAAGTATGATGGAACTCGGCGCGGTATGCTGCCTGCCGCGGCGTCCCGCCTGCGGTGATTGTCCTGTGCGGACCAGTTGCCGGGCCTTTGAAACGCACACGGTGCAGGATTATCCGAAACGCAGTCCGCGCGCGGGGATTCCTCACATTCAGGTGGGTGCGGGGGTTCTTTACGATGGGCGGGGGAACCTGCTTATCGCTCAGCGTCGCGAACAGGACATGCTCGGCGGCCTGTGGGAATTTCCGGGCGGCAAGTGCGAGCAGGGAGAAACCATGGCCGAGTGCATCGAGCGTGAACTGCTGGAGGAACTGGGCGTCAAGACGCACATGGAAAAACACCTCATCACAGTTCCGCACGCCTACAGTCATTTCACCATGGAGCTGCATGCGTACCTCGGGCGCATTGTTTCGGGAACTCCGCGCCCCATCGAATGCGCCGACATCGCCTGGGTCAATGCGGAGGAAATCAAAACGTATCCCATGTCACGGGCGGATGACCGGATTCGGCAGGTCCTTTGCGAAAGCGGAAAGACATTCACGGTCGCTGATCATTCAAATGCGTTGACAAATCCCGCCAAATGAACAAATTTGTAATCCCATGCCGCCGGATGATCGGACAGGCCTGCAGGAAAGAACCAACGGGAGTGCCTTATGGCGCGTACAACATTGAACGAAACGGAACGAAGAGATCGCGAACTGGAAGTGCTGTACCGCATTTCGCAGGCGACCATGCACCAGCACGATGTTTCTGCCCTGCTGAATGAAGTGCTGGACATCATGGACACGGAGTTCGGATTGTCGCGCGGCACCCTGACGCTGCGGCGTCCCGATGATGACGTGTTCGCTATTGAAGCTTCGCGCGGTCTGACCGCCGAAGAGCAGCGGAAGGGGCAGTATCGTCTGGGCGAGGGGGTGACGGGGCGTGTGGCCAAGACGGGTAAATCGGTGATCGTGCCGGATATCACCAAAGATTCCAATTTTCTCAACCGGACCCAAACCCGATCCAACCAGAAGATCGCGTTTCTGTGTGTTCCGATCATTCACGGACGAAAAGTGATCGGTACGATGAGCATTGATCAGCCGGCGGATGAACAGTCCGACCGGTTGAGGGGTGATTTGAAATTTCTGGAGCTGGTGGCGAGTCTGCTTGCCGAGGCCGTGGGCCGTATCCGTCAGGATTTGGAGGAGCGGGAAAGTCTGCGCGCGGAAAACCGGCGGTTGCAGCAGCAGTTGGATGACCGCTATCAGCCGAATAACCTCGTGGGCAAATGCAACAGCATGCGGCTGGTTTATGAACAGGTGGCGCAGGTGGCCGACAGCATGGCCACCGTGCTTATTCGCGGGGAGTCCGGCACCGGCAAGGAGTTGGTCGCCAAGGCGATTCACTATGGGAGCATACGTAAAAAAAATCCCTTCATCGCGGTCAACTGTGCGGCGCTGCCGGAGCACCTGATTGAGAGCGAACTGTTCGGCCATGAGAAGGGCGCTTTCACCGGAGCCGGACAGCGGCGGGCGGGTCGTTTTGAGTTGGCCAACGGCGGCACCATTTTTCTGGATGAAATCGGCGATATCTCTGCGGCCGTTCAGGTCCGGCTGCTTCGCGTTTTGCAGGAGCGTCAGTTCGAGCGCGTGGGCGGCGGCGAATCCGTGAATGTGAATGTGCGCGTAATCGCCGCGACCAGCCGCGATCTGGAAACGGCCATGCAGAATAATACCTTTCGTGAGGATTTGTATTATCGGCTGAATGTTTTTCCCATTCATCTCCCGCCGTTGCGGGAACGCCGTTCCGATATCATGCTGCTGGCCGATCATCTGCTTCAAAAATACAACGCCGCATACAACCGGCATATCAAACGGATTTCCACAACGGCCATCAACATGATGATGGCCTATCACTGGCCGGGTAATGTGCGTGAACTTGAAAACTGCATCGAGCGGGCCGTGCTGACCAGTACGGATGATGTCATTCACGGCTACACACTTCCGCCATCCCTGCAGACCAGCGAGTTGACCAATACGGCTCTGCTGCCGGAAGAAGGGGCCAGCCTGCAGGGGTTGGTCAGCGCGTATGAGCGTGAAATCATCGTGGATGCATTGAAGAAACACCGGGGGAATGCCGCGGCGGCCGCCCGGCACCTGCAAACCACGCAGCGCATCATCAATTACAAAATAAAATCACTGGGCATTGCGGCGAAAAATTACCGCTGAGAAAGGAAAACACTATGTGCGGAATTGTGGGGTACATCGGCCACAGAGACCCATTGGAGATCGTCATCAGCGGATTGCGCCGCCTGGAATACCGGGGGTACGACTCGGCCGGGATCGCCTGGCTGCCGGATGAAGGAGGTCAGATCAGCATTCTCCGCGCCGTCGGAAAAATCAGCGATTTGGAACGCGTGGTGAGCGCTCATGCCCCGTCCATTAATAAATATCGGATCGGGCTGGGACACACCCGCTGGGCCACGCACGGGGCTCCGTCGGAGGCGAATGCTCATCCGCACCGTTCCCGCAACGGAAAATTCGCCATTGTGCATAACGGCATTATTGAAAACTACACGGAACTCAAGCGGCGCCTGATGGACAAGGGATACGTTTTTCAGAGCGAAACCGATTCCGAAGTGGTGGCGCATTTGCTGGAGGAATTTTATGAGGGAGATTTTCGTGCCGCCGTGGTGCGCATGCTGGAACACCTGCGCGGTGCGTACGGACTCTGCATGATGTGCAGCGAGCATCCGGACATGCTGATTGCCGCGCGCAAGGGAAGTCCCATCGTGGTGGGTGTCGGCAATGGGGAAACCATTATTGCTTCGGATGTCAGTGCGATTGTGAATTACACCAATCGGGTCATTTACCTGAACGATGGCGACATCGTCACCGCCACCACCAGCCAGGTGGATATCACGGAATGCAACAGCATGCCCGTCAGCCGGGAAACCACGGAAATCGCCTGGAACGCCGAGCAGATTGAAAAGGGCGGTTTCGAACACTTTATGCTGAAGGAAATTCATGAGCAGCCGGAAGCGCTGGCCAATGCGATACGGGGGCGCCTGATCCCGGAGGATGGAACATCACGGCTCAGCGGTATGCGGATGGACGCTCAGGAAATGGCCCGGATCGACCGTATGATCATTGCGGCCTGCGGGACGTCGCTCTATGCCGGTATGGTGGGGCAATATCTCTTTGAAGACTTCGCGGACATTCCCGCCGTCGTGGAGCAGGCGGCGGAATTCCGCTACAGAAATCCCGTCATCCTTCGCGATTCCTGCATGCTGGCCATCAGTCAGTCCGGAGAAACCGCGGATACCCTCGCCGCCGTGCGTGAAGCCAAACGGAAAGGGACCCGGGTGCTGAGCATCTGCAATGCGGTGGGGTCCACGATCGCGCGTGAAACCGGCGCAGGCGTTTATCTGCATGCCGGACCGGAAATCAGCGTGGCATCCACCAAGGCGTTTTCCTGTCAGGTGGCCGTCCTGACGCTGATGGCATTGAGCTTCGCCCGTACGCGGCGCATGTCCGTGGAAGAAGGCCGGCGTATCGTTCAGGGCATACAGGAGCTTCCCGATTTGGCCCGTCGGATTCTTGATTTGAAGGACCGTATTCGCGAGGTGGCGGAGCGGTATGCCACATACGACCACTTTTTCTATATTGGGCGCGGTTATATGTATCCTGCCGCCCTGGAGGGGGCGCTCAAGCTGAAGGAAATTTCCTACATTCATGCCGAGGGATATCACGCCGCTGAATTGAAGCATGGCCCCATCGCCCTGCTGGGCGAGCAGGTGCCTGTGGTGGCCATTGCGCCGGACA
>CAZISY010000102.1:0-10598 GCA_964542025.1 uncultured Verrucomicrobiota bacterium
CGCGCAAGTTTAAATCACCAGGCGGCGGAGGCCCGCCGCCCTCCACACAAAACAACACACGCAGGAAGAGGCCGGATCGCAGCGCCGGCTGTACTTCCTTGCCCGCCGTCATAACCTCGGACGCGACGGAGCGCGTCCCTCCATCTATTCATTCGCGATTCGTATTTTCTGCGATCTCGAGCTGCTCGGGCGTTAATAACATGGCATGCGGGGCACACATTGGAAAGCGCATGCCGAACAGACGTTCGGCGGTCCCGGGTGAGGCGCATGGTTCTATGCACAGGGCGGCGGGGGCCCGCCGCCCTCCACACAAACAAAAACATGCAGGAAGAGGTTGGTACTTCTTGCACACTGCAAAGGGGCAGCGCTCGGAGAGCGCTGCCCTACTTTGTTCCCATTCCAAACCTCATTCCCGAGCGAAGCGGACGGTGATTATTTTGCGCTGCGAAAGTTTTCCGGTTTGGGCTTGTCGCTTCCGTCGCTTTATACGATCTTGACACACAGTTCAACGAAGGAGGTTCTCATGCGTCCCGTACTGTATTCGGCTTTGTTAATCGGCCTGCTTGCCGGTCTTCCGGCCACCGCGCCCGCCCGTGTAAAACTGGTTGCCCTTCCCGACCGATCCGATACCCGGATCAACCTGCAGAATCCGGAGGCCACGCTGGTGGAGGAAGAGCGTATGCTCACGCTCCAGCAGGGACGCAATCAGGTGGATTTTTCCTGGAAGGGTGTGGAAATTAATCCGGATTCCATTCGCCTGAATATTCTCACTCACGGCGACAGCGTGAATCTGCTTTCGGTGAGTTATCCGCCCGGCGAGGCCGCGCTGGTTTGGGATTTGTCGAGCAAGGAAGCCACGGATGTGCGTGTGCGGATCAGTTACCTGCTGCTCAACATCGACCAGCTCGTGACGTATAAACTGATCGCGGATAAAAAGGAAAAGGAAGTCGCGCTGAAAAGTCATTCTGTGCTGCGCAATTTTTCCGGCGAGGATTTCACCGGCGCACAGATTCAGGTGAATGCGGACCGCTCATTCGAGCAGGTTTCGCTGACCCATGAAGAAACGCTCCAGCTCCCGGCGTTTGATCTGGCGTCCGTGCCGATTCGTAAAATCTGGACGTTTGATGCGGCGCTGCTGCCGTGGGATCCGGAAAAGGTGAACGGCAATGTCGGAATACCCGTGAGCTATGTGATTGAGAACGGCAAGCAATCCGGACTGAGCGGCGCGCCGCTGGCGGAAGGGCGCGTGCGCGTGTATCAGCAGGACGGAAAAGACGGCACGATTTTTCTGGGTGAGGACGACATTCCCCTGACGCCCTCCGGCGAAGAAATGAAGGTGTACATCGGGGACAGCCGCGACATCGTCGTCACGCAGCGCCAAATGAAGGACAAGAAGGTCAATGCGCGGCGCAACAAGGATAACCGCATTGTCCTTTATGACACGGATGAGCAAATCACCGCCAAGATCGAAAACTTCAAGGCCGATCCCGCCACCCTCACGCTTATTCAGCATATTCCGGGTGAATGGAAGATGCGCGACTGCAACATGAAGTATGAGCGCAAGGATGCCGGGACTCTTGAATTTATGATTGAGCTGGCGCCGAATTCCACCAACGAACTCGTCATGAACTTCAGCCGTCTCAACGTGCGTTAACCCGGAGGCTTTATCATGTACAAACAAATCACTGTGCTTTCCACCTGTCTTTTAGCCGCCGGACTGCTTCCGGCCGTCGCAAAAGTGGACCTGGTCACTCTGCCCAAACGCGATGCCGTGCAACTCACGATCTACAACAGCGCCGACCTCACGCTCGTGCGCGACACGCGCGACCTGACGCTCACCGAGGGCGAGAATACGCTCCAGTTCTCGTGGGCGAATACATTGATCGACCCGACGAGCCTTGATCTGCGCCCGCGCAAACAGGCCGACAAAATCGACATTCTCGATCTGGTGTTTCCGCCCCGCGTGAGTAACGTCGGCGTGTGGAATATCCTCAGCCGGATCAGCGGAAAAACCACGATGGACATTGATTACTTCACCAGCGGTCTATCCTGGCGCGCCTTTTACATGGGTACGCTTTCGCCCGATGAAGCGGTGATGCGCCTGGAAGGTTATGTCATGGTGCAGAACAACAGCGGCGAGGATTATGAAAACGCGCAGACGCGGCTGATCGTGGGCGAGGTCCACCTGCTGGATGAAATCGCCGAACTCTCGCGCCGCCAATATCCCTACGGACGCCCAGGCATGGCACCCGTAATGGCATCGGGCATGGTCATGCCCTCGCCCGCGCCCATGCGCATGATGAAAAATCATGTCATGGACATGTGCGCCTCACCGGAGGCCGACTTTAGCGAGCTCGCAGAATTCGAGGCTCCAAAGGAAATCGCGAAGGAGGGGCTCAGCGAGTATTTTCTCTACACCATTCCCGGGACCGAGACGATTCCCAATGGATGGAGCAAGCGGCTGCCGAGTTTTGATGTCGCCGAAATTCCGGTGAAGAATCTGTATAAATACAATGAGGACCGCTACGGCACCAACGTGATCCGCTTCCTCAGCTTTAAAAACGACACGGAACACAAACTGGGCGAAACGCCCATACCCGGCGGCTCGCTCAGCGTGTACCGGCTGCTCGGCAAAGCGGCGGATGCCCGCCTCAGCTATGAAGGGGCCTCCAGTTTTCAGTACATCCCGGTCAATGAAGACGTGGAACTCAACCTGGGCGCCGTGCGGGAGGTTTTGGTGGACGTCACGCCGATGAACTGTTCTTCCAAAGATTACCTGTTCGATAATCAGGGCAACATCGCGGGCTGGATCGGCATCGAAACCTTCCGCGTGCGCGTTAACAATACGCGCGATGTGCCGGCGAAAATCGAGATCACCTGCGATCAACTCTCGCCCCACTGGTCCGTGGAAAATCAGGGCGACTGCGGGAAATATGAGAAGATCGACCTCGACACGTTCCGCTATACGATTGAACTGCCGGCGGGCGGAAAGACGGAATTCACCTATGAGCTGACCACGCGTTACGGACGCCGCGCAGAATGATGGGCGCCCGGGTTTAATGCGCGAAAATCAGGGTGTTATTCGGTTCCAGCCAGTTGGTTCCATCGGGAGAAAGCCAAAGCGTGTAGTAGCGGGTCACGCCGCTGTCCACGCCTGATTCCAGCGCCCAGCCGTTTGTGGTGGAGGCCACGCGCACGCCTGAGGTCGGAGCGGCGGGGTACGCATTGGTGTCGGCGCGGATGAGCGCGGACCATCCGGGGGCGCCGCATCGGGCGGGATCCGTCCAGCGCAGCATGACGCTGTTGGACAGGGCGGTGGCCCGGAGCGAAAAGGCCGCGAAATTCACGTTTGTTTGCACTTCAATGTGCAGGCGCGGGAGATATTCGGGGCGATTTTGTTCCGCAGCATTTTCATAGGACCACGCGTGGCGCATGCCCTGTTCGCCGTAGTTGCCTGTGGACGAGAAGACAAACGCCATGGCTCCGCGATTGGTCCAGGCAGAGGAGGCGATGAGTTCGCGAACAAGCGTCGAAATATCCGGCGTGCGTTCGGCGCCGGTTTGTTCGTTGCAGCCCCACGCGGGAAGCGTCCAGCTGACCGAGGCATCCGTAAGCGTGCGCGCAGAGAGATTGTTGGCGTTGGTGGCGAAGGAAGCGGGGGCGGCGTTTTTTTCAGCGCGGATGAAGGCTTCGGCCGGATCGGAGCGCTCGGTGGTGGAGCAGAATTGGATATAGGCGCGGGTCACAACCGAGGATGGTGGAATTTCGATGCCTGTGAACCGAAACCCGGCGAGCATGTCACGGGAATAAGCGAGGTAAAGGTACGGATAGGACACCATCATGGTGGCGCCTTCCTGGTTGGCATCGTCGGCGCCGGATGCGGGATAGTAGTCGCGTCCGGATTCCGGGAGGATGGTGATATAGCCCGCGCGCGTGTTGGTGGAAGTACCGCCCGGTCCGCCTGCCGTGAGGATAACCGTATAGGTTCCGGTGACGGTATAGACGTACTGCGGATCGCGCAGGGAGGAGGCGCCGCCGTCACCGAAATTCCAGGACCAGTTAGTGGCTATGCCGGTGGTGGTGTTTGTGAACTGCACTTCCAGCGGGAAACCTCCGGAAACCGGGTGCGCAGAAAAAGAAACGGAAGGCGGAGGAGGAAGCGCCTCAATCGCATTTTCCACGCGGCAGGTATCGGACCCTGCGGCGGCCTGCGCGATCAGAGTCACCGTATAGGTTCCAGCGGTGGAAAACGTGTGTTCGGGATTGGAAAGCGTGGAGGTTTCTCCATCGCCAAAGTCCCACTGATTGAGAAAGACGGCGCCAATGGAACAGTTGGTGAATTGTACGGTCAGCGGGGCCGGGCCACGATTGGTGGACCAGTGTAAATCAGCGATGGGCATGCCTTCCGGCACCACATGAATATAGGCTGCTCTGCTTAACGTATCGGTTCCGGCGCTGTTGGCGACGGTCAGGCTGACGTCATAATCCCCCGCGGAGGTATAGGTGTGATCGGCGTGGGTGGTGTTTGAAACCGCGCCGTCGCCAAACGACCAGCGGGAGGACGTGATGGTCCCGAGTGTTTGGTTGCTGAAGCTCACCGTCAGCGGTGCGGCACCGCGAAGCGGAATGCCCGCGAAAGAGGCTGTGGGGGGGCGCACTATTTCTGTTTTCACGCTCATATTGCTGTTGGTGTCGAAGTAAAAGATGCAGGCAGAGATCGGGGCGCCGGCCGGAACGGCAGACGTCACGGAAAGGGTGATGGATTCGCCGCCGGATGTTGTCCGGTTGGTGAGTGTGGTTTCGGCGGCCCACCAATTGATGTAGTTTGTGTTCAGCGTATGAGTAAGGCTGATTTCGTTGGTGGACCAGCACAGGTGGTAGCGGGTGGCGCCCGGCATGCCCTGCCAGCGGAAAACGATACGTCCGGTTTCGGCGGTGGCGGAAAATACCGGGGTCGGCGGTGGCGGTGAAAAGGCGCGTCCGGCGGCGACGGCCTGGGTGAGCGCGCTCCACTGGCGGGCTTCGTACTGCCCGGTCCAGCGCGAAAAATCGCCGGCAGGGGTTTCGCCGCCGAAGATACCATTGGTGACGTAGAGCATGGTTTGGCGCAAGGCGTTGGAATCGCCGGTGGCCAGCGCGTACCAGGATTGCAGGTCCACCAAAATCAGGCCGGTGGAGGAGCTGGGCGTGTTGGTGGCGGTGAAGGCATTGAGGTAGTAACTGAAATTGGCGTGGCTCATATTCCAGTCGATGAGGCCCGCGATGAAAGAAAACGCCTCGGCCCACTCGCGGTCGCGGGTGCCTTCCACTTCATTCATGTAGTCCAGGACGGCGCGGCTGACATAGCCGGCCTGCCAGGAGGCCGCGGCGGGAGCGCCGTCTTTATCGGCATCGTAGCGGCCGCCATGTTGGAATTGATCCCTGCGGAGGGCGCGGACTTCGGTGGCGAAGTGGCGGAGAATGTTGGTGTTGCCGGTGGCGCGAAACGCGGCGAGGGCGTGGGCCAGCGAGTGGCCGCGGGCACGACCGGAAAGATCTTCGTAGGGCGAGGTACGCAGGAGCGACGTGTAGCGGAACTGGTCGATGAAGGTGTACCAGTCGCGCGCCCAGGGATTGGCGGTGACGTGATACCAGTCGCGCATGTGCTGATACCATCCATGCTGATCATCGCGCGGGCAGGCGTCGAGCGCGGTGCGGTCCAGATAAGGGGCCGCGAGCCAGGGATAGCTGTGGCCATCGAACCGGCGCCAGGATTGCCCGGAATAGGGGGCGGTGGTCAGGCGCAGGCGGTCGAAATCGCGCTCGTGGTCGTAACCGGGAAGCCAGTGGGGGCGCATATTGAGTTCGGCCAGCGCCTTGCGTTCGGCGTCGTAGTAATGGGCTGGATTTCCGGTGGCGATGAAGAGGCTGCCGGCGCTTCCGGGCCAGCCGCCGGTGGTGGCGGTGCCGTATTTTCGGATGGGTTCATCGAGGTAGTAATTATCCCAGTTGAAGCGGTAATTACCGTCGGTCGTCCAGTCGTAGGCGCTATACGTCGGGAGGCGTTCGGTGTCGGCATCAGCGGGTGTACCGGGAGGAATATATCCTTCCAGATCAAGGGTCGCGTGTGTGGTGCGGTACCAATCCAGCGGAATGACTGGGACCGGCGGATGCTCAAGGTGCGCGGAAAACCGGGCGGCCTCCGCGGAATCCACACGGTTACTCTGAAACCAGAGTACCAGTTCTCTGCAGGTGGCCTGCATGTCTTCAAGCCAGTACAACCCGGTATCGGTGAAGTTTTTTTGTCCGATGTTATTGGTGGCAAAAAACTGACAGCTCCATTCGGGGAAGAGCTCTATGCTGAGCGCGCCGCTATTGGAATAGGCAATGCCGTTGGGCCAGGTTTGCCAGAAGTTCCGGAGAAACACCCCGATACCGGAGTCCCCGTTCCGGAGAGTGACCCAGCCTTCCAGTTGATTGGTATGAAGGATCGGCGCGGAGGATGCCGTGTAGAGTTCGCCGGTGCTGTGCCAGGCTTGAGCCAGGCGCGCGGCATTCGTCGTTGCAGACCATACCCCGCTGTCACCCAGTCCCACGGCCATTTCTGCGGCCCCCGTGATGGCGAGCGCGAAGTCCAGCCGGCAGGATTCAAAATACAGGGGCCAGGAGAGGTCGGTGTTCAGCGCGGCGTTTTGGAGTTGATAATCCAGCTTGAGATAGGGGCATCCGGCATAGGCGTAGATGCGGACGGCGAACCCGTGCGTGTGGTCGTTGGTGTTGTTGAACACGGTGGGAGAAGAAACCCGTATGACGGCACGCAGGGGTCCGCTTTCTTCCACGGTTACGGTGAGGTTGGTGCGATGGGCGTCGAATCGCGCTTCTCCCATTCGGTCCATCAGCACAGCGCCGTGATTTGTGGTGTTGTTCAGGACTTGTTCCGAGCCGTCAAAAACCCCGTTTCCGTCCGCATCCAGCCATACGCCATCCAGCAGATTAAACGCATGCTTATTTACGGAAAAACGGAGCGGACCGGTATGTACAATGATTTCATTTGAAAGGTTACTGACGGAGAGCGGTGACGAAAATTCGGCGGGGCCGTTGTCGCGCAAAAAATAGATGTTTGTTCCCGTTCCTGTGCCGGTGTAGGCGGGGGCAGAGGCGAAAAACTGAACCGTGACATGACGAAGACTTCCGTCTCGCCCCACCCAGCGGTTTAATACATCGAACTGCGCGGGAACCGCCGTGCCATCCTCCGCGCGCAGGACGAAAGAATCGGTGTTGGTATATTCCCCGTAGGGCAGCGGAACTACGGCGGTAACCGGCCAGTTGGAAACGACCGCGCCGGTACACTCCTTAATAATTACCGGCACGGATAACGCCCCCGGGGTGCGGGCGACGTTCAGAAGAATAATCAACCCCGCTGCAATACCAACCAATTCGCGTCGCATAAAAAACCTCCCGGAAACGCGTTTATACTAGGAAGTAAATATCGTCCTGTCAAACGATGGCTGATGGAGGAGCGCGAGGGGCACAGCCCTTTATTTTATCTTCAGGGTGCCAGGTAAATAGCGACAGACGCCTCCCCGGCGCGTGATTCTATTCTCAACATTGAGGATACTCTTAAGGTCGCCGGTCTGTTTCCGAGGGACGGAAAACGGCGAGGGCTTTTTGAATAAAGCGGCTGTCCGCGTGTTGTCCATTGGCCCCGGCGTATATTAATTCGCGCAGACAGCATTCCTCGACCTGCCGAAGTCGCTGCTTCGGATCCGGTTGGGCGGGCGGCACGCTATTTTTCGCGATTTGTTTTCCGGTCGGGTTCATGCCTGTATGAGATGCATAAACCATGCCGAAAGCATCATTCCGTGAAAAAAGAACAGTAACCCCTGCTCTTCCGCATGCGTTCAAAGGAAGGGCCGGTTTTTCTGTGGATTGGACTGGTATGCGCAGGCGCGCAGGCGTTTCGCCGGTGTTATTTCTTCTTGGGAACCATCATCATGAGCAGATTACGCCCCATCATGCGTGCGTCCTGTTCAAGCGAACCGATTTCCGCCAAATCCTGGGCCACCCGCTTCATCAACACAAACCCCAGATCCTGATGCGCGTTTTCACGGCCGCGAAAATAAAGCGAAAACTTCACGCGGTGTCCTTCGTTCAAAAAATCCGTGGCGTGCCGCAGTTTGGTTTCATAATCGTGATCACCCACGTTGGCATGGAATTTGATTTCCTTGACCTTGGTTTGGGTCTGATGCTTCTTGGCCTGCCGTTCTTTCTTTTCGACTTCGTATTTGAACTTGCCGTAATCCATAATCCGGCAGACCGGCGGGTGCGCGTTGGGGGAAATTTCCACCAGATCAAGGCCCGCTTCCGTAGCCTTACGCAGCGCATCGCGGGTGGAAATGATTCCGACCTGCTCGCCGGCGGCATCAATACAGCGAACCTCCGGCACACGAATCAATTGATTGATACGGGTACGGGGCTGGCGGTCATCACGTCTGAATTTTCTGTTTTGGATAGTCTACCTCCTGTTGTTTGGGTTTGTTTGCGATTGCTTATTGCTTATGGCGCGGAGTATAGCCGCGGCGAAAGAAACTGTCCACCATCGTCTTTACTCCAAATGGGTCTCACGGGCTTCGGCCTCCTGCCGTAACTGCCCGATCAGCGTGGGAAGATCAATCATACCCCGGTCCCCCTGCCGGCGGCACCGCAGCGATACCTGTCCCGCCTCGGCTTCTTTGGGTCCGACAATGAGCATGTAGGGGATTTTTTCCACCTGAGCCTGCCGTATTTTGGCGCCGACCTTCTCCTGGCAACGGTCCACGGTGACGCGGAAATCCGCTTCCAGCAATTGTTTTTCCACGTTGAGCGCATAGTCGAGTTGATTTTCGGTCAACGGGAGGATGCGGACCTGTTCCGGGGCCAGCCAAAGCGGGAACGCCCCGGCATAATGCTCAATCAGTATGCCGAAGAAACGCTCAATACTGCCCAGGAGCGCGCGGTGAATCATGTATGGACGATGCTCCTGCCCGTCGGCGGCGATGTAGGTCATGTCGAACCGCTCCGGCAGATTGAAGTCGAACTGAATAGTGCTGACCTGCCACTCGCGTCCGATGGCATCCTTCACCTTCATGTCGATTTTCGGCCCGTAAAAAGCGCCGCCGCCGCGATCTTCTTCGTAGGGAACGCCTTCCTGCTTCAGCGCGGCTTCCAGCGATGCGGTGGCTTTGGCCCAGCGTTCTTCGTCGCCCACCGACTTTTCGGGGCGGGTGGCGAGATACGCCGTAATATTTTTAAAGCCGAACGTATGCCACATGCGAATGGCGAACCGCATGGTGTTCTTAATTTCGTCCTCTACCTGCTCCGGCGAGCAGATGATATGCGCATCATCCTGAGTAAACCCGCGTACCCGCATCAGGCCGTGAAGAACCCCGGCCTTTTCATACCGGTACACGGTTCCCAGTTCCGCCCAGCGGACGGGGAGTTCGCGATAAGATCGGCGCGATGATTTATAAATCTGAATGTGGAACGGACAATTCATCGGCTTAATGAAGTACTCATTATCGTCGATGTTCATCGGCGCATACATGCTTTCGCGGTAGAAGCCCAGGTGCCCCGAAGTTTCCCAAAGGCGGGCCTGCCCCAGATGCGGCGTGTAGATCATCTGATATCCGCTGCGGAAGTGCTCTTTGCGCCAGAAGTCCTCGATGATCGACCGGATGCGCGCCGCCTTGGGATGCCAAAGAACAAGGCCGGGGCCGATTTGCTCGCTCGTGGAGAAAAGATCCAATTCGCGGCCCAATTTGCGGTGATCCCGCTTTTTGGCTTCTTCGAGAAGTTGAAGGTACGCCCGCAATTCCTTCGCGTTCATAAACGCGGTGGCATACAGGCGCTGCAGCATCGGGTTGGTTTCAATGCCCCGGTAATAGGAACCGGCCACGGAAAGCAGCTTAAACGCCTTGATGCACCCGGTACTCTTCACATGCGGCCCGCGGCACAGATCCGCGAAATCCCCGCACTGGTAAAACGAAATTTTCTCACCTTCCGGAATATCCGCCAGCCGTTCCACCTTGAAACGCTGCTGCTTTTCCTTCAGGAAGGCCAGCGCCTCATCGCGGGTACGTTCAACGCGCTCGAAGGGCAGATCCGCATCCACAATACGCTGCATTTCCGCTTCGATTTGCTCAAAATCCTCCGGCGTCAGGCGATGATCCATCAGAAAATCGTAATAAAAACCGTCCTCGGTGGAGGGGCCGATGTCGAGCTGAACTCCCGGAAACAAATGGCATACCGCCGTCGCCATCACATGGGCCGCACTGTGCCGCATGGTTTCGAGTTCCACATTCTGATTCTGTTTCATAATCGCCTGCTTTTCTTCTGGGTTACCGAACGTTAGTCGTCGGAAGATCAGGGGACGATAGGTACAGGGGTGCCGGAATTCAAGCGTTTTTTGGGGTTTATCCCGCGAATGCCCCCGAACCGCACGTTGGTACCGCGGTCGCTGTGAGACGGCGTCATACCCCACCCCGAGTTGGCCGGCTCACAGCGCCGGCCGTACTTTGTTCGGTCCCCGCGTCAATCTCTTAAAAGTTCCAACGGTTGGAGCCACCGACAAAAGTCCAAAG
>CAZISY010000103.1:0-9117 GCA_964542025.1 uncultured Verrucomicrobiota bacterium
TGCATGAAGTGGATGCGGATGTGATTTACTTCAGGCCCGGTATTTATTGGATGCCCTGGAATGAGCACGCCCAATTGGCTGATCGCACCCGCTGGGTCTATCTGGCGCCCGGCGCATATGTTAAGGGCGCCTTTGAATTCGCGGGCGCACAGGACAACTATCGTGTGACCGGGTTCGGGGTGCTTTCCGGGGAGCTTTATGTGTATGAAGCGGACCGCAGCGATCAATTCGGGCATGTGCCCTACACCCACCGCAGCGAGGACGCCGCGGACTGCCACGGCTCCTGCGTTAAAATGCTTCAATGCTATTCCACGGAGCGCCCGCAGAAACTCACGGTGCATGGAATCACACTCAGCAATCCTCCGTATCATTCGTTTGTGGTCTACGGCGATACCGAACGCTTCACGACCGATTTCCTCCACTTCAAACAGGTGGGCGCGTGGACCTGGCAGACGGATGGCCCGGAAATTTACCGCGGCGGCTGCCTGGCGCATTCTTTTCTGCATGCCAATGATGACGTGATTAAATTGTACCACAGCGAGGTGAGCGTCACGGATTGCGTGATTTGGAAGGGCGAGAATGGGCCGGTGATTCAGTGGGGCTGGATCCCCCGTGAACTGGATACGATTCATGTGAACGGGTTGGATATCATCCACAACCGCATGTATTGGAAAGACGTGAAATCCAATTCGGGCCTGCTCAATGCTTCCGGGCATTGGACCGGCGCACAGAACACCGCTGATCCCGAACAGACCATCCGGAATATCCTCATTGAAAATGTGCGTTCTGAAGGGATGAACCCGGCGGCCATGCGTTTCCAGGCGCTCGCCAACTGGGAAAACATTGAAATCCGCAACCTCTGGATGGAAGCCTGGAACGGACTGGACGACGAATCCCTGCAAAGCCGCTTGCAGGCCGGAATGGCCGCAGATGGCAACCGCCGGGTGACCATCGGAAACGAAATGGAAGAGGGACGCGGACTTCGTTTGATCCATTGCCGGGTAGGGGATCAGCTCATCACAAAAGACAGCGAAGCAACGGGAAAACTTCGTTTTGACGCTGATCTGAAGGATCGTTGGAACGCCCGTTGAGCGAAAAGAGGCCCGTGCCTGCGCATACAATCTGCACACGGCCGCAGCTCTGAATGGGCCCTACACCACAAACTTTGTGGAAAGCCCGCTTGAAATACCGGATCAATGCGCGTAAATTCCGGCCCATTAGCAAGTCAGCGAAGAAGAGGAGTGAGTCACTATGGCGGGTGAGAAAGAGGAATTGATACAGTTGGATGGGGTAGTTGTCAAAGTGCTGCCGGCCACCATGTATCGCGTTCAATTAACCAATGGGCATGAGATTTTGGCCCATATTTCTGGAAAAATGCGCAAGCATTTCATTCGAATCACCAACGGCGACAAGGTACGCGTGGAAATGTCGCCCTATGATTTGACCAAGGGTCGAATCACCTTCCGCAACAAAGGCTGATGTCCTCATCGGGAGTCCGGGAAACGTGTGGTCCGCAGATCAGGGAGTACTAAATAACGGGTGGTGCTGTTTTTACAGGCTGATCGTGTGCGGGTTGATTTTTCTGGGTACAGCGCTTGATCTTCAGGCTGAAAACCGGGTGACCAACGAAGCGGGCCGCTACTCCTTTTCGGTTCCGGACGGCTATCGCTTTACGCCGGCGGAAAACGGAACCGGCATGAAGCTGCAGAAAGAAAATGTCCTCTCGGCGCAGGCGCCACTCATTGAGATGATAATTACCGCTCAGGATGTCGCGCTCAATCAGTACGAACAGTTGGTCAATCAATTGAAGCGCGCCCGCTACAGTAAAAATGCAGGGATGCGCCTGCTGAAAAAAAGCAGCCTGAAAACATCGCGCGGAATACCCGGTTGGGAGTTGCATTATTTGAAGACCGACAAATCGGGAACCCGGTCGGTGAATCTGCTGATTCTGCTGGATCGCGATACGGAACACATGCTGCAAATCACAGGCAGCGCCCTTTACGATAGCCGGGATGATTTCGCCATCACCTGCGATCAGCTGCTCAACAGCCTGGAATATGCGCCCTGAGGGTTGCCGATCCCTGTTCAGCATAACGCAATGCGAACCACTTCGCCGGAATCAGCTTTTGACAGGTTTTCCTGAGGCGTGCTACCTTGATCGGCATTGTGCCGGAGAGATTCATAACGAATGAATCGGTTCTTTCGGCTCACTGGAAGCGCATAACAATTCCGGACGGGGAAATAAAATATGGCAAAAGTGGTTTTGGAGCAGGTCTGCAAAATCTATCCGGGCGATGTTCGTGCCGTGGACAACGCCAGTCTGGAAATTGAAGATCAGGAGTTCATGGTGCTCGTAGGCCCATCCGGCTGCGGAAAATCCACTACGCTGCGCATGGTGGCCGGGCTGGAGGAAATCAGCGAAGGCAACATCTATATTGATGGCAAACGCATCAATGATATACCCCCGAAAAATCGGG
This sequence comes from uncultured Verrucomicrobiota bacterium, assembly GCA_964542025.1. GTDB lineage: Bacteria > Verrucomicrobiota > Kiritimatiellia > RZYC01 > RZYC01 > JAQVYB01. The sequence continues at coordinate 2,478 of CAZISY010000103.1, forward strand.
ATATTGCCATGGTCTTTCAAAACTACGCGCTGTATCCGCACATGACCGTCTACAACAACATGGCCTTCGGCTTGAAATTGCGCCACTACCCGAAAGACGAAATCGACCGGCGCGTACGGGAAGCCTCGGAGATTCTCGGCATTCAAACGCTGCTGCAACGCAAACCCAAAGCGCTCTCCGGCGGACAGCGCCAGCGCGTCGCGGTGGGACGGGCCATCGTCCGCAAACCAAAAGCCTTCCTCTTTGATGAGCCGCTCTCCAATCTGGATGCCAAAATGCGGGTTCAGATGCGTGCGGAAATCAGCAAGCTGCACACCCGGCTGGCGTCCACCATGATCTATGTAACGCACGATCAGGTGGAAGCCATGACGATGGGCGACCGAATTTGCGTGATGAAAGACGGCGTCATCCAGCAGACGGCCAAACCGCTGGAGCTCTATCATCATCCCATCAATCAATTCGTGGCGGGATTCATTGGAAGTCCGCCGATGAATTTCTTCGATGGGCGCATGGAGCGGCGTAACGGACGCCTCTTCTTTGTGGAGCCGCATTTTGCGCTGGGGGTGGCCGCAAGTCAGCAGGCGGCGCTCGATTCCTTCGATGGGAAAAACGTGGTGTTTGGTGTGCGTCCGGAAGATCTGAATGATGTGCTGTTCACTCGGGATCCGAACCCGGACGCCCAATTTAAAGCACGCGTGGAAGTGGTCGAGCCGATGGGCGCGGAAGTATATCTGTACCTGAACAGCGGAGCGCATTCGTTCACGGCCCGGCTGAATACGCAGGAGATCCCCAGGGTGAATCAGGAAGTCACGATGGTGGTCGACATCAACAAAACACATTTCTTCCACAGGGAAAACGGGTCGGTGATTGTTTAGTCCGGGGCGATCGCGCCGGTTCAGACGGCCGGAGTCCTGAAAGGTTCAGTATGATTTATCTGCTCACATCAGCCATCATTCAGCCGGTTATGTTTTCGGAAGGAGTGATGCAGTTTTTGCTGGTCGTGGGAATTTCTTTTGCTGCGATCACCGCGCTCGCCAGCTTTCTGCGCTTCCAAACCATTACCGGGAATCTGTCGCTGAATACCAATGCCGAATCAGAAGCAGAGCCCACCGCCAATCAGTTTCAGGCCGAGTTGCTGCGTCGGGTGGGGGGCTCTTCCGCGCAAGCGAATCCGCTGATTGCGGCCTGCGTCGGGCTGCGCGCCGGGGACGCGCTGTCCGCATCCGCGGGAGAAGCCGGCGTGAAAGAAATCGGCGAATGGATACAATCCATCCTGCGCCATAATTTGCGGGAGGCCGATGTAGTCGTTCGGTTGGACGCGGACCGGATCGGCATTCTGGTTCCGTCGTGCAAACGGGATACGGGCGTCGCCATCATGAATCGTTTGGCTGCGGCTGTTGGCTCGGGGCTCTGCCGAACGGCGAGCGGCTGGGCCGGACATGTTTCGATTTTTACCGGACTCGTCAGTTTCCCGGAAAACGGAGTGACGATGCTGGGACTCATCAGCAGCCTCGAACAGGCGGTTGCTGAAGCGGCCGCATCCGACGTCCCGTTGCAGCTTGCGCCGATCCCGGAAAAAACGGTGCGCAAGGCGGTTGGTTTGCTGCGCGATGACGAGGAACTGGAAGAGGATGACGGGGAGGTACCCGTTGAAGCGGAGAAGGAGCCGGAGGCACGGATCAGCCCAATGGTGGATCCGGTCACCGGAGTGATTCGACAGGATAAAATCGGTTCCGCGATGGCCAAGTATATGGCCGGATTTCGACGTGAAGGCCGCCCCGTAACCATGCTCTACCTCGGCCTGGATCATACGGAGCGCTACATTAAACAATATGGCGACGGTGTGCGCGATGCGCTCCTGCATGCCATCGGCGAATTGCTGCAGCACGAAACACGCGAGGCGGATTTGCTGGGCCGCTGCGCAGAGGATAACTTTTTGGTGATGATGAATTGCACGCAGGAGGAAGGCATGTCCGTGGCGCGGCGAATCTGCCTGAACGCGCGGCGGGGGCAGGTGCAATACAACAAGTCGTCGCTGCGTATGACGGTCAGTTTGGGCGTGGCCGGGTTTCCGTCGCACGGGCGTACGCCGGCGGAATTGGTGCGTACAGCGGAATATGCGCTGCTTGAAACGCGCGCGCGTGGCGGCAATGCCGCTTTATTGTTCGATCGTTCCATGATTCGGGAACGCCGGCGCCATAACAAGATGGTGGATCAGTTTTAAGAAAGGGCGGTATGAGCAGTAGATTAAAACTCGGTGTCAATGTGGATCATGTGGCCACGCTTAGGCAGGCCAGAGGCACTTCATATCCTTCACCGATGGATGCGGCGGCCTGCTGCATTCACGCCGGTGCGCACAGCATCACCATGCACTTGAGGGAAGATCGCCGTCACATTCAGGATGCGGATGTGCGGGCCGTACGCGCGCTGGATTCTGTAATCCTGAACCTGGAAATGGCCGCCACGGAGGAAATGACCGGGATTGCCCTGGCGATCCGGCCGGACGAAGTGTGTCTGGTTCCGGAAAAGCGACAGGAATTGACCACGGAAGGCGGTCTGGATGTGGCGGGGAACAGGGCCTATTTAAAGTCAGTTGTCTCGCGGTTGACGGAGGCCGGGATTCGGGTGAGTCTTTTTGTGACCCATGATCGGCGTCAGTTGGAGGCATCGGCGGAAATCGGCGCGCCCGTGGTGGAACTGCATACCGGAGCCTATTGTGATGCCGAAGGGGACGTTCGTGACCGGGAATTGAACGCATTGATTCAGGGGGCGCGGTATGCCCACGACTTAAGCTTGCAGGTGAACGCCGGGCACGGCATAAACATGCAGAATATTCACGGAACGTTGAATATTCCCTGGCTGGATACGCTGAACATCGGGCACAGCATTATCGCACGCGCCGTTTTTTCGGGGTTGGATGGTGCCGTGCGCGAAATGCTGGAAGCCATGAATGCCTGCAAGGGAGGTAATCCATGAGAGCGGTAACCGTAGAGCAAATGCGCGAGCTGGATTTGAAAGCCATGAAGGAACAGGGAGTGCCCGGACGCATCCTGATGGATCGGGCCGGATATGCCGTGGCCCGCGCTGTGAAGAACACCATCGAACGCTCCAGGTGTTTCCCCGGCGTCCTGCTTGTGGCGGGGCGGGGCAACAACGGAGGCGACGCCTTTGCCGCGGCGCGTTATCTCCTGATTTGGGGGTATGATGTGGCGGTGCGTCTGGCGGGAACGCGTGCTGATTTGAAAGAGGATGCGCGGTTTCATTTTGAGCGGATGACGGAAGACGGCCTGCTGTGTCTGGAATGGCCCGAAGCGGCCGCCTGGGAAGCGCTTTCACCCGTGGATGAAACCTGCGGGGTCGTGGTGGATGGTCTGCTCGGGACAGGGGCTGAGGGCGTTCCTCACGGCGTAACGGCGGCTGCGATTGAATACATCAATCGTTTGTCGGAAACGGCTTTTGTCATTTCTGTGGATATCCCTTCCGGCGTGAATGGCAACACAGGCCGGGCCGATGGCTCGGCCGTGCGGGCTGATCAAACCATTTGTCTGGCGGCCCCGAAAATCGGATTTTTAGCGGAGGATGCCAAAGCCTGGCTGGGTACGGTGGACGTGGTGGATATCGGTATTCCGTGTCTGGAAAAGACCGGTCAATCCGGGGGCGTGGAGCTGATCAGTGCGCAGGATGTGCGGGGCATTTTCCCGCGCCGTGCCTACAATGCGCACAAAGGCACGTTCGGACACATCCTGCTGATCGGCGGCGCAGAAGGCTATGCGGGGGCGGTTATGCTGGCCGGTTCCGCCGCTTTGAATTCCGGGTGCGGACTGGTTTCGGTGCTTACGCCGTCGTGTGTGGCCGGAGCCGTCACCGGGGCGCTCCAACCGGCCATGGTGACGCGCGCGGCCTGCACAGAGTTGGGCAGTCTGCACCGGGATGCCGTGAAGAACCTGTCGCTGGATCGCTACACGGCCATTCTGCTTGGGCCCGGTATGACCCCGCACGCGGACACGCGGTATATTGTGGAGCAGGTGATCCAGCGGGCGGAATGTCCGGTTGTGCTGGACGCCGATGCGCTGAATGTGTTTGAGGGGGCATTGGATCTGCTGCGAAGTTCCAAGGCACCGCTGGTACTGACGCCGCATCCGGCAGAGCTGGCGCGCCTGATGGGCATGCGTACGGCCGACGTACTGCGCGAACGGGTGCGCATCGTCACGGAAGCCTCGAAGCGTTCCGACGCCGTGGTGATGCTGAAAGGGGTTGGAACCCTCACTGCAGAACCCGCCGGGAACACTCGCCTGAACATGACGGGCAACCCGGGAATGGCCTGCGGAGGCAGCGGCGATATGCTGGCCGGACTCCTGACCGGGTTCATCGGACGCGGAGCGGCGCCGTTTTATGCGGCGGGCTGCGCTTCGTTCATTCACGGACGCGCAGGCGACTTCGCCGCGCTGGAGCAGACCCAGCATGGCATGCACGCAGGAGATATGCTGCGACACCTCCCGGACGCTATGAAAAGTGTGTCCATTCGATAACATATGGAAGATCAACTTCAAACTACCGTTCGATTGCTTTCCGCTTCGGTTTTTTTCAGGGAGTTGAAGCCGTCCAGTCGCAATGAATTGGCCGCCATCAGTGTGAGGCGCAGGCTATCCAAAAAGGAAATCCTTTTCCATGAGGGAGAGCGGGGCGGCGCCTTTTATCTGATGGTGAGCGGGCAGATTCGCCTGTTCAAAACCACGGAAGACGGACACGAAACGGTGATCCGCCTGATCGGCCCGTGCGAGGTTTTTGCCGAGGTGGTTTTGTTTGAGACGGAATGTTATCCCGTGACGGCGATGGCCGTGGAAGCCTCCGAGGTTTTGGCGCTTCCGCGCATGGATATTCAGCGCCTCCTGGCCGAGGAAACATTCCGACGCGATTTCATCGTCATGCTCCTGCAAAAACAACGCTATCTCACAGAACAGATTCAGCGTCTCACCGCGATGGATCTCGAATCCCGTTTCTTCCTGTTTCTGCGCGATCAGTACGGCACCGGCGATACCCTGCGCATTCCACACTCTAAAAAGGAAGTGGCCGCCGCCATCGGCGCTACGCCGGAATCACTCTCGCGCCTGATCCTTCGCCTGAAAAAAGAAAAGCGCCTCGACTGGACCGGGCACGTTATCCGCCTGACGCCGCCGGAGGTTAAAAAACAGCGTCCGCCGAAAGCGTTTCCAACGGTTGGGAAAACACCTTCCAAAACTTCCAACGATTGGAAAAACGGTGTAAAAAAGTTCCAATGATTGGAAAAAACGGCTAGAAGCTTCGGGCTTTTGAGAAGGGCGGGTTATGCAGGCACGAAAATATCACATCTGGACAATTGGCTGCCAAATGAACGAGGCGGATTCGCGGCTGCTGGCGGCGCAATTGGAGTCGCTCGGATTTACGTCGGTGCCGGAGCCGGATGAAGCGGATTTGGTGGTACTGAATACCTGTGTGGTACGGCAGCAGGCGGAGAATAAAATCTACGGCAAGCTTGGGTCGCTGCACAGATTGAAACGTCAGCGTCCGCATCTGATGATTGCGCTGATGGGGTGTTTGGTGGGGGTGAATGAAAATCCGGAGCTGCGCAAAAAGTATCCGTATGTGGATGTATGTATCCCGCCATCCGGCGTGGAGAATCTGATCAATCATATTCTGACGAACTGGCCGGGGTTCAGCGGGGTGGAGCCGGCGGTTTCGTATGATCTGCCGGCGGTGCAGCGTAATGCGGTGACGGCGTTTGTGCCGGTGGTGCTGGGGTGCTCGCATGCGTGCGCGTACTGTGTGATTCCGGAGCGCAGGGGTGGGGAGCGAAGCCGGTTGCCGGAGGAGATTCTGCGCGAGACGGGCGAACTGGCGCATCAGGGTGTTCGTGAAGTGATGCTGCTTGGGCAAATTGTGGATCGCTACGGACTGGATTTGCCAGGCGGGGTAGACTTGGCGGATTTGCTGAAGCAGGTATGCGCAATTCCGGAGTTGCTCCGCGTGCGTTTTCTCACGAGTCACCCGAATTGGATGACCGATAAGCTGCTCGATACGGTGGCTTCCGAGCCGAAAATTTGCCCGCAGTTGGAAGTGGCGGTGCAGTCGGGCAGCAATGAGGTGTTGCGGCGGATGCGACGGGGGTACACGCAGGAGAAATATCGGGAATTGATCGGGCGGATTCGCGGGCGCATTCCCGATGCGGCCATTCACACAGACATTATTGTGGGGTTTCCCGGCGAGACGGACGGGCAGTATCGGGAGTCGTATGATTTGCTGAAGGATGTGCGGTTCGACAAGGTTCACATTGCCAAGTATTCGGAACGGCCGGGGACGTCCGCCGCTGAGCAGTATCCGGATGATATACCGGAGTCGGTGAAGGAATTCCGCCGAAAAGAATTGGACGATATGCAGAAGGAAATTCAAACCGAAAAAAACGCCGCGCTGAAAAATGCGGTGGTGGAAGTGCTGACGGAAAGCGTGGAACGGGAGCGCTGGCAGGGGCGTACGCGGCACAATAAAATTGTGTTTTTTGAGAGCAATCAGACCTCGGTGGGGGATCTGGCGAAGGTGCATATTGACTGGACCGGTCCATTTTCCATGATAGGAAAACGGTTGCCGTGACTTCGGTGCCGTTGCT
>CAZISY010000103.1:9217-10559 GCA_964542025.1 uncultured Verrucomicrobiota bacterium
CCGGAAAAAGAGGTTGCCGGGCTCCGCTTCATCAAAGTAAGGTAAATGTCACTATGAAGACAATGCGATATATCAGTACACGCGGGCAGACCGGGGATATGGGGTATCAGGAAACCGTAATGACGGGGTTGGCCTCCGATGGCGGATTGATGATTCCAAAAGCGATACCGGATGTTAGGGATCGCCTGGAGACGTGGGCAACGCTGACTTATCAGGAGTTGGCCTTTGAAATCACGCGTCTCTTTGCGGACATCCCAGACGACGATCTGCGTACGCTGATTCAGCGAAGCTACGCCACCTTCCGCCATCCGGACATCTGCCCGGAAGTGCGCGTGGGGGATCTCTACATTTTGGAGTTATTTCACGGGCCCACACTGGCATTCAAAGATGTCGCGCTGCAATGGCTGGGGAATTTGTTCGAGTACATTCTGGGGAAAACCGGCGGACACCTGAACATTCTGGCGGCTACCAGCGGCGATACGGGCAGCGCTGCCATTTATGGCGTTCGCGGCAAGGCGGGCATGAATATTTTTGTGATGCACCCGCGAGGCCGAGTCAGCCCGACGCAGGAACGGCAGATGACTTCGGTGCTGGATAAAAATGTGTACAACATCGCGGTCGACGGCACCTTTGACGACTGCCAGAACATGATGAAACGTATCTTCAGCGATGTGCCGTTTAAGGAGCGACTGTCGCTGGGCGCCGTCAATTCCGTGAACTGGGCCCGCGTGCTCGCGCAGATTGTGTATTATTTTTATTCGGCCCTGCGGGTCATGAAAAAGGAGCGGGCTGCGTCGGTCCGGTTTTCCGTGCCGACTGGCAATTTCGGTGACATTCTGGCGGGCTATTACGCCTGGCGTATGGGCCTTCCGGTGGATAAGCTGATTCTGGCGACCAACGAAAACGACATCCTTACGCGCTTCTTCCGTACCGGCATTTACAGCGTCAGCGAGGTGGTACCCACACTCAGTCCATCCATGGATATTCAGGTGGCGAGCAATTTTGAGCGCTATCTGTATTACCGGGCCGGTTGCGATGGAGCCCGCGTTCGTAAAATGATGTCGGACTTCGCCAAAACGGAAACCCTTGTACCCAAAAAGATGAATTCGGATCCGGTGGATCCGCTGTTCGAGGCGGGCGCGGCAAACACCAACGCCACGCTGAAGACGATTAAAAAGTATCATCAGGATCATCACTATCTACTTGATCCGCACACCGCCACGGGCGTGTATGTGGCGGAAGAACTCTGTAAGCAGGAACCGGGCAGTCCGGTCATATGCCTGGCCACGGCGCATCCTGCAAAATTCAGCAGGGCCATTCAACAGGCCACCGGTAAAGATCT
>CAZISY010000104.1:0-1256 GCA_964542025.1 uncultured Verrucomicrobiota bacterium
TTGATATCGGTATCCCCGAAGTACGTCCCCTGGGCGGCCGTGGCTTCCGCAGTTCCGTTGGTGACTAAACTGCCATCCGCGCCCAGTACGCCCATAACCGATTCGGTGATACCGGTGCCGCGCAGGACAAACGAGTAGGCGGGATTCTGAGCGCTGTTATTCACCAGTACCACCTGGGCGGTACGTACTGTTTCCACGCTGGGATTGAAAATAACACGCAGAACCGCCGAGGAATTCACAGCGATGGTTCCCGGATTTTCGATGGAAAATTCGCCGGTATGGCTGGTATTGGTTTGTATGCCGGTAATAGTCAGTGCCGCGTCTCCGGAATTGGTAATGACCAGCAAGTTGGTCCGTGCCCCGAAAGCAATGTTCACCGAACCGAGATCCGTCCCCTTGCCCCAATCGGGCTGAGTACTTCCATTGGTGATGACCGACCCATCCAGTCCCCGCAGGGAGATGGCCGACACCGAAACGCCAGTCCCACGAAGGCCGAACACATAGGGGGTGTCGGCATTATTCAACACCGATACGATAGATGTTCGAGTCCCGGCCTGCACCGGATCAAAACGGATTCCGAGCGTATAGGCGCCGTGACTGCTGACGGTCAACGGATAACTCGGCGTATTGGTCATCGTGAAATCGGACCCGGATACGACGATGTTGGAGATGATCAAATCACCCGACCCGGAGTTGGTAACGACAAACCGGTGATTGGTTTGCCCGGATGCCGTGTACAGCCAGCCATAGTCGGTTCCATTGGTGCGGTTGGGTGAGAAATCCCCTTTGGCGATCAGCTGCATGTTGGTGCCCAGAATCGCAATGGCGGGAGTGGTCCCCACGTTCAGCGACACCGCGCTGATATTGTTAGCGGGATTCTGATCATAGGGGCGACCGACTTGCTGTACCGCAGCGGTATTCACGATGACTATGCCGTCATTGGTAATGGTCGCATTGATGATTAGTGTGGCCACCTCGCCCTTTGTAATTGTTCCAACACTCCAAAGCCCGGTTTCCGGGGCATAATTGTCACCGACATGGCTGTCATAACGCAGGAACTTCGGCAGTAAATCCAGCACCACGACATTCGTGGCGAGATCCGGCCCGGCATTCGTAACCAGCAGGGAGAACGTAATTGGTTGATTATTTGTCAATCCGGATGACTGGTTCGCCGACTTGGTCACCCCCACGTCCGCCGCATTGGCTACGTAGAAGTTGGTAAAGGACGTGTTGTTGGTCACATTCGGATCCCAGGG
>CAZISY010000104.1:1356-10529 GCA_964542025.1 uncultured Verrucomicrobiota bacterium
GAACTGGTGATCACATCGATATCCCGCGGCAGCCGGGCGGCCAAAACTAAATTGCTCCCGCCCTTAGAGGCTTCCGATGTATCGCCGTAGGCGCCCATATTGATTCTTGACCCATTGGGCGCAGGCTCAACACTGTAATCATACACAAAGCTTCCCCCGTCGATGCCCCACGAGTCCGACGAATACAGATCCCAACTCCCCGAATGATAGGTACCCTTCGTGGATTGCAGGTGGTAATCCACCGCGTTCGTGGCGAACAGGGCATTCGTCACGGCACTTCGGTAGTCGTGTCCCCGCGCCACTTGCCACGACGTGAAATTCGTGTAGCTGGGATAAATGCCGTTTGTGAAGCACATCAACTCCGCACCGGGGAAATCGTAAAGATTATAGTCGGTTGCATACAACGCGGCACCCGAGTAACAGTAGATATTGGTGGCCAGGTGGAAGACGTTGTTTTCCACCGTCACATCAGAGCGGTTGTCTCCCTGAATGCAATAGGAGGTGTTGTTTGCGAAGGTGTTATTATGGATTTTCGATCCAGTGGCCGTCGCTACGCTGATTCCTCGGGTATTGCCGTGCAGAATACAGCCATGTATGAGCGCGTAATGGCTGTTGGCCAGGGTGATCCCGGTCGAGTTGTTGGTCAACACCAGATTGCTCAGTTCGGCATAATACGCGGTGCTTAGAGAAACTCCGCCGGATCGCAGCGACAGGTTCTTCAGGCTGATGCCCTCCGCTTCGGATACGGTGATCGGCTGTCCCTGCATAAACGATCCACCATGCGCATACTGGGTGCTTCCCTGCACGGTAACCGGATTCGTCCTTGACCCGCGGTCAAAATAGCCGATGGAAACGGAAGCCGAAAGCATATAGAACCCGGTATCCACGTAAATGGTATCGCCGCCTTCCAGGTCATAGGTGTCGAAGATATGATTCAGCGTGAGGCTGGGGGCATTTGCGCTTATGCCCAGATTGGTTGATTTTCCTGCCGCGCTGCAATACATATCGCCCACGGTATTCGTATCGTTCACATAGAATTCCAGCGCTTCGTTCCGCAGGGCGAAATAATTGGTAGTCTGCGAAAGAACAGCGCCTCCCGCGGCATTCAGAATACGCCACAGCCCCGCGGGCGAAGAAGTGCTCGACAGCGTATTCCAATCGTAGGTGGCGCTTCCGGATGAAGAGTCAATGCCCGTGGCGATCCGCTGCCAGGTGGCACCGCCATCCGCTGAATAATCCAGATGCACCTGCCCCACGTTCCAGCTGGTCCAATACAGGGTGTTCGTGCCGGCTGCCCGGCCGCCATCGGCCAGACTGACGACAACAGCTCCGGCTGCTGACGGCGTTGTCGCCGCTTCCGCCGTGTTCCCATAGCAACCAATGTTGATTCGGGCTCCATTGGGCGACGGCTCCATGTCGTATTCATCCGCCGGATTGCCCGCATTGATCAGCGGGGAATTCGTCTGTTCATGATAATTTCCAGCGGAGGCATTTATGAGCAGCGGATCAATGGCCAGCGAATGGCTATCCTGCCCCGTCAGTAAAGACCAGTTACCCACGGTATCATAGCGCGTATTGATAGGCGATGCGCTCTTCCAGCCGGCCATCGCGCCGTTGGCCAGGTGAATGGCATTGTAATCCGTTGTCAGTGTGCCCGCTGATAGATAATACGCATAGGTATTGCTGCCGGTGACTTCGATAACGTTATTCCGTAAAGCCACAGTGGAAGAGTTGTTGTTTACAGCATACCTGCAGTTGCGAATCACGCCACTGCGGAATCCCATATTCCCGGCAGAAGTGCAATAAATGCCCTGCGCCGTCAACCCATCCAACACACAGTGAATGGCTGTGATTCCCGTGGAATTATTGACTTCTATCCCCGTTGTTCCGCTGAAGACCCGCACCCATTCGCAGGTTCCGCTGTCAGAATAATTTCCATAGCTGATTGCCACACCGGAACCGGCAAATGTGAGATGCCGTGTATAGACATAAGGCGCCTGGGAAAAACTGAGCCGCCCCATCATTACAGTTCCGCCAAACGCCTCGTTCGTGCTGCCCTGCAAGACAACCGGGCTTTTGTTGGTGCCCGAATCAAAGAAACCCCAGGTAATTACATCGGAGTTTGTTCCGGTATCCACATAGATGATATCGCCGGGCTCCAAATCATAGTCATCCAAAACCGTCTGTACGGAATCCAGCGGGGCATTCGACGAATCTCCCGGATTCGCCGAAGAACCGATGGCCGTGGTGTACACATCCCCCACCGTGGAGTCATCGTTCACAAAGAAGCTGAGCCGTCCGGCATTTCGCACGGAGAAAATGGCCTGAGACTGATCGAATACCGCAGGATCATTCTCGCTGGTAATGCGCCACATCCCGCGGGGGGTCGAGGCGTGTTTCGTGCTGTCCCACATATAACTGCGAAGGTTCGCGGCAACATTGCCGGCCAAAAGCTGCCAAGTCGTTCCGCCATCGCCTGAAAACTCGATTTTGCAGAGGTGCCCCGTTACGCTTCCCCCCGCATTCCACAACAGAGTATAGGTTCCCGATACGCGCCCGCCATTCTGCAGGGAGACCACCTGAAGCCAGGCATTGGTCGGCGTCCGGCTTGCCTGAGTGCTGTTGCCGTACAAACCGATATTCGCCCGCAATCCATTGGGTGAGGGTTCGTTGGTATAGACGCCCAAGCCCGCATCCACAAGGTGGGACGTTTCAACATCCTGCGTCCAGCCCCCCGAGGATACCACATATCGCCCATCCGCATGTTGAGAACGTAAATGAAAATCATTCTCCTCCGGCGAAGCGAAAAGCGGATCCATGGACATGGAGTGGCTTTCATAGCCCAGCGTGGACACCCAATCTGACAAGCGCTCATAGTACACCGGGAGCCGGGACGTTAATCGGTAACCGAACATGGCCCCATTGGTCGCCGTGACATTATTGTAATCGCCGATGATCGTTCCTGACGTGCCCAGGTAGTACGCATAGCGCGATGCGCCCGTCACGCCCACCACGCTGTTGGTGATGCGGCAATTCCCGGCGTTCACATTAATCCCGTAGCGGTTGTTCCACAACACAGCGTGATTGATGGTCACCACGGCGCTGTTTTGGACATAAACGCCCTGCGACGTGGCATCAAGCACCGAACAATGATCCAAGTCCAGGCTGACGTTCTGTCCATTGGCGCTGAAACCAATCGAACCGTCCTCTATATGCACCCATTCACACTGCCCTGCTGATGAATAATCGCTGTAGGCTACGGCCGTTGAAGCGCCTTTGAAATTGAGATGCCTCAACGCAATACCGGGAGCCTGTTTGACTGTCACTCCGGCCGTAAATACCGTGCCTCCGAACTGCTCGTTGGTGCTTCCCAGGAAGAGAACCGGATTGACTGCCGAACCGGCATCCTGCTGACCGACAGAGAAACCCGCCGTATTCGTACCGGTATCCACATAGATGATATCCCCGGGCTCAATATCGTAGGCATCGAGAATTTCCTGAACAGAAAATTTCGGCTTCCAGGATTTGGTGCCGTCATTCAATACACTTCCGATGGCGGTGGTATAAATATCCCCTTCCTGTTCGGTGTCGTTGACATAGTAATACGCGGGACCATTGCGTACCGTGAACAGCTTGGTCACCGAATCCGACACGTCGGGTTCATCTTCGTCCACAATCCTCCACATGCTCAGCACCTGCGTTCCCAGGGATGAGGTGTCCCAGGCATAACCGCCTGTCGATCCGCTCACATTGGACGCGATGGTCGACCAGGATGCTCCGCTGTCATCCGAATATTCCAGGCGGAACAAATGGCCGGTGGCGTTACCCGTGGCCACCCAGGCTAATGTGCATACGCCCGTCGCCGTACCGCCATCTGCGTAACTGATTACCCGTACATCGGCGTTCGTGGCCGAACGGCTGGCCCAGAGGCTGTCACCATAAACACCGATATTCGCCCGGCCGCCATTCGGTGCCGTCTCGTTGATAAACGAGCCGGTCCCGGCATCCAGCAGCATGGAATTGGCGGCATCGTTGGTCCAAGCATCAAGCGCCGGAACATAGCGCCCATTCGGCTCAATCGTCTGCAGATGGAAATCCCCATTGGCACCGTCTGCAAATCCCGGTTCTCCGATGAGACTGTCCGCATCGTTGCCATAGGCATAAACCCAAGCCCCTAATGTGGAATAGATGATATTGTAAGGAGTTGAGACTCGAACGGCCATCTGTGCAAAATTCTCCAGATAAAATCCATTGTAGTTTCCGGAATAGGAGGCGGATGCGCCTCGGTAGATGGCGTAGGCCGATGAGCCGCTGACCCGAATAAAGCTGTTCTGAAGCGTCAGGGCTCCGGAATTCAGATAGACACCATAGGTCTTTGCCCAAATCACGCCGTGATCCCACGTCGTAGCCAGGGCGGTGTCCATATACAATCCATAGGTCATCCCGCGCGCACTGCAATGACGTAAATCCGTTGTCGTGGTGCGATAAAGATAAAACCCGTATGGGCCGGAGCACTCCGTGGCGACCCACTCGAATGAACAGGTTATGGTGTCATTGGCCCGCACCGGTGTGGTTGCCGCCTTAATGGTCAGATGCTTCAGCGTAATGCCGGTGGCCTTGTCCAACTTCAAGCCCATCGATTCACCGGATCGATCCAAGACCGTTCCCCCGGCGGTTACATTGGTACTCCCCAGTATTACCAGGGGGCTGCCCGCCGTACCGTAATCAAACTCACTGATAACCACCTCAGAAGTCGGCGTGTAGGTGCCGGTATCCATGTACACCGTATCCCCCGGCCGTAAGGCATAGGTCGACAGGACCGACGAAAGCCCATCCAGCGGGGCCGCAGGATCAGCACCGCTGTTTGCCGAACTGCCAGTCGCCGAACAGTATACATCCCCGTTGGTGTACGGATCGTTCACATAAAACGAGAGCGGCTGATTCCGGATGGAAAAGAACTGTGTATTCGTGTCGAATACGGTCGCATCCGACACACTGCGAATCTTCCAACGTGCGAGCGGAGTGGAAGCAAACCGTGTGGTATCCAGGCTGTAGGCGCGACTCATTGCCGACAAAACCGCGACGGCATTAGACCAACTCTGCCCATTATCCACGGAAACATCAATCGCCAGCGTATGACCGGTCGCTGCTCCCCCGACGGCCCAATAAAGCGGACATGTCCCGGCGGCTGATCCACCGTCATCATATGAAATGACCGTCAGCCAGGCATTGGTCGGCGGGCGGCTCGCCTGCGAAGTATTTCCATATAACCCAATGTTCACCACACTTCCGGATACCGGGTATTCATTGGTGCTCACAAAGCTGCCGGCATCAATCAGAGGCGAAGTTTCCGCATCCTGAACCCAACCGGATGCCGGATCATAGCGTCCGCCCGGGGCCTGACTGCGAAGGTGAAAATCCGGCACCGCAAGATTCGCGAAACGCGGATCCCGGGCCAGCGAATGCACATCTTTCCCGGTAGCCGCCCAATCGGACACCGTCGCATAGATGGTGTCAAGCGTGGTATCGTACAAGGCCGCATATCCACCATTTTGGAGAACCAGATCATTGTAATCGGCTGCAATGGTCGTTCCAGCGAAGTAGACATACGCGTAATCGCCGGTTGCCAATGCAGACAACACGCTGTTGCTGATCGACAGCGAACCATTCTCCAGGCTGATACACGCCGTGGTGTTGGACCAATACACATTGTTGCCAATCCGTGTGCCGGACGACGAACCGCCCTGCTGCCAGAAGCCCCGCGCACCACCCAGTGCGTAGCAATTCTGCAAGCTCGTATTTTTTGCGTTGTTCAACCGGAAGGCCGTCGCGCACTGTTCCGCGCCAACCCGCTCGACTACTATGTTCGTCGATCCATTCACATAGAGCGCCACGGAGGCGCCTTTGACGGTCACATCCCGCAAATGGAATGCTCCGGACTGGTTAATGGAAAAGGCGTTCGCGACTCCCGCTGCATAGATTACCGTGCCGTTTGTGCTTCCCGCAATCAGCAGGGCATTGGTGCCGGAAATATCCGAAAACACGCACGCACTTTGCTGCGTATAACTGCCCGTATCCATGTAAACCGCATCGCCGGCGCGAAGCGCATTTCCAACCAGAATTTGTTCCAACGAAGCGGCCGGCGTATTGGAGCTCAGTCCGTTGTTTAACGTGTTGCCCGGGGCCGTGCAATAGACATCCCTATTCGTACTGGCATCATTCACGTAATAGGTCAGCGGCCCATTGTTCACAACAAAGCTGTTTTCCGTTTGTGAAAGCACTGAGGTATCCACATCGCTCACCACCCGCCAATAAGTCGCCAGGCAGGTATACGGTCCGTTCACCGTGGTATCCCACATATAAGCGCCTGGAACGGCGGATATCCCCGCTGACATGTTGGACCAAGTGCCCCCACCGTCAATGCTGTACTGAAGCGTTACGGTCTGGCCGGTCACCGCACCACCTGCCGCCCAATACATCCAATTGGTCCCGCGAATCGTTCCGCCATTGTTGCAGGTCAATGCCAGCAACCACCCATTGGTTCGGCTTCGGCTGGCAGAGATGGTGTTGCCGTATATACCAATATTTATCCGCCGCCCATTCGGTTCTGATTCACGGCTGTAGTCATAATTGTTTCCGGTATCGATCAGCGGAGAGTGCGCCGCATCGATCACCCAGTTCGTTCCGCTTAGCCGGCCGGCGGTTGATTGAAGATGAAAATCCCCCGAGGAGGAACCGGCAAATAGAGGATCATGTGACAAACTGTGAAAATCATTGCTGTAGGCGTTCTGCCACTCCACCACGGACCGAATGACCGTACTCCCGTTTCGTGCCGCCTGAGCCGTGTCCCAAAGCAGGATGTCGTTGTAGTCGGCCTGCGGCACACTGCCCGACGTCACCCAGTACACGCAGGATGTGCCTCCGGCTGTTAACACATTATTATTGGCCTGAACCACAGACGCCCGCTGATATACGGCTACACTGCTGTTTGACCAAACAACATTGTTAACCAGGGCAACATTTGTACAATTTTCCAAGATGACCCCACGACCTGCCCCGCTATCCAGCAATGTGCGCGAAACGGCAGAATACAGCATGCCGGTCATCATAACCCCGTCGCCCATCGCGCCGCTGATCGCCACATCCCGCACGTTGACATCTCGCCCGTTTTTTGCAATCAGACCTTCCGCCGTTCCCGACAAACTCAACGCACTAATATCAAGGCCGCTGACATGCCTCAGCTCTATCCCGGCCATACCGCCACAGGCAAATGCTGACCGATACAGCAAGCTGGTGCTTCCCAAAATGAAGACAGGACTGTTGCTCACGCCACCTTGATGGCGTCCTACGGTGATCACCTCCGAATTGGTGTACGAACCGGTGTCCACGTACACCCGGTCACCTGCTTCCAAATCAACAAAGGAAAGCAGGCCTCCCAAAGTAGCCATGGGGGCATTGCTTTCGGCCTTGTAATTGAGATCCGAACCCACCGCGCTGCAATATACATCACCCACCGTGGAAGCATCATTAACGTATAAATTCAGCGCATTGTTTCGAACCGCAAAAAATCGTGTCACTCCATTCGTCGCGGAACCATCCATCAGCGCCACGCGCCATAAACCCGCCGGCGTATCGTTCGTTGACGTCGTATCCCAGCTGAACAATTCGCCGCTTGCCGCAAGTCCGCTCGCCAGAGTCGACCACGAGGCGCCTCCGTTCGCCGAATAATCGATGCGCACCGTCCCGCCCGTGGCTGCACCGCCAGCCACCCAGTGCATCGCTGCCAAACCCTTCACCCATCCACCATCCGCCGAAGCACAATGCAACCAGGCATTGCTTGTTCCCTTGCTGGCTTGCGATGTTCCACCAAACAAGCCAATATTTACCCGACGTCCATTGAAATCCGGCTCCGCGCTGTAATCCGATGCGGGATCGCCCGCATCAATCAGCAGAGATCGCTCTGAATCCTGTACCCATCCGATGGACGG
Organism: uncultured Verrucomicrobiota bacterium; assembly: GCA_964542025.1. GTDB lineage: Bacteria > Verrucomicrobiota > Kiritimatiellia > RZYC01 > RZYC01 > JAQVYB01. The sequence goes on from CAZISY010000104.1 coordinate 9,345, forward strand.
ATTATACCGTCCGGCATACTCATCCGACCGGAGATGATAGTCATGATTGGTCGGACTCACAAACAGCGGGTTCACGGACAGACTAAAAGAATCCGAAGCCGTCCAGTACGTCCAGGCACTCAACGAATCAGCATTCCGATTAGGCGACGCAATTACCGCAACCACCGCGCCGTTTGTGGTGAAATAATTGTTATAATTTCCAATCACATTGGTCGTATTTTGCACTGCAAAACATGCAGAAAGAGGCGCTTCCGACGAAATGATGCTGTTGGTCAGCAGAAGCCGCCCCGAGACGACATTAATGCCGGCATTGGAGTTCCCCTGAAAAACAGAATACTCACACGCTACCTGAGAGTCTATAATTTGCAACCCGTCGACACTGTTTCCCGCGCATACGACTCTGTCCAGCGAAACCTCGCCGCATCCACTGAATCGAAGTCCCGTTCCGGCATTTTTAAACTGAACATTCTGAATGGCCATATAACCGACATTACTCACCGCCAACACATAAGCAGACGCGGTGTTGGTTTGACGCAGCCATACAGTACCGCCATTCAGCGAATTCGTGCTTCCAATCAATGACACCCGCTCCGTAACATCCGTAATCACCAGCGAACTGAGCGTGGCATTCGTACTGAGGGAATAAACCCCGGTATCCGCATAAATAACGTCACCCCCTCGAATGTGAATCGACGAGTCAGCCAACAATGAAGCAATGCTGTATTTGGGGTCATTCGTGGTCAAACCCGTGTTCGTATCACGCCCGACGGCCGTGGTATAGATATCACCCACCGTGTTGCTGTCGTTCAGATAGTATTTGGCGGAGCCGTAATGAAAATAAAACTCCTCACTGTTCGTCGATGCTACGGTTGGCGAACCTTCGCTCACCACCCGCCACAAGGCCCGGTCCGAGCTGTATAATCCATTGGTGAACGTCCAGGCATAATTCCCGTCTAACGCAGAAACATTGGTCGCGGCGGTGACCCAATCATTCCCCCCGTTCAGGGATATTTCAACCTTCACCCTGTCCGACGGTACAGCATTCAGCGCACGCCAATAGATAACGCCACCCGGGACATCCAACGCCCCGCCATCATTGAAGGAAAGCGCCATCAGCCGCAGCCCGGAAGGGCTCTTGCTGGCCTGCCGGGTATTGCCGAACGCGCCCGCATTGACGTTGCTTCC
>CAZISY010000105.1:0-10384 GCA_964542025.1 uncultured Verrucomicrobiota bacterium
AATGCGAATGGTGTCGGGCAAAAGGGCATTCAGGGCATATTGCAGTTTTCGTTCGCTGACGAAGGGTTGGGCGGCGGTGAAGTGGGCCTCCTGCGCGCGGGCATGAACGCCCCGATCAGTACGGCCGCTGCTGTGTACCCGAATCGGCTCGCGGAACAGAATGGCCAGGGCTTCCTCTATGGAAGATTGAATGGTTTTCTCGCCGGGTTGAGTCTGCCAGCCCGCAAAATCCGTCCCGTCGTAGGAAATGGTCAGGCGGTATGACTTCACGACTTCAGCACATTCCGAATGGTGCTCAGCAAAAGATCCACATCAAAGGGTTTTCGAATGTAGTCGGCCACCAAATCGCGCTCCACATGCCGATCGTTGGAGAACGGCGAGCCGGCGCCGGACGCGATAATGATGGGGATGTCCCGTGTGAGTTCATCTTTTTTCAGGGCTGCGGCAATTTCCCATCCGTTTTCTCCGGGCAGCATCACATCCAGCACAATCACATCCGGAAGAAATGTTTTGGCTTTCTGCAGCCCCACGGCGCCTGTACTGGCGGTTTCCACTTCACAGCCGGGGACTTCTATGGCCAGCATCCGTTTGGTCAGCGAACCCCAGACTTCCTCATCATCAATGATCAGCACTTTCTTTATCATTGGGCACCTTCGCTTCTTCCGGATTGTTCGGGTTGTTTTTGCCGTACATGGAACGCAAATCATTGTAGGCGTCATCCAGCATTTCCACAAAACTCTCCAGCCGGTTTTTCGTTATGTTGTTTTTACGCAGAATGCCCGGCTGCAGCGGCGCATAAAAACGGGAACCGTTCGAGCCCATGCCGAGCGATTCAGCCAGCAGCTCCGCCAGATCAATCACCCAGGAATTGCCTGCCGATCCCTTCCCGTAGTGATCGTTCAGCGTATCGGCCAGAGGTTCTGAAAGTTCCCACCCGCAGGCGGCCCAGTAGGCCACCGTCTCACTCGAAACGCCGAACACCCGCCGCTCGGCATGGCGCAGTGACAGATTTTCATCAAAGGCGAGTTTCAGCGCCGCCTGGAACTGCTCCTGAAAAAACGTATCCAGAATGACGCGCCCGATGTTGCTCAGCAGGCCGGCAATGTACATGGTCGGATCGGATCGACCGGTCAACTGCTCGACAATCAGTTTGGCCGCCACAGCCGTCCCCAGCGAATGCTGCCAGAGCGCTATGCGGTTGAATCCGTGGCGAATCTCTTCTTCCTGCTGCGGCGTCAGCACCGTGATATCGGAACATAATTCACACAGCTGGCGGAATCCCATCAGCGCCACGGCCTCGTTAATGTTGGCAATTTTACGCGGCAGCCCGTAGGCGGCAGAATTGATGGACCGCAGTACGCGCACCGTCAGGATCGCATCGGATTCGATGATTCGCGAAATATCCAGGATGGAGCCGTTTTGTGTGGTGACCTGCCGGATGGCCTGGTGAACATGCCCCGGCACGGCGATGGCGTTCAGGTTTTTCACCACCCGCTCAATGTTCATGCGCATGATATCTTTGCTATTCACCAAGGAACCGTTCCTCCAGATGATTCAACACGCAGCTCTTGACCATCTTCATCTGCGGGTCGTGTTCAATGTTTTTAAAAAGAAAATCGATGCGCGTCTTGGCCTTGAGATAGAGCTGATCCGAGAAGCGTTTCTCGTCCTCGGTCTTTACCTCGAGATCTTTCAGATGACTCGCATCCGGCGGGGCAACAATACTGATCCGGGTGACATTCCATCGGTTCAGGGAGCGGATGTGGGCCTGCGTCAGCGGGGTGTTTTCACGGACCAGCATGATGTCGTTTACCTTCACATCGCGATCCACCACCATATTTTCTTCCAGCTGCGATGTTGATATCCACATCATGCACCCCGCATTTAATCCGGATTCGGTACCGGACTTCTTCCAATTTTCGCTTTGATGACCGGCGTATCCAGCGTGACCGGTTCGCCCCCGCGCGCCGCCGATTCATACAGTGCCGTCAGAATGTTGATATTCGTCTTGCCGCTGTCGCCTTCCACGGGGCCGGGCCGGTTTTCAATCAGCGATTCCATCGCCTCGCGCAGATACGGCAAATGACCGTGACCGTATACATTCGGCACTTCCTGGGAAAACTGCCGCTTGATTTCGGCATCTTCGGGCCGCTCATCAATAAATTTCCAATAGTCCACCCGGTTCACCGCCGGACCTCCGATGATCACCGTCCCCTTTTCACCCAGCAGGCTCATCGAACCTTCCAAATCATCCGGCCGCGTCGCAACCGTCGCCTCGAACGCACCAAGCGCGCCGGACTTGAATTTCAAAATGGCCACGGCGGTATCTTCCACCTCGATGTCCATCAGCCGCGTAGCCGTCTGGCATTGCAGACTTTCAATGGGGCCCATGAACCACTGCAGCAGGTCGAGATGATGTGTGGCCTGCTGCGACATCACTCCGCCATCCAACTCCCAGGTGCCGCGCCAGTCCGCCTGATTGTAATAGGCCTGATCTCTCCGCCACCGCACGCGAATCGTCCCCATCACCATCCGGCCGAAGCGCCCCTCATCCAGCGCCTTTCGTGCCGCCACGACCGCCATATTATAGCGATTCTGCTTCACGACAAAGAGACGGCATCCGTTTTGGCGGCAGGCGGTGATCATGGCGTCGCAGTCTTCCGTGCGCAGCGCCATCGGTTTTTCGGTGATAATGTGCTTCCCGTAGGAGGCCAGATCCACCACATGCCTGGCGTGCATGCCGGACGGAGTCATCACATCAAAAACGTCTATTTCAGGATGGTTCTTCGCCATCGCATGATAATCGGTATACCAGGAGACCCCGTACTTTTCGCCTTTTTCCCGGGCTTTCTTTTCATCCAGGTCACATACGGCCACCAGGGACGCACGCACCTCTCCGGAGTGGTAGGTGGCCAAGTGCTTTTCCGATATCCGGCCGCATCCGATCGTGGCGACCTTTAACTCATTCTTCTTCATCCAATCGACTGCCTTTCTTACCCAAAAGCGCTTTTGCCCGCGATAAAACGAGCGAGGCCATTTTAGATTTTCGCACATATTGTGCAAATACAATCCATACGGTAATTAGTGCTCCCAGGGCTGCCAGGGTTTTCCACACACTCTGGTTGCCCATCATTTCAATGGCGCCGGCGCCAAGCAGCGTGGCCGGAATGGCTTCCGGCAGAATGCCCGCCAGCGTCCCCGTAAAAAATGAAAAATGGCGCACCGGCGTCAATGCCAGCACCATATTCACAAAGACTCCGCCAACCGGCAGTTGACGGGCCAAAAATACCGCCGCAAACCCCTTTCGCTCGAAAATTCCCGTTAGATCCGTCAGCAGCGGCCAGCGGCGCATCACAAAATTTCTGCCGCCCCAGCGGACAAACAGAAACGTCGCGTAGGAACCCAGCAGCGTGGCCAGTTGCGACAAAAAAAGCCCCCAGATAAACCCGAACACGGCCCCGGCCACCGGACAAATAATCAGCCGGGGCAATCCAAAGCTGATCAGCACGGCAGCAAACACGGTGAACAGCACCGGCGCCCAATTCCCCGTTCGCTGAAGAGTATCCTGTACCTTGCCGACTTCATGTAAATAGTCCTTCAACGGCGAGAGGTAGATCAGATAGATGCCGCCCATGATCACAAGCACCATCACAACGGCCTTAATGATTTGCTTGATCAATGGGCTTTCCGCCGGATTCTCATCCACGGAAGAGTTCGGTTCATTTCCATCGTGACTCATGCCTGTTCTCCGCCCCGCCTCTACTCTTCGCCGGCATACCGCAGTGCCGAGACACTGCGTTTGCGCAGCCAGCGCATGGCAAAGCAATCCACAATACCGCGCCAGGCCCTGTTGCCCACGCCGTATTTCGAAACGCCTGCCGTGCGCGGACGGTGGTTCACCGGGATTTCCGTGACCTTAAACCCCTGCATGCGCAGGATGGTCGGAAGAAAACGATGCAGTCCGTTGAACACCGGAATGTCCCGCAGGGCATCGCGCCGAATGGCCCGGTAGGTACATCCGGCATCGGCAATCTGATCGCCGGTCATCCGGTTTCTGAAACGGTTGGCAATTTTCGAGGACAGACGTTTCACCCAATCGTCTTCGCGTTTGCGCCGCACGCCGCAGACTGCGGCAATGCCGTCCTTCAGGTTCGCCAGCAACTCGGGAATATCCACCGGATCATTTTGCAAATCCGCATCCATCGTGATGATCACGTCGCCGCGGGCATGGGCCATCCCCGTCAGGCTGGAGGCGCTTTCCCCGGAGTTGATGCCGTGACGCAACACCCGCACATGCGCATTGGACGCCTTCAGCTTCCGAAGCACATCCAGGCTGCTGTCTGTGCTGCGGTCATCCACATAAATCACTTCATACCGTTTACCCATCGGCTTCATCACGGCATCAATCTGCTGAAGCAGTACCCCGACGTTGTCCTCTTCGTTGAAGACCGGGACCACGATCGAAATGTCCACGGCTGATTGATCCGATTCCAAGTGCATCACGTATATTCCTTAATAGTTGTCTAGTTGAAAAAAGCCTTGATCTGTTCGCAGACGTACGTGACTTCCTCGCGGGTAATCGTCGGGAACATAGGCAGCGAAAGCATGTGTTCACAGGCATATTCGGCGCGCGGGAACGACCCCCGTCCCTGATTCAACCGGGCATACGCCGGCTGTACATTGAGCGCATGCGGATAATGCACCCCGGTTTCCACGCCCCGCTTTGCCAGAAATTCCGCAAAGCGATCCCGTTCTTCCGTCACCACCACAAAAACATGATGCACATGGAAACACCCGGGCTCCTCTACCGGCAGCACCAGCCCCGGAATACCCGCCAGCTGCTCGCGATACCATCCACCCACCCTGTTTCGCGCCGCGTTCCACCCATCCAGCGCAGGCAGCGTCACCCGCAGCATGGCGGCCTGAATCGTATCCAACCGGCTGTTGATCCCCTCGATTTCGTGCTCGTATTTCTTCGTACGCCCGTGATTGGAAACCATGCGAATCCGCTTCATAATCGCCGGATCTCTGGCCGAGACGGCGCCGCCGTCTCCGAAGCCGCCCAAATTTTTGGACGGGAAAAAGCTGAATACCGCCGCATCGCCGAACGTGCCGACCAGTCGCCCGTTGTATTTGGCGCCCTGCGCCTGCGCACAATCCTCCAGCACAAACAAATGATGCTTTTGGGCAATCGCCAGCACCTGATCGAGCCGGGCCGGATGGCCGTAGAGATGTACCGGAATGATGCCCTTCGTCCGCTTCGTGATTTTGGACTCAATGGCATCGGTATCGATGTTGTAGCATCCGGGCTTGGATTCAATGTCACAAAAAACAACCTGCGCGCCGGTCAGGGTAATGGCCTCCGAGGTTGGGATGGCCGTATGCACCGTGGTTATGACTTCATCCCCCGGCCCCACGCCAAGTCCTTTCAGCGCTGCAAAGAGTCCGCTGGTGGCACAGGCCACACCGCAAAGCTCATTCACTCCGAGCCACGAAGCCATCTCCTTTTCAAAAGCCTTCACATCCTCGCCGCCGATAAAATGTGCACTGTCGATCACACCACATGCAGCCCGATGAAGTGCCTCGCGGTACGGGGCCAGATTGCGAACCATGTCCACAAACGGAACATTCATTCTTTAACCTCTTGTTATTTTGGTGCTAAAAGCGATGTACGTTCTCAATTTCCGTAAAAAACGCAAGCAAGAAAAAGGACTTGATTGCACCCCCGCTTTTCATAATTTCCGGCTAATTTTTCCGCAGAAACCGCCGTTGCCGTGCATTTTATGATTGAGAGATCGGCGCCATCCGGCTTAGTATCCCGCCCATCAGCGAAAGGATCCGTTCATGCGTACTCGACGTTTTCAGGACACATCGCTCGCCGACGATGCACTCAACATTCTCTTTGTGGCATCGGAATGCGCGCCCTTTGCCAAGTGCGGCGGATTAGGCGACGTGGTGGGCGCCCTCCCCAAGGCGCTGGCCGCCATGGGACATCGTGTCCAGATTCTAATGCCGCTTTACCGCCAGATCGACCAGCAGGCCCATCACATCCGCCCGGACGGTGCTGCCTGTGTGCATATGGGCGAAGGCGCCGAGCACTGGGTCGGCATTTTTTCAAGTATGCTGGACGATACCGTTCCGGTCTGGTTCCTGGATTTTTCAAGCTACTTCAACCGCCCGGGAATCTATGACACCGCCTCCGGCGAATATATGGACAACGCCTTTCGCTTCGCGCTGCTCTCCAAAGCCGCCCTTCAAATTTGCAAGGACCGCCAGTTCATTCCGCACGTCATGCACCTGCACGATTGGCCCACCGCCATCACCTCGGTCTTTTTGAAAACGTGGGATCGCGTACTCTCTCCGCTCTCCGCCACGGCCAGCGTCCTCACCATTCACAACATCGGCTATCAGGGCGTGTATGAAGCCGCCGCCTTCCCCTACTTCGGCCTGGATCAGCGCCTCTTCCATCGGGATGTGTTCGAGGATTACGGACGCCTCAACCTGCTGAAGGCGGGCATTGTGTTTGCCGACGCCATCACCACCGTATCTCCCACCCACGCACGCGAAATGCTGGGTCCCATCGGCGGTCAGGGCCTCGCACCCTACCTCAACAACCGTATTTCCGACCTGACCGGCATTCTCAACGGCGCCGATTATGATCACTGGAACCCCGAAACCGACCCCCTGATTCCGGCGAGATATTCCGCCGCCGATCTCAGCGGAAAACAAACCTGCAAACGCGAACTGCAAAAACGATTCGGACTGAACCCGCGCGACCAGGTTCCCGTCTTCGGCGTCGTATCCCGGTTCGCCCCGCAAAAGGGTTTTCAAATGCTTCAGGAAATTCTGCCCGGTGTCCTGAACCAAATGGATATTCAGTTCGTGGTGCTGGGCACCGGCGATTCCGGCACCCAGGACTTCTTCAACTGGCTCGCCGCCACCTATCCCGGTCGCGTCGGCACCTACATCGGCTTCTCCGTGGAACTCAGCCATTTGATTGAAGCCGGATCGGATTTCTTCGTCATGCCGTCCCTCTACGAACCCTGCGGCCTGAACCAAATCTACTCCATGCGTTACGGCACACTGCCCGTCGTCCGCTCAACAGGCGGACTGGATGACACTGTGGAAAATTACGACGAAACCTCCGGCGACGGCACCGGCTTCAAATTCTTTGATCCGACCCCGGCAGCGCTCTACAACACGATCGGCTGGGCGGTATCCACATGGTATGACCGCCCCGGCCATATCCGCCAACTGCAATCCGTAGCCATGAGCCGCCGTTTTTCCTGGGAACGCTCTGCCCACGAATACGTCAACGTGTACCGCCGCGCCATTCGCCACCGGGCGCAATGGCATTAAGCGGATCTGTCCAGCGCCAGCAGACTGCTTTGCGTGAATTGGTCCATGCAGCGCAGCGCCGGGATGATCAGCGTTTGTGCGCACCCCTCCGTGTACAGAAAGGAAAGCCTGACACTTTCACGCGAAACACGCCAGTTCCCAGGTTCGCCGTACAACGCCGCCACCGCACACCGAAAGCCATCCACCGCCATCAGTTTTTCCGCAGCGCCGCGGTCTTCGGATTGAACCGCCACCTCGTTATCCAGCGCCGAATCGCCGGTGGAGATGCCCCGCATCCGCAGCAGCTTTCCCCAAAACCGATCCAGCGCCGTTTTTCGCCGAATTGCCACCTCACAGGGCAACGGCGTACGAAACAGCCCCGCCATTTCAAAACGATTCGAAGCCTGACTCTTTCGGTGTTCCGAGGTGGAAGGCAGAATCAGACACGGCATTTGCAAAAACTGCCCCGCCAGCGTGCCCGAGAAAAAGGTGTTCGCCAATCCGCGCAGCATGGGATTCTGCAAGGCCATTTCCAACTCATGGAGCTTCCGGGAGTCGAACACCCCGGCCAAAACCGAACGCGGCAGCGCGCTGAGGCCATTCAGTCCCGGCTGATACGTAAGCCCCAACTCGGGAGCCAGCGCCTGCAAACTATCCGTTCGGTTCATTCAACTCCCGTCATCGTTCTTTCATTCAAACCAGAATCACTTTGGCGAATCCGCGTTTGCCCACACGCAGCACCCATCCATTCTCCACGCTCACAAACGCCCGCGGATCATCCATCTTCACCTCGTTCAGCTTCACACCGCCCTGCTCCACGGCGCGACGGGCCTCGGCATTGCTTTTCGCCAGCCCGGCCTTCGTAATCAAATTCAGCAAGCCGATTTTCCCCTGATCCAGCTCGGATGCCGCCAGTGTAATTTCCGGAATTTCATCCGGCAGTTGATTGCCCGCAAAGATTCGCTTGAACTCCTCAGATGCCGCCCGCCCGGCCTCTTCCCCGTAAAATTTGGCCACAATACGCTGCGCCAGCACGTCCTTGATTTCACGGGGATGCCGAGTCCCTCCGGCCATATCCGCCTGGAGCGCCGCGACATCGCCGTCACTCATCCGCGTAATGTGTGAAAAATACTTCCACATCAGCGCATCGCCAATCGACATCGTCTTGCCGAAAATTTCCCGCGGCGCCTCATTCACGCCGATGTAATTGCCGAGACTCTTGCTCATTTTGTTCACGCCGTCGAGCCCTTCAATCAGCGGAAGCGTCATCACCACCTGTGATTCCTGATTGTACACCTTCTGCAGCTCACGCCCGAGCAGCAGATTGAAAAGCTGGTCCGTGCCGCCCAGTTCCACGTCGGCCCTGATCATCACCGAATCGTACGCCTGCACCAGCGGATACAAAAATTCCACCAGTGAAATCGGACGGTTATCCGCATACCGCTTGGCAAAATCATCGCGCGCCAGCAGCTGAGCCACCGTGACGTGCGCACTCAACCGGATCACATCCTCAAAGTGCATCGGCGAAAACCATTCCGAGTTGAACCGCACCTCCGTCTGCGCCGGATCAAGCACCTTGAACACCTGCTCCTGATACGACTTCGCATTCTCCATCACTTTCTCGCGCGAAAGCGACGGACGCGTCGCCGACTTGCCCGATGGATCACCGATCATCCCCGTAAAATCGCCGATGATGAACACCACCGTATGCCCGCATTCCTGAAATTCGCGCAGCTTGTTCAGCCCCACCACATGTCCCAGATGAATATCCGGCGCGGACGGATCGGCCCCGTATTTGATCCGCAGCGGACGTTTCTCCGCCACGGCCTTTTCCAGTTTCTTTTTCAATTCATCGCGGGAATAAAGGTCCACACACCGCGCGCACACCTTGTTCAATTGCTGTTCGATATCCATAATACTAGCTTCTCCATTCCGTTCATCGCACCCGGTTCAGCACATCCAGCGTACGGCGGGCGCAGTTTTCCCAGGTAAATTGTTTGGCACGTTCCAGGCACCGCGCGGAACACTCCGCCCGCAGCGCATCATCGGTGTACAGCTTTTCAAGCGCCCCGGCCATCTCCCCCGGATTGAAGGGGTCCACCACCAAGCCAGCCTCGCCGGCAATTTCCGGCAGTGCCCCGGTATTGGATACCACCGGCGGACACCCGCACGCCATCGCCTCGCAGGTGGGTATGCCGAACTCCTCATACACCGACGGAAAAAACATGCAGCGCGCCAGCGAATACATCGCCGGCAGATCATCCTGCTCCACCCACCCCGTAAAAATCACATCCCGCGCAATGCCATCCTCGTCCATGCGGCATTCTTCACGGTACTTCTCACAGCCGCGCCCCGCCACCACCAGCTTGCACGGAACACGCCCACGCAGTATCCGAAACGCCGCAATCAAATTGTGGAAATTCTTGCGCGGATCATACTTCACCACCGAAAGAATGAACCGCTCCGGCAGCCCGTACTTCTCGCGCACGCTCTCCAGCGCCGAAGCCTCCGTAACCACCCGGTACTTTTCACTGTGCCCGAGATGCGCCGTCGTCACCTTTTCCGGCGGCAGATGAAACAGGCGGATGTAATCCTGCCGCGTCAGTTCCGAGTTCGCGATGATCGCCGTCGCTTTCCGGCAATACAGCGGCATCACCGTCCGGATATACGCCAGATCAATCTTGTCATCGTACAGCTCCGGATGCACAAACCAGCTCGCCCCGTGAATGCTCATCACCGTCGGAAGCCCCGTACAAAACGGCACCGTGAACTTTGTGTGAAAAATAAGCCCGCACTTTTCCAGCCGTGCCTCGCGCGGAATGCACACCTGATCCCACAGCCATTTGTTGGGCGCGCTGACCACCCGTTCCTTCACGCGCGGACGATCCGCATAGCGCCCCGCAAACGCAGGATTTCGGTAAAACAGCACGTACTCATTGCGCTCATCAAGCGCCAACAGATGATCCATCAGGTTCTGGGTGTAAATCCCGATCCCCTGCTTCTCATCCATCGTCCTGAGCATGACGCCTATGCGCATACGACACGC
>CAZISY010000106.1:0-10060 GCA_964542025.1 uncultured Verrucomicrobiota bacterium
CACCCCGGGAATATACGATTGAAAACAGACGACTTTACCTATGAGCTGCCGATGGAACTCATCGCCCAGCATCCCGCCGAACGGCGCGATGCGGCGCGTATGCTGGTGGTGGACCGCGCGTCCCGCTCCTGGCAGCACCGCCTCGTGAGCGATCTGCCGGACTACCTGCGGCGGAACGACCTGCTCGTCCTGAACAATACCCGCGTAATCCCGGCGCGCATCTTCGGGCACAAACCGTCGGGCGGCCGCGTGGAATTTCTATTCCTGGAAGAAACAGCGCCCAATGTCTGGCAGGTGCTGATGCGCGCATCCCGGCGTCCAAAGCCAGGGGCGCGGGTGGCGCTGGGTCATCACGGGGCGGAAGTGGAAATTCTGGAAGAGGGCGAACTCGGGCGGGCCGTCGTCCGCGTGATTTCGGCGCAGCCGTTTCTCGAGGTGCTGGAAGCCGACGGGATCGCCCCGCTGCCGCCGTACATTTCACGCGATTATTCCGCGGAGCAGGACACGCCCGAGGACCGCGCCCGCTACCAAACCATTTTCGCCTCGCAACCGGGCGCCGTTGCCGCACCCACAGCGGGACTGCACTTCACGCCGGAACTTTTCGCGCGCCTCGCCGCGCTGGGCGTGGAACGTACGGAGGTGACGCTGCACGTCGGCATCGGCACGTTCCGTCCGGTTTCGGCGGAACGCGTGGAAGATCATGTGATGGATGAAGAGCGCTACCAAATTACGGAGGAGGCCGCGCTGGCTGTGACGCGCGCGCGGGCCGCCGGCGGACGCATCGTCGCGGTGGGCAGTACCTCCGTGCGCACCCTGGAAACGGCGGCGGCGCGGCCGGATGGATTCCACGCGGGCACGGGACGCTCCGGTCTGTTCATTCGCCCGCCCTATTCCTTCAAACTCGTGGATGTCATGCTGACGAATTTTCACCTTCCCAAATCCACGCTGCTGATGATGGTATGCGCGCTGGCCGGTCAGGAATTTATGCTGGAGGTCTACCGGGAAGCGGTCCGGAATAAGTATCGCTTTTTCAGTTACGGCGATTGTATGCTGATCCTCTAAAGAGGGTGCCCCGCAACCCGACTCTGAACGGGCTGGTATTTCACACGTCAGCGCCTGAGTGATCGTTTGTTTCCCGCCCGCTTTAGAAAAAATCGCATGCGCGATTTGAGGAAATAGACCGTCCGGGAGGGCCGGGGAGAATTCCGATTTTTTCGTGGACAGCGTACCGAAATACGAACGAATGGAGTCCGAGATGGGCAGCCGAATCGACAACGATCCCCGACTACTTCTGATTACGCTCTGGGTACAGCCCCGCCGCATCATACAGGTTCTGCTTTTCACGGCGGTGCTGCTGCTTCCGCGTCTTCTTTTCTTCTCCGCGCAGCCCCTGCCTTACTACCTGCCGTTCAATCCCGGGTGCCCGCTGATCCCGATCGGCGGCATCCTGTTCGGTCCCGCCGGCGCCTGGGGCGCTTTGCTGGCCTCACTGCTGGCGGATTCGCTGACGGGCATGTCCACAGCCCTGTCGCCTTTTCGTGCGGCCGGCTCGTTCTTTTTTGCGTTCCACGCACACCTGCTGTGGTCCCGACTCGCGCCGCGCCCCGGCCTGCCCGTTTCCACCGTTCAACTCGCCGGGCGGTTTCTCGCGGCGGCACTGCCGGGCGGGCTCGCGGATGCCGCCTGGGCCGGATTCGGCAGTGAAGGCCTGCGCCTCTATCCGTTCCCGTATGTGGCGGGCATGGTGCTGTTTCAAAACCTGCTCTTTCTCCCGCTGATCGGAGTCCCGCTGTTCGTCTGGATTATTGCGCGGCCGCAGACGGCAAAAGCGCTCCGGGATCTGGAGACTGAGTATCCCACGGGATGGCGTCTCACCCGCCGGGGCGCGCTGGGCCTGGGCGCGGGGGCGTTGGGCGCGCCGGCGGCGGGGCTGTTCATTGCGCACGCCGTCTACCGCATCGGCCCGTTCTCCGCCTTCATCATCGGCGTGACGGATTGCCCCTGGGTCACCACCGCCGTCACCCCCTTCATCCTGCTGTACCTCTACGCCGCATTCCGCAAAAATTCGTACGACTTCGCGCCCCCCCGTGCGCCATTGAGAACTTTGAAAACAAAGTGGATCACACAAAGGAATATTCCATGAAATCAACTGTTGATGGGGAAAAGGGTCAATCCATTCCGCACGGATTGATCGTGGACGTTAAAAAGATAATTGAGCAGGCCCGGGCGCAGGCTTACAGCGCAATCAACTCGGCGATGGTGCAGGCGTTTTGGCTGCTGGGGCGAAGAATTGTCAAAGAGGAACAAGGCGGCGAAAAACGGGCGGAATATGGGCAACAGCTTATTGCAACTTTGGCCAGGGAGTTGACCGATGAATTCGGCAAGGGGTTTTTGGAGCGAAATGTTTGGGAGTTCCGAAAATTCTACCTGACTTTTCCGCTGGATCACATTCTGCACTCGGTGAGTGCAGAATTCATCGAAAATGCCGCTGCACCGATTCTGCATGCACTGAATGCAGAATTACAGAAGGATAAGAACATGGAACCAAAACGGGACGCAGTGAATCCCGAATCGGAACCCAACGTCCTCCGTATTTTGTTCACCCGGCTGAGTTGGACGCATATTCGCCATCTGTTGCGGGTCTCTGATCCGTCCGCACGCGAATATTATATCCGGGAAACAGCCGCTAATGCCTGGTCAACCCGCACATTGGACCGAAATATTTCCACGCAATATTACCAGCGCCTGCTGGCTTCGCAGGTCAAGGAGCCGGTTGTCCGGGAGATGGAGGAAAAGACCGCGCCGTTTCAGAAGGATAAGCTGGAGTTCATTAAAAACCCGGCGGTGCTGGAGTTTCTTAATCTGCCGATGGAGACCAGTTTGACCGAATCAAAAATCGAAGCCGCCATCATCGATAACCTTCATCATTTCCTGCTGGAGCTGGGCAAAGGCTTTGCGTTCGTCGAGCGGCAAAAACTTATCCGTACCGAGGTGCGCGATTATTTCATTGATCTGGTGTTCTATAACTACATTCTTAAATGCTTCGTGCTGATCGATCTGAAAACAGAGCGCATCACTCACCAGGATGTGGGGCAGATGGATATGTATGTGCGTATGTACGATGAAACCATCAGGTGTGAGGATGACAATCCGACCGTCGGTATTGTGCTTTGTTCCGAAACAGATCGCGACATTGCCCGCTACTCCATCCTCAAGGGAAATGAGCAGATATTTGCGACGAAATATAAGCTCTATCTCCCAACGGCAGAGGAGCTGGCCGCAGAAATCGCCCGTGAAAAAGGACTGATCCGCCTCCAGCTGGAGCAAGGGGAGTAATGATTATGCCGTTTTCTGACGGTTACTTTTCAAAAACCCGGCAGGAATAAACACTGAACTGCCGAGGGTCTTTCAGCCGTTCGAAGCCGTGGAGAGATTCGGGCAGGCCGGGAAGGTCAGCGTGACAACGGTTTGCTCTGCTTCCCGGGCGCAGGTGATCGACCCGCCGAGATATTCCGCGTAGTTGCGCGCAATGCAGAGGCCAACGCCGAGGTGCCGCGTTTTCGTGGTGAAAAAGGGCAGAAACGGATCTTCCGGCGCCGTAAAGCCGGGGCCCGAATCCGTCACGCGGATGACGCATTGTGTGTCGTCGTCCGTCAGGCGGATACCCACTTCGCGGCCGGGCGCGGCTTCCGCAGCGTTGCGCAGCAGTTCGCTCAGCGGAATCAGAAATACGTCTCTCTGCGGCGCGAGCCATTTATCCGCCGGGGCGCCTTCCCGCAGAAAGGCCGTCGTGGGAAATTCGCCGCGCACGGACTGCACGGCCGTCTCGATGATTTCGTCCAGCGGAAAAGCCGGCGAAGGGCGTACGGGTTCGAAGAGCAGCTGCATCCGGTTGGTCACCGCCGTGATGGCATCGCATTCCTGTTGAATCAGAGGGAAATATTCCAACTCGCGGGCGTTCAGGCGACCGGCCAATTCCTTCGAGAGAAAAGTGATGGAGGCTTTCAGGCCCGACGCCGAATTGCGAAGGCGATGCCGAATCACCTTGTTCATCCGAATCAAATCTTCTTCCCGCATTGGCGTGCCCATAAACCGTTCCTCCAAACCAACGGACGCCGACCTTTGTCGCCGCCTCATTCCGGGAGCCGAGCAAACCAGAAACCGCCGGGAAATTCCAGTTCCTTTCTCGGCGGAATCGCAGGCGGTTTTTTTGAAACGGCGCTTGGCGTGACTGCAAACCCCGCGTACAATCCGCCGCGTTTTCCATCAGGTGTCCCGACCGGGAGCGGGGCCCTGCATGCCGTCACGAAAAGAGGTCTCATGGTTTCACGGGCAGAACGTATTGAACAGGTACGCGAATTGGCGGAAAACGGCCAGTGGACGGCGATCCCCGCGGTGTTGAACGACCTGCCGTACGAAGACGTCGCCGAGATCATCAATACCCTGCCGTCGGAACTCTACGAAAAAGTGTTCGACCTGCTCCCCGACCACCTGAAACCCGACGTACTCAGCGAACTGGAAGAGCCGGTTGAACGCGACGTCGTGGACTCCCTTTCCAATGATGAACTCGCTGAAATCGTTGAAGAAATGGCCCCCGACGATGCCGCCGACGTGCTTTCCGAACTTTCCGATGACCGCTCCGAAAAGGTGCTGAACCTGATGGAGAGCGAAGAGTCCGGCGAGGTGCGCGAGCTGCTCCAGTATGACGAGGATACCGCCGGCGGCATCATGACCACGGACATCATTGAGCTGCCCGCGCATATCACCGTCGCCCAGGCCATTGAACGCATCGCCTACATAGAAGAGGACGAGCCCTACTACAACGCGTTCATCGTGGATGAACAGGGCATTCTTCTGGGGAACATCAGCCTCTGGGAACTCATCAAAACCCGCAACCGCTCCAAAACACTCGGCGAAATCTGCCATCACGATCTGGCCGTTGCCACGGTGGATATGGACCAGGAAGAAGTGGCCAAGCTGATGTCGAAATACGACCTGACCGCGCTGGCCGTGGTGGATGCCAACCGCAAACTGCTTGGGCGCGTCACCGTGGATGATGTGATGGATGTGATCGAAGAGGAAGCCAACGAAGATATCTTCCGCCTGGCCGGATCCAACGACGAGGAACTCTACGAGACCTCGCCCTGGCTGGCCTGCAAAGCGCGGCTCCCCTGGCTGCTGATCACCCTGGCCACCGGCTTCGTCACCAGTTCCGTTCTGCGGCACTTTATCGCCGATTTCAGCCATGTGATCGCCCTGAGTTTTTTTGTACCCGTCGTGATGGCCATGGGCGGAAACGCCGGCATACAGTCCTCCACCCTCGTGATCCGAAGCATAGCCCTCGGAACGATTGAAGGACGCAGCATCCTCCGCCTCTTCGGACGCGAAATTCTGGCCGGTGCGCTCATGGGCCTTTGCTGCGCGCTCCTGGTTGCCCTCTGGGCCCGATTCCTGGTCAGCGCCGACGGGCTCGCCACCGCCTCGCACACACCAACCTACCTGGCCTTCACCATCGGACTGGCTATGTTTTCCGCCATGACGTTCGCCGTCTTTTTCGGCGCCGTGGTTCCGCTGCTGCTGAACCGGCTCAAGATCGATCCGGCCGTGGCCTCCGGCCCGTTCGTGACCTCTTCCAACGATATCTCCGCACTGCTGATCTATTACGGCGTATCCATCGTTCTGATTTTAAAACCGATTTTCGGAGCCGCCCTTTGATCGTCAAAACTCACGGCATCGTGCTGCGTTACTGGCCGTTTTCCAACACCTCGCGGGTGGTCTCCTGGCTCACTCCGGATCATGGCCGAATCAATACCCTGATCAAGGGATCCCTGCGTCCGCGCAGTTCCTTCCTCGGGCAGTACGATCTCTTCTACACCTGCGAGCTGCTCTTCTATCTGCGGGATCGGAGCGATTTGTTCATCGCCCGGGAATGCACCCCGCTCAACACCCGGAATTATCTGCGCAGGGATTACCGCGCCACGGCGCTGGCGTCCTACTACACGGATTTGATTTACCGTTCCGCCCCCACCGGCGCAGGCGGACCGGCCCTCTATGCTCTGCTGAACAGGCATCTCGACTGGCTGCAGGACGGCGGCGTTCGCCCGGCGCTTTTATTCTGGTATGAGCTGAATCTGCTCCAGCATCTCGGGTTCGATCCCGGATTCCGCGAGTGCGTCCGGTGCCACGCGGCCATTCATCCGCAGCGCCCGCCGCATTTCTTTTCCTATGCGCAGGGCGGCATGCTCTGCCCGGCCTGCGCACAGCAGAACAAAGCCGGCTCGGAATCCATCGCCCCGGATGTGCTGGCCAGCCTGCTCGCCTGGCAGCAGACCCGCTCGCCGCAGGCCGTGCGTGCATTCCGGCATACGCCGCGCCAGACTCGCCAAATCGGCGATGCCCTGGGCTCCTTCATCCGCCACCACCTGGAAGCCGCGCTCGAAAGCCGCGATGCCGCGCTGACTATTCTGCAATATGCGCCCCCCAAAACCGGCGCGGCCTAAAGCGGATTCAGCGCCTCGTACTGAATTTCATCCATGTAAAAAGTCACGCCGTTTTCCGCTCCGTCCACCGACCAGACAAACCCATTGATGATGTGCGACAAATCCAAATCCCGAAGATCAATGCGGTACTGCGTCCAGACCGGCGTCAGCGAAATCTTTCCGCTGCTCACCCAAACCGAATCCTGAAACTTCGCCCCGATGGTCGGAACCCCAATCTTGAATTCCACCACTTCGTCCCCCACTTCGCCGCGCGCCCACAGGGTCAGGCAGCCCGCCTTCGATAAATCGAACTTCGCCGGATTCTGTCCCCGATTATTCAGCGGCGCGTGCCAGGCACATCCCACCGACGCCACCGCGTCGGTGTACGTCACGCGTATGCACGTTGCGCCGAGGCATGGATTCTGTTTCCATCGGTCATCCTGCGTGGCGGAAATCACATTTCCCATCCAGCCGAACGGCGAAAAAGGCATCGGCGAATAACAATCTGAATACAGCACAAACGGCATATCCGGCACGAACTGTCCACCTTCGTTCATCTCCCAATCCGTATCGGCCTGCAAAACAAAGCCCTGAGTCGGCGGGCCGCTCTGCACGATTTCAGCCGGCCGCACCTCCGCGCCGCGATTCACCGCGACGGGCTTTGGACCCGGCGCAGGCGTCGACTTCACGGCGACGGGACGAGCTGCGGCCGCCGATGCAACGGGACCGGCCGCCGGCGTGATCACTGCCGCGGGCACGGCTGCCGCCGCAGGCGTCGGGCTCAAAACCCTCGGCGTCGGCGTTACAACAGCTGCCCGCCCGGCGGGTGTAGCCGTCGGCGATGCGTCCTTCGCACGACTCGCCGCAGACCGAATGACCAGGCGGCGCTCTAAAAAAGATTTGTCCGGAATGGTCACCACCAGGAGGCTGTAGAATAAAATGCTGCACACCGAAAGAATCGTCCCCTGGAGCGATTGCTGAATACCGATCAGCGCCAAACCGGCCAGCGCGCTGAAAAGAAACAGGATCCAAAGGTGTACCGCATCGGCCACGCCCGGCAGAATCAGCGCCACACCGAGCGCCAAACTCACCCAGCCCGACACCCGAAGCGCCGTATCCCACCGCGCCATTAAACGCGTCCGATAAGCCGCCACCGTTTCTTCAGGAGCTTCCGGATTGTCATACGGCACCTCAAATCGGCACCCGCATACCGAACACCGTCGGACTTCTCCCTGCGCCCGCGACGAAATGGTCATTTCATTCAGACACTGCGGACACTGTATATGTATTTTGCGGACAACGTACATGTTTCTCCGAACGCCTCAAACTGCGCACTGGAATCACCATGGCATGTGTGACAGATTTTCCCCGCCACCGTCAATCCCCGATTTCCTCCGCTGTCGCGCCGCGCGTTTCGGCGAACGACTTCCTGCTTGATCGTTCGTACGCTGTCGGGTATGTTACGCGCGGTAGTCAGGGCAGCAACTAAGGAGTATAAACTATGTCTTCAATGAGCAGATTCATTCTTGTACTGGGAGCCGCAGGCATAATGGCTTTTTCCTCGGGGTGCGCCATGTTCCGCGCAAAAACGACCGACGTGAACGTTGACGAGATGGGCCATTACCGCGCCGATTACGACGCCACCGACATGCGCAACATCACGCAGAGCGTCGTCAACCAAATCCTTGGAAGCCCCTGGCTGAACAACCAGGCGGAAGCCCCGATCCTGGTGGATGCCGGCGTCGAAAATCGAACCAGCGAGTATGTGGATACGAAGAATCTGACCGACCGCATGCGCACCATGCTGATTCAAAGCGGCAAAGTGCAGTTCGTCAACGCCTCCCGCCGCGATGATCTGCTCAAAGAACAGGGGTATCAGGCCGCCAATGCCACCGCCGCCACGCAGGCCGCCATTGGCCAGCAGCTCGGCGCCAAATACATGATCACCGGATCCCTCACCGAAATGACGCAGAAGACCATGAAGCAGGTCCGCGTTTCCAAAACGGAACAGAAGTATTACAAACTGACCATCGAGATCAACGATCTCACCTCCGGCCTGATCGTATGGACCACCGAAGAAGAATTCGCGCGTGCCGCACGGCAGCCGCTCATCGGATGGTAATCCATGCCTGAGCGCAGGAGCCGATTTGCAGTCGTTCTTTGCCGGACAGGAGTTTTCCTCCTGTCCGGCGCGCTGCTTACCGCCTGCTCCACGCCCGCCATCGAATCCGCACGGTACGAATACTACAAGGGCAATTACGCCCAGGCCGAAACGGAGATTGATCGCGCCCAGGAGGATTCACTCAACGAAGTACTCTGGCGCATGGAACGGGGCACCATCCGGCAATCGGCCGGCAAGTACAAAGAAAGCTCCGATGATTTCATCCGCGCCTCCGACCTGCTGAAAGATCTCGAAACCTACAGCGTATCCAAAGGCGCCGCCAGCATGGTGGTCAACGATAACGTCCAATCATTCATCGGCGTACCCTTTGAACGCGCCATGCTGCACGACCTCACCGCGCTCAACCATTTTGCCCTCGCCGACTGGGAAAGCGCCGCCGTCGAAGCCCGCCGCATCATCCTCGTGCAGGATCCCAACGTGCGCGGCAATTATCCGGACGACGCCTTTTCCCGCTACGTCGCCGGCACCGCGCTGCTCATGGTGGACGATACGTCCAACGCCGCACTCCAATACCGCACCGCCGCCGAGCTGCTGAGCGGGCTCGCCATAGACCCCCGCGGCTTCATGTCCACGGTACCGGTCACCAACACACCGCCCGCCCCCCAACCCACGCCGGTCCCCTCCACCAATGCCCCCGACGCCTCACTCACCAACGCCATCCCCGTACGGCCTCAACCCGTTCTGAAAGTCATTCCGCCGCTCCATACAGCCACCAATCACTATTCGGCCACCCTGACCTGCTTCGCGCTGCTGGGCAAATCCCCCTCCGGCGAAGAACTGCTCAACGGCATGAATCACTATCCGCCCGCGCAGTATGCCGAAATCTATTGCAAAGGCGAATACCTCGGCCAAACCTTCCTGCTCTGCGACGTGTACGACCTGGCCTACCGCACCGCGGAATTGGAAGCCCTCCGCAAAGCCGCCAAAACCGCCGCGCGCCTGGCTATGAAAGAAGGCGTCGCCCAGGCTTTTGAGCATAACGACCAGGACGCCATTGCCGCCCTCGTCCGCCTCATCTTCATCGGCCTCATGGAACACCCCGACACGCGCCGCTGGGAAACGCTCCCCCACTGGCTCCAGGCCGCCACCGTACCCTGTCCGCCTGACCTGCAGGAATACGATGCCGTCATCAAAACCGAATCCGGCGTCACCCTCCGCACCCTGCACATCACCGAACCCATCACCCGAAAACGCAACCGCCTGATCTCCGTCTTTCGCGACCTGCCCAGCCAGCCCGTCGTCCACACCATGACCTCCGGCGACGTCCCCGTCACCCCCAAAAGCCCATTCGACGAAACCCCCATCGCCCCCTAACCCCGACGTTTCCAACGATTGGAAAAACGCCTTTCGATTCTTCCAACGGTTGGAAAAACGTCTTTCGATTCTTCCAACGATTGGA
>CAZISY010000107.1:0-10006 GCA_964542025.1 uncultured Verrucomicrobiota bacterium
CTGTAATCGTCATAGGCGCTCTTGTCGAACCAGCTCTTCCCGCCATACGCCACTGTTTTTTCAGCGTCATCCTCCAGGGTATCATCGTGCATAAAGTAGAATCCCCGGGCCTTGACCATCACCGGGCCGCACTGCTGTTCGCCCACCAGATTGAGCTGCCCCTGATTCCATTCCGTGAAGCGCCAGTACCGATTGTATTCCACCGGCACACCCATCACGTTGTCGTGCCAATCAAACGAAAGATACAGTTTGGAGGGCTCCGTGTCGTAACCCACTTTTCCCGTCAGCGCCTGTTTGCGGTAATCACTGTTTTCGCGCAGCCCGCCGTTTTCATGATATTTGGATTTCACGCCCACATACGGATCGTCGGCATCCAAATCGCTGGAGCACGGAAACCCATCACTGGTCTGATAGGCATAAGTGACATGCACGTTGATGTTGCTTTCCTGAAAGCCTCCGCCGAGCGCCGCGTGCAGCGTAGAGTAGTCGGATACAAGCACTTCGCCGGACGCCGACGGTTTTTCGCCGCCCTTTTTGGTGACGATGTTGACCACGCCGCCCATGCTGTTCGCCCCGTAAAGCACCGAAGGGAGCCCGCGAATAACGATTATCTCGGACACCGCGGCCGCCGGAATCTGAGAAAGATCTATCGTGCGGAAATACGTTTCATTGGCTGGAATGCCGTCCACCAGCACCTTCAGTTCGCTTTCCTCAAATCCCCGAATGCTGATGTGCCGCGAATTTTTGCCGCCGCTCTGCAGTGTGACACCGGGAACCAGATACAGCGCCTGATCCACCGTCTGAGCGCCCGCATCGCGAATGGATTGCTCGGTCACCACGGAAACCGAAGGCGTACGCAGCGCCGTATCGCCCGTATCCCGAATGACCAGGTCGCCCAGAGAAAACACCTCGTCGCCGCCCCGCGCCGCGAATACCGCCACCAGGAACAGAACCCCGCCCATCCATACAGTTTTCTTTTTCACGCTCATCCCTTTCGCTTGTTAAATCGCTCATACTCTTTGACTGCATACGCCTTGATGCGCTGCTGCATGGCGTCGTAGTCGCGAAGAAAACGACGCCCGAAATCAGTCAGATCCGCGCCGCCCCGTGCGTTGCCTCCGCGCAGACGAAGCAGCACGGCTTCGCCGAGGTTTTCCTCCAGCCGGTTCAGCATGTGCAGCGCCTTGACATACGAGAGTTCCATTTGGACGGCCGCCTGACGGATGGATTTCGTTTGATCAATCCCCTGAAGCAGCCACACCAGCCCGATTCCCATGAACTCTTCCTGATCCGGGTTCACCAGCGTCACTTTGATTTTGATATTCATGCGCCGATATATATGCGCGTGTATATCGGAATGCAAGCGGATTTTTCGCCGTGATCATCACGGTTTTTCAGTACAGCGGATTACTGATCGCAGGCGGCCCTGATGCGGTAATACAGGCTTTGCTCATTGGTGTGGACGGAATCTTCGATCACCATCGGCACGGGAACTGCGGTGTAGATGCTGAAGAGCCGATTGGTGATGCCGCCCGGGAGATTGGTGGACCATTGCACCGTATAGGTTCGGTCCGCACAGGCCTGCCAGGCCAGCACGACCGGCGAGCCGATTCCGCCGGACGTATGCAGCGCCAGCACAGACAGCGTGTTGGTCGGGTTGGTGCCCGCCACATATTCCTGCCCGGAAGAAGCGCCGTCCTGATCCGGGTCGGCGGCGGCGGCCGCCTCGAAATCGCCGGTCCATCCATAGTTCGCGAGCCACCACTGCGGCACGCCGTTGGAGGTGCGAAGCGCGGAGAAACCGGCCCAAATGTCGTGGGCGGACGTCATCGTCACATTCAATGGATTGGTCACCGCCGTCAGCGTGCCGGTCCATCCGCTGAATCCGTAAAACACGTCGGATACGGCAACAACCGTCACGGTTTCATTCAGGGAAAACCAGCCGCCGGTGGTGCCCGAAAGGGACCCGTGTTCTCCGGCGCGAATGGATGCGTACAGGTTGGTGTGGCGGCTCCAGGTCAGCAATCCGCTGTTGGTCAGCGCGAAGGTTACGACGGTGCCGGTGCCGGCTGTAAAACCTTCGACATCGCTCAACCCGGAAAGCGTCCAGCCCTCATGAATGTACTGTGAAGTGACTCCGCTGATGACCGGACTCGTCACCGCGCAGGTGATTTCGGCGCCGCGATTATTTGTATACACGCCGGGTTGCGGGTCGACGCCGCCATTAAAGGAATCGACGATATATTTATAGGTATTGGTATCACCCTTGGAGGCCTGCGGAGTTCCGCCGTAGGCGCCTATATTGATGCGATCTCCATTCGGAACGGGTTCGCGGGAATAGTCGGACGCCGGACCGCCCAGGTCAATGCAGGGGCTGGTCAGCGAGTCGCTGCTCCACCCGCCTGCGGAAAGATAATGACCAAGGGTGCTCTTCAGGTGCAGATTGCGTGTCGAGCTATTCACAAAAAGCGGATCAACATCGATTCCACCCGGCTCCCCGGGATTCGGCGAAGCACAGCAAAAGCGAAAATCCTTCTCCACCCATTCATACCAGTTCTGTCCGGCGACGGTTGCCGAATTGGACACGATGATGGTGTTGTACACAATCCCGATGTCGCCCACGTCTATGCCCCCGCCATATCCATCGGCATGATTGAACGCCACGGTGCAGTTACTGATCATGCCGCCCCAGAACTCCATGCCGCCTCCGTCGTTGACCGAGTCATTGTCGTAAAAAAGCGAATGCTCCACCAGCCCGCCCCGGGTCAGCATGCCTCCGCCGTGCCGACCGGATGAACACTGCTTGATAACCGTGTCGGTGATGCGTCCGCCTTCAATCAGAACGCCGCCTCCGTAACGCTCCGACACGCAGGATTGCACCACGGAGGAAGAGAGCGTTCCGCCGGTCATGTAGACGCCGCCGCCATCCAGCGTGTATCCCCGATACAGGGTGAACCCATCCACCTGCGCATCCGGATCCAGAATCGACAGGCAGCGCCCTTCATACAAACCGTCCATGATCGTGTTGGCCGCACCATTCAGGCTGCGCAGCGTAACGGCTTTTTCGAGGGAGATCAGCCCCTCGCGATAGATCCCGTTGGTCACGGTGATCGTGAATCCGTCCTGCGCAAAATCCAGCGCGTCCTGAATGCTGTCAAAGGCGGATTCCCAGGTATTGTAGGGCCATTGCGCCGTGCCGGAAGACGTCACGAACAGCTCCGTGGAGGAAATCGGAAGCCGGTTGGTTTGTGTGAATAGAAAAGTCATGTCATAGGACATGGCATACATGCAGCACTCAAGAATATCGCCGCCTTCAAAGGAAGGAAGCTCCGCCTGATAGATGCAGCCCCAGTCATCCCCGCCCTGCGGTGTCATCGTGCAGTAATGCCATCCATTGCTGTTCACCTGCCACGCTGCCACAACCGCCGCCAGGCCAAGGGCATTGCTCGAAACCAACGCCCGCAGCGTGATCGGCGCATCCTGATAAGGCGAAACCGGCTTTACACAAAAACCGAAAATACGCATGTCCGTCTGCGCGGATCCGGCCGCCTGAATCACCAGGGCGTATGACTGCGGTCCTTCCGGCACATTGAAGCCGCTCACTTCAATGCGGTTCGTTCCGGCTTTTCCGGCGCTCAGTGAAATACGCTCCACATTATTGGTGTGATCTGCCCCGCCCAGCCCGTTGGGATACGTTACCGCGCCGTCCGGATCAATCAGCCGCACATCCAAATCGTTCACCAATTGCAGAGCCGAAGCCGCCGCTGCCGGATAGTCGCTCCAAACCAGCGTAACCGTCACCGGACTTTCGTTGGTCAGGATGATTGCATAGCTGTTTGTTTCGCCCGTATGCACGGTATGCCGATCCGCCAACAGATTTTGCCGGTCCTCTTCGGGAAAAATAGAACTGCCGAGATTCACATGCCCCCAGCCTTCCACAATGTTCGGAGCACCCGAAATCTCCCGGTACTCATTGGTGCCATACTGCCCCGGATCCATCGAACGGGCGCCGCCAATCAACAAAGCCTTGAGCAGTGCCGCGCTCGGATTCGTTATGCTCCGCGTTTCTTCCACATACTGCCGAACCAGCGCGGCCGCCCCCGCCGTCAGCGGCGTCGCCATACTCGTCCCGCCCGAAAAGCAGTAATCGTTGCTCGCGCTGTTGGCCAGCACGCCGGTGCCGGTGCCCCAAAGCGTACCTGCGCCCGGCACATGCGACCGGCATGAAATGATATCCGTTCCGGGAGCCACCACGTCCGGCTTGATGCGCTGGTCATCACACGGACCGCGACTGGAAAACGCCGCCATGCCGCGATTTGTTCCATCCCACGGCGTGGAAATCAAATCCGACCGAATGGGATCGGCCGGATACTTCGGCAGCCAGGAACCCGTTCCCCAGATTTTATCGGAATACCCTCCGGAGCCTGACGCACGCAGTGATTCCGCCGCGCCGACGGATAAACAGTTTTTCGCCGTAGCCGGAGATCCCATGGACCCCCACTCAATCACGCCCGTACTATTGGTGTCCCGTCCCGCATTGCCCGCTGAAAAGAGAATCAGCATGTCATCGTAATCCCACATAAATTCGTCCACATAGCGGGACGAGGAGTCATAGGCGCCCTCGGCATTGCTGCCCCAGCTGTCGGAATGGATTCGGGCATCATTGGAATACGCCTGTATGAACAGCCGTGTGAGCGGCGAAGGGGAATATACGGCCGATGATCCGTTGGTGTCGCCTATTGCCTGAAAGACGACCTCCGCTTCGTACGCCACCCCGCGATAAAGGCCATTGCTGCACGCCTCGCCGTTGCCCAGAATGGAACCGGTCGTATGGGTGCCGTGTCCGTTGTGATCGCTCCAATCCACCGCGCTGACCAACCCGAATGCGGCGCGAATCCGATGAAGGAAGTCCGGATGAATCGTGTTCGTATTCCCTGTATCCAACCCCGAATCGCCAATGCCCACCACTTGCCCGGCTCCGGTCAATCCATAATTAGTCCACACGGTCCGAACATTCATCAGGGTATCATTGACGGCCACATTGTTATGCCATTCCGGCTGCCTGTACGGCTCTATCCATTCCACTTCCGAATAAGCAGCCAGCGTTTCAAGGCAGGAAGCCTCCACCCGCGCGCGCACCGTCCCCCAGCGTTTTCCGGATCCCGAATCAACCACCGTGCCGCCCAGCGATTCCACCTGATTGGAAATCACCGCCGTGTAGCCCGGACGAAACACCGAAATCACCACGTCCGCCCACTCGGGACTCCCGGGTTCGCCCTCCCTGTCATTAGAAGCCGCCTTCGGCGCTTCTTTCAAAGCCGGGTCGGTTTTCATTCCGGCGGTGTAGGCCCCCACCCAGCACACACCATCCAACGCGCGCAGCCGATCCAATGCCGCCGGACGAACCAGCAGCAGCAACGCCTGATCGGGCACATAGTGCATGGCCGCAGCGCCGAGGCCGGCAAGCGCCTGTCGATCAGAGGACGTGATGGGGCGGGCATACTGAACCAGTACGCTGATGTGTCCGTCCTGTTCCGTGTGGGTGAGCGCCCCCAAGGCGGCTTCATCCGCAAAAGCACCAGGCGCAGCGGTTATCGTCTGCGCTCCCGATTTTGCCGGAATGCGCGTATCCAGCGCCCCGCTCCGCAGGCGGATCACTTCGGACCCCTCGCCCGCACAAACCGCTGCCGCAAACAACAGCACCCCCAGCGACCAACACCGCGTCATCATATATACCTGTATCCTTCCCGAACAATATGTCCCACCCCGCGCACAGCTACACCACGTCCCTGATCCAGGGAAACGTTCAAACTGTCAGGCGGAGAAATTAATGGTGATTAAACTGGGCCTCGTTGAACACATTCGCCTCGAACACCTGATATTCACACCCGCGTTTCCAGGCATCCGGTGGAAGCCCCGCCTTCATGGAAAGATGAGACAGCGTAGTCGCCAGATCCCATCCCTGTTCCGGTGCCACCTGTGGAAGAAATACGGCAGAGGCGTATCCCTTCTGCAAAATCACGCCGTGCCGACCAATCACAATGTCTTCATAGGAAGCCACCGGAACCGGCGGCGTCAGCGCGGATATTTCTATTTCCAGCCCGTCCAGCTCACTGCCCCGCACCGGCGGAAAACGCGGATCTTCCAGCGCTGCACTCAACACACGCTCCATCACACCCTGAAACAACGGACGCCGCGGCAGAATTTCTCCGATACACCCGCGCAGTTCGCCCTGTTTGGTCAACGTGACGAAAACGCCCATCACCTGCCTCATTGCCGGGGTTATCGCTACGCCCAACTCTTCCGGCGTCGGTTTCTGCTTCGACTTCAGATAGGCTTCCAATGTACCGCGCGCCAGCTTCAGCATGGCCTTTTTTTCATCCTCGCTGAATATCGCCGGCTTCTGTTCGCTCGTCATATCCTCGGGCTCCTTTCTCAGCTTCCACGGGCCGGTCACCACGGCGGAAATGTAGCTTACGGAATTCTGCCAATCGCCGGTCTGCGCACCCGATGTTGCGTACTGCAGCAGATGTACGGACTGGTCTTCGGAAAGCATGGACAGCAAAACTCCGAATGCGCAACGTCCGCAAATCGTGGCGCCTGTTTCATCCAGATAACGGTTCCAGCCGGGCAGATCCTTTTCCTTCATCTGCTGAAAGGCCCCCATGTCCAGTTCTTTCAGCCGCTCCGGAAGCCGATCACGAAAAGGGATGTAATCAAACCGGGGACCATAATGCGTGAAGTCGCCGCTGAACACCACCAGGGTTTCTTCATCGATGGTTTCCAGCAGGGCATTACCCACGTCGCGCGCCCCTTTTTCATCCAGCTGGCCGACCACCATAATCACCAGCTCGAAATCGCTCAACACCACCTGCAAAAAAGGAATCTGCAATTCCACACTGTTTTCACTTTCATGCGCCATCGGCACATAACGCACAAACGGATACTGCCGCAGCTTCCTGATCATGGCCGTATCCATCGGAATTTCGCCCAGCGGCGTCGCGTAATGCGTGGCATCGGCCACACTGACCTGATTCGGCATGCTCACCCGGTGCGACGGCCCCACCACCACCACCCGGCGGTACCGGCCGCCGGCCACTTCCTTCATTCCGCAGGCAGCGGTCGGCCCCGAGTAGGCGTACCCCGCATGCGGCTGAATGATCGCACATACATTGGAATAGGAGGCCTCGTGAACATCCCCTAAATAACCTTCCAGCTCACGGCGTAATTTTTGGGCATCCGAAGAATACCACGCGCCGGCCAGCGTCGCGTGCATCACTTTTTTCGCGGTGTCATCGGTTCCCTTTGCAGACGTTCCGGTCATGGCAGGCCTCCCTTCATTACCGCACGCAAAAACCAATCCGCACAGAATCAGTAAAGTAAACCGCCCGATTCCGCGAATGATTCCGTTGCCATTCATGCCACCTCTCCAACCGCACGAAGTATGATCCCGAGAACCCCGTTTTAGAATCTCTTTCTGGCAAAAAAAAAGCGGCCGGAAAATTCCGGCCGCTCCAAAATAAACGGTTTTCAGCATGAACAGGTGCAGGTAGCCGCGTTGGCCTTCACCTTGAGAGGATGACGAAGCAGCGTACGGACATCCTCCGCATTCAGCTTGGCCACGCAGGCTTCCGCCATGCCCAGCGTAATCAGCCGCTTGCGCTGCACTTTTTCACGGCGTTTACGGTCCACATTGCTCTTGGTCGGGCGGCGCAGATTTTTATTACGATGTTCTTTTAAGCTCATATCAACCTTTCCTTGTCCTCTCCTGATTTTTCCAAATGGGTGGCGTAAACTAGCTTGCTTTCCTCATGGATGCAACAGATTTCCCGCTGTTTTTTTAGAATGAAACCCAACCGGCGACTATTCTCAAACGGTTTAACACTTTTAGCAAATGGCCCCGTCACGTCCGCCAGTCAGCCCGGCTTTTTACACCCTCCCAATCAATAAATACGCCTGATTACCGGCCTTTTCACGCGGAGAACCAGGCGCTCTTCGAGTTGGCACACCTCATGCAATAAGATTGTCTCGGAAACAGGTTCTTTTCAAGGATGAGGCATCAGTGGACAGATGGCATGAGGGCTGAAGAGAGGGGTTGGACCCGGCGGATGGGGGGTCCAGGGGGGATGGCGGGCGCTCGAAAGAGCGCCCGTTTTTTATGCCCGCCTTACTTGGCGATATTAAACTTCTTCATCCGGTAGCGCAGCCGATGCAGCTCAATACCCAGGCGGCGCGCTGCTTCGCTTTGGTTTCCGGATGCGGCCTCCAGCGCCTGCTCAATGGCCACCTTCTCCCGATCCCACAGCGTCCCCTGCTCCGGCAGCGAAAGCGATCCCGATTTTGCGGACCGGGGCTCCAGCGAAAAACAGGCAATCAGCTCCGCTTCGCTGATCGCCGCACCATCCGCCAGGACGGCACAGCGTTCCACCATATTCCGGATTTCCCGGATGTTGCCCGGCCAATGATAGGCCATCAGCCGCTTTACGGCGTCCTCCGTAAAGCGAATCGGACGGGACTTCATCTCGCGCGCATAGCGCTCCGCAAAAAAAGCCAGCAGGCCCGGCACATCTTCTATGTGGTCACGCAGCGAAGGCACCGCGATGGACACCACATTGAGCCGATGAAATAAATCCTCCCGAAAACGCTTTTCCCGCACCGCCTCTTCCAGGTTCACATTTGTGGCGGCTATCACGCGCGCATCCGTCACCCGACTCTCCGAACTGCCCAGCCGCTCAAACCGCCGACTCTCCAGCACCCGCAGCAGGCGCGCCTGTACACTCCATTCCGCATCTCCGATCTCGTCTAAAAAGATGGTGCCGTTTTTGGCCAGTTCGAACCGTCCCACCCGTTGAGTCTGCGCGCCGGTATAGGCCCCTTTTTCGTGCCCAAACAACTCACTGGCCAGCAGGTTCGGCTCCAGTGCCGCGCAATTCACGCAGATGTACGGCCGATCGTGGCGGTCGCCGGCACGATGAATCGCATCGGCCACCACTTCCTTGCCGCAACCGCTTTCGCCGGAAATGAGCACCGTGGAAGACGTCTTTGCCACTTTTTCCACCACGTTCCAGATGCGTTTCATGACCGGACTTTCGCCCAGCCAAATATCCGGGCGCCCCGCCGCCGCCTGAAAAGCCGCCGCCTCATTGCGGCAAAGGCCGAACGTCCGTGCATTGTGAATGGCCACAGCGGCAAAATTGGCAAAAAGTTCGAGGAGCGATTGATCGTTCGGGGTAAACGAGGGCGCCCTCCGCTTGTTGACCGCCTCCACCACCCCGATGATCCGCCCCTTCACCGTCAGGGGCACCGCCAAAAGCGACTGGGTTTTCATGCCGGTCCGCTGATCCACGCCCGCATAATGATACGGGTCGCTGGCTGCATCGGCGACGAGTACCGGCTTCCCCGAAGAAAGCACCTTGCCGACAATCCCCAGCTCCCGATTGAAGTGAATTTGAAGCAGTTCATGGGTGGCATTGCTGGCACTGTAAAAAAAACATTCATCCGTGGCATCGTCCAGCAGTATTAACGAACAGGCTTCCGCCTCAAGCATCTTCGCTGCTTCAATCACCATCTTCTGAATGACTTCCTTCTCATCCAGCGTCCCCACCAAATCCGCGCTGATCCGTACCAAAGCCGCAAGCTGTGCGTTTTCCATGCGTTCTCCATGTGATCATCGCCCACTACAACAGAATCACGCACAGGGTACCGGCTGCCCATCGGGAAGTCAATCCGTGCCTTGGAGACGGCGATCCAGCGGCACAAAAAGAGGGCGGCTCAACGCCGCCCTCTTTGATGAAGCCACATAAAAAACCGTCTATTTTCGGAATAGTCTGCGAATGGCATAAATGACGCCGATGCCGCACCCAATCAGAACCCCGGATACCGGTTCGGGAATGGAGTTGACCATCATGCCGTCAAAATACGGCTGGGCCGCATCTCCTCCCTGCATGCTGGAGGCATACAGTTTAAAGCCGGTCATAGAACTCGAATTGATGGTGAACGTCTGGTC
>CAZISY010000108.1:0-9872 GCA_964542025.1 uncultured Verrucomicrobiota bacterium
TCCCAGGACGTGGGCAAACCGTCGTCGTCATCATCTCCGTCCGTGGTGTAGAAGGTGAAGGTGCCGCGTCCGTTTCCATCATCATCAAAGTGGACGCTGTCGTCATTGGAATTGCAGGCCGGGAAGTGATCCGTTTTTACAACCATGGAATTGGCACCCGGCAGGAGCTGATAGTCGGCGTCCAGCATAAGCGTCTGCCAGATGTCAAATCCGGGCAGCGGATTGGCTCCGTCTTCCCAGCGTGCGGTGGTACTGTTCACGGTGACATTCATGTGTTCGTAGGTTTCACCATCAATGCGCGCCCAGAATCTCATGCCGTCGGCCAGAAATTTGCGGGGACTGTTGAAGGCCAGTGTGCTTTTGTGTTTTTCGGTGACATAGGCGCAGACGGTATCCGTGCCGGGATGGCAGGTGGCGCCGGGCGTGGCCGGATTGTGGTAGGTTGCGCTGCACGACCAGTAGTCACAATACGTCATTTTATCACGATAATCGAACGTCATACTCGTTGAGCCAATGGTCCGGCTGACCGCGCAGGTGATGATCTGACTGCTCGCGCTCAGCTTCTCCGCCAGAAGCCCCTGCCCCTTAATGGCGATCATGCAGAACGAATCATTGTAGGCGTAATTGGTGATTTGAAGGCTGCCCAGCGATTTCAGTATGTTGACCACGTTGGACGCCCAGGCGTTGTGCATCACCACATTGTCATTGAATCCCTCGAAACCGCCGCTGGCGCATTCGCCCTGGTAGTAGGTGAGGCCAGCCTCATCGCAGACGGAGACCATCACCAGCGTACCGTTGGTCAGGCTGCTAATGTAATTGATCATGTTGGTGTGTTGGGCACCGGAACCTCGCGACATATACGTGTCGAAGTGCTGCCCCCGGTCAATGCGCGCGCCCAGGGCCATATCGTAGGCCAGCACGTTGAAGCCGCGTCCATTCGGGGTGTTCGTGTAATAAACGGCGGCGCCGTCGCGCCAGAATCTGGAGTGTCCGCCATAGGAGGTCGATCTTCCAGCGGATTCTGCGGTCAGCAGCGCCGTC
The DNA here is from genome assembly GCA_964542025.1 of uncultured Verrucomicrobiota bacterium. Lineage (GTDB taxonomy): Bacteria > Verrucomicrobiota > Kiritimatiellia > RZYC01 > RZYC01 > JAQVYB01. The sequence goes on from CAZISY010000108.1 coordinate 1,042, forward strand.
AGCGCGGGCGCCTGGCCGGTCAGCGTGCGCGAGGCGGAGGTGCCGGTCAAACCGGTGGTATCCACGGCGCGGGCATAAAACGTGTGCGGGCCGGCTGTCAGACCGGTCCATTTCCATCGGTAGGGTTCACCGCTTCGTGCGTTCAGGCAGGTGCCGACCCGTTTGCCGTCCACATAGAAATCCACCTGCTTCACGTTGCCGTCGGGATCGGAGGCATTGGCATAGAGCCAAACGAAGTTGTGTACGTTCGTCGTTATTCCATTGGCCGGGCCGGCGAGTGTGACCGTCGGGGCGGATGGGTGATTCACCTGCACCGCGCCGGGACTGTACACCGTCACCGGGGCATTCGTTTCATCACGGATCACGGCATAGATATAATAGTTGCCCGCTGATCGGCCCGAGCAATTCCAAGCGTACTGCGTCACCGAACCTTCGGTCTGGTTGGACACAATCAGCGTGCCGTCCGCGCCGGAATTATTGGTGTCGTAATAAAGGGCTATTTTCGCCTCATCATCCACATCCTGCGCCGTCCAGGTGATCAGAAAACTGCCATCGGCCACCGTCGTTCCGGCCGCCGGACTCAGCAGAGTCATCGAAGGCCCTTCATTATAGGTAATCTCAAAACTGAACGCCTGCTTCACCTGGCCGATATTCGCGATCGCATAATCCGCGTCGTCCGCCGTGCTTTCCGTCCAGGGGTAGGCGCTCAACGCGCCCAGCTCAATCAAACGATCATAAAACGGACGCACCGCATTTTTGAGCTGCCCCAGATTAACGGGCGAGCCGTTGAATTCATTCGTGGAAAAGCCCTCCACGAGCAGGCGGATTTCTTCATTGGCATGCGGCTCCAGTTCGGCCAGGGCCTGCTGCGCGAGAAATTTCACCTGCCCCTGATTGGCCGGGCGGTAATCATCCGCCTGGCTGCCGGAATCCAAAATGCCGCGCGCCGCCCACCAGGCAGGCGCCTGCGCATACAGATTCCGCGAACCCACGCCGATCCCCAGCAGGAAGACCAGCGCACAAAAAAACGTTGATGTGTTCTTCATAACAAATTCCGCCCGTGGCTTGAGGTGAAAAAATATGACGGGAAACAGCCGCCGCCCGTGGCCGCCTTACGGAGCGCCCTGATTGAACGCGCCCATCGTCAAATCACCGGCCGGCATGATGATGGCGTTTTCCAGCTCATGATTATTCATATTGATCGAACCGGCCATGGCGCCGCCGTTCGTCGAAAGACAACCCGCCGCGCCGCTCGCATCGGTGATGTATCCCTCTGCGGCATGATTTCCCCAACTGAACGCCGTGGACCATTCCGTGATCTGCTGTTCCGTGATGGCCGAGGCCGCGCTGCCGGAAAACGCCGGATCGCGCTCGTTCGCCTGCATCGCAAACGGGGCCGATAAAATCTGAATGCGGGGACTGAACTCCGCTCCGCCATTGAGTGCAATACCCAGCCAGGTGGAAGCGCCGCCGGCTTCCAGCGCATCCGCCAGCACGGTGTGCGCTGCAGCACCGCTTTCCGGATTATCGCCGATGACCGTGCTGTACAATCCATCCACCACATTCACGGCATCCACCTCGCGATAGAGCAGGTTCGCGCCGGACGCCGCGCCGTCATACAAACTCAGCGTCAGAGGCAGTCCGGCCCCCGACACCAGCGTATCCCCATCCGTCAAGCGCCCCTGAAACGTCATTTGCTGCGGAACCGCCGCCCACGCCGCGCCAACGGCCACCAGGCCGGCCAGCAATACACCCATCACACTCGCCTGTTTCATCTTTCCCGCTCCTTTTCCGTTCTGATTATTAGTTGCCTATTTAATGATAAGTCTGAAATACCGAAGGTCGTCCGTGCCCAGATAGCCCGATACCTGCGAAACCGTCTTGAACCAGGGAGCCGCGCCCGCCGTCAGATTCGTACTCACCAGCACATTGGTGAACGTGGACACCTCCAGGCTCCGACTCCAAACGATCTGATTGGTCGTCCCGCCGCCGCGCCCGACCCATTCCACGGTGAAAAGCCCCTCCTGCCCCTGCGGTATCAGCGTGATGGCCGGCCGGTGATTCGAATCCATCGGATCAAACCCGGCAGACGCTTCATCCCCGTCCGCCATGCCATCGCCATCCGTATCGGCCGCGTTCGGATCTGTCGCCGCATACCCGCCAAACGCCGTCCCCGTCAGCTCGTCCAAATCCGAAAGCTGATCCCCGTCATTATCACTGGAAATTTCCACGGGCACGCCGAGCGCATTCACGGCATCCGGACGAATCACCGCGCCGCCAAAAAAACCGGACTGATGAACCTGCGAACCGGATACACTCACCACCCCGCCGGCCGCGCCGCCAACCACCGCATGCGTATACGTCCCCGACTCCGTCATTCGCCCGCCTCCCGGCGCAAGCTGAGCGGAATTTTGTACAACATCCGCATTAGCAACAGATAACAACGCCAGACAAAGAGCATAACTCCAACCAAGAACACCGAAACACACACACCTTTTCATAGCACCCCGCACAGATAGTGATAGCCAAATTGTGTACTATATATGTACTAGTATCATCCGCGGTGTCAACGGCTTTTTTATGCGGGACTGTTTTTTTCGGGCTTTTTGGCCTTTTTCCAATGATTGGAAAAACGGATGCCAAAAGTTCCAACGGTTGGAAAAGGGCGTTCAGCGCACGACCCTTTCTTGATGAAGGGGTTGGGTCAGGCCATGCGAACGGTCAGGGAAGAACAGCCGAACTGCGCGCACCAGGTCGCGGCGGGTTCCCCGGATATCAGCCAAACCATGCCGGCAGCCTCACCGCGTATCGAACCCGCGCCGCAAATTTTCGCGGCCCCGCCCCGTGCCTCCACCGACGCTACGAGACGCTGCACGCGCTCCGGCACCACGCCGATTTGAGTGAGGAGCCGGTGATTCTCGCGAACCAGCGGTATGAGTGCCGCGGAATCCCCGTGCCGCAGCGCCGCGGTCATGGACCGTGCCACGCGCTCGAAGTCCGGCCACAGCCGGGAGTCGGTAAAATGCTCCTTCACCTGCGCCACGCACTCACCGGTCGACGCCTCCGGCGCACCGGTATGAAGCAGCGTGAGTTCAACATTTTTCAGCGCCAGCGGTTGAATGGCGCCGCCGCGCCGATACGTCATGCACCCGCCGTAAATCGAGGCATGCGCATCCACGCCGCTGGGGTGTCCGTGCTGCAGGCGTTCGCAATCCATCACCCGCTCGAACAATTCGGCTTTTTCAAACACACGTCCAACATGCCGCCCCACCGCCTGAATAACAGCCGACGCCACCGCCGCGGAAGATCCCATGCCGCACCCCACCGGCAACTCGGTGCTCAGTCGGATATGCAACCCGCCGGAAAACGCAACGCCCTCCGCGGCGCGCATCACGGCAAAGAGCAACAGCTCCCCGGAATGAAGCAGCACCTCCCGGATACCGCACCGGCCCTCCAAAAAGGCCTGATACCGCCCGCGCACGGCTTCCGTACAGGTCAGCGCTTCATCGAGCGGGACGTTGACTTCCGTGCAGAAATCCGGCGCTTCGATGTGCAGGCGCCGCGCGGGAATCGTTGCGACGGAGCATTCCGCGTACCGGTTTACAGCCATCGCCACGGCGGTGCAGCCATGCACGACGGCATGTTCGCCGCATAAAATCAGTTTGCCCGGCGCCCGGGCGGTTGTTGCCTGTTCAGTCATGCCGTTCAACGCTCCTGCTCCACGCCTCCCACGCGTCCGGCGTGTTCAGATTGTTCAGTACCGCCGGATCATCCACATCCAGCCGCCGCTCGATCGGACGCAGTAAATCATCCAGCCGCGCCTTTTCCTCCGCAGTGTCATCAAGCGCCAGAATGGAATCACAAAGCTCCCCCGAAATCCAGCACAGCAACCCGCGCGTTCCCTGATGATACGGGCGCACCGACCGCACCCCCGGCTCTTCCGCCGCGCGCAGCATTCGGCGAATGGTGTCCGCACGAACCCCCGCCGTATCCACCGGAAGCAGCACGCAACCCGCGAAGGGGCGCACGGCGCGCAGCCCGGCCTGTACCGACGAAATCCGCCCGTGACGCCAGCGCTCATTAAGCGCTGTTTCCACGGCGGGCATGGCCCGGCCCACGGCGTCGGCCTCCGCGCCCAGTACCAGCTTCACCGGCGCGCAGCCCGTCTCCCGCAGCAGATTCACCTGCGCTTCTCCCAGCCAACGTCCGTCCGGCAGGCGCAGGAGCGGCTTTGGCGTACCCATCCGCGACGACGCCCCCGCCGCCAACACCACACCGGCTGATATGATTATTCCGTCATCCATGTGCCTGATAGCACCACGATTCCCGGGCTTTATCAACCGCTTTTTCCAGCTCTCATTGAATCATCAGGACGCCCTTCTTTCATGGCACTTATTGCTTTCAATGCCCCGGACGCCGTGCTTATAGTTCAGGCTGTCTTTTCAGATTGTACGCATTATGAAGCAGGTTAACCACAATGCTGTGACGTGGGTTCAGATGGCGCTGATTGCTTTTTTGATCGGCGTTGGACCGATAGCATCCCGGGCGGAAGAATCGGTTGATCCGGCGGCGGGACCTTCGGATGATTTCGGAGGGACGATCACCTTCTGCGGGCGCGAGTGGATGGTCCGCGCGGGTAAAAGCGATCCGGGGAGCAACGTGTGGACCACGTCCTGCGTCTGGCTCGACACCAATAACTGGCTGCACATTCAACTGAAAAAGTTCAGCCAAACCTGGTACAGCGGTCAGGCGGAAACCCGCGTTTCTCTGGGCTATGGAGAGTACCGCTGGCAACTGGTCGGCCGCCCGGATCTGATTGACTCCAACACGGTCATCGGCCTGTTCACGTTTGAAAGCACCACGAACGAAATCGACATCGAATTCGCCCGCGCTTTTTCTCCCGGCGGCAGAACCAATTTCTACTGCACCATCCAGCCCTGGAACATCGCTTCGCATCAATATCGAACCACGCTGTCCTTCACCAACGAGCAAACCACGCACCGGTTCATTTGGCATCCGCAGTACATTCAATGGCAAAGCTGGTACGGGTACGCCGCCAATCCGCCCGCGACCCCTCTGGCTCAATGGGCGTTTCAGGGCTACGAGGTGCCGGTGGACTCCAATGAAAAAGTGATGATGAACGTGTGGTCGTATTACAAGCCGCCCGCCGACACCAACCACATCGAAGTGGTCATCCGTGATTTCACGTATGTCCCCTACACGCTGGGCGCATCCATCGAACCCAAAGGCGCCTTCGAGGCCGGGGCGCGCTGGCGCATCAACGGCGGAGAATGGATCACCGGCGGACGCGCCTTCCCGTACTCCACCGGCATTTACACGCTGGAATGCGACCGCGTCGCGGGCTGGATCGAACCCGAGCCGCAGGTTATTACGCAAACGCCCGGCGCCACTAACATCGTACGTCTCACCTACACTAAAATTCCCTCCCCGCCCGATCCCCTGAAAATCCAGGCCATCGCCCTCACAAACAGCGTAACCCTCAGCTGGAACAATCCCCGCCTCAGCGGATTCAGCAACCGAACCGTCCTCGTCCGCTTTGCCACCAACACGTATCCGGAGGCGCTCACCGACGGCGCGGGACTCTACACCGGCACCGCCCAACGAATCACTCACAGCTCCCTCACCCCCGGAAAAACCTACTACTACACCGTCTGGCCCTCCCACGACGGCATTCAGTTTGTCAACCCGTAACCGCCTTTCCGCCGCCGCGCCGGGGCGGTCCGAAACCCCCGAAGCCGAAAAATCCGAACCCCAAACCGGATTCGATAAATAGATTGTCTTTTCAGGCGTTTCGTCGCATCATGCGCCCCTAAAAAAACGGGATAAACGAGCATGAATGTTCCTTTACTGGATTTAAAAGCGCAGTATCAAACCATCAAACCGGAGATCGACCGGGCGGTTCAGGAGGTCTTTGAATCGCAGTATTTCATTCTGGGCCCCACCGTGGAACGCTGCGAAAAAAATATCGCGGCCTATTGCCACTGCGCGCACGCGGTCGGCATGTCGTCCGGGTCCGACGCGCTGCTGATCGCCCTGATGTGCGAAGGCATCGGCCCCGGCGATGAAGTCATCACCACGCCGTACACCTTTTTCGCCACAGTCGGCGCGATTGTACGCGTCGGCGCCAGGCCGGTGTTTTGCGATATTGATCCTGCCACCTTTAACATCGACGTCCGGCAGCTCGAAAAATACGTCACGCCGGCCACGCGCGCCATCATTCCTGTGCATCTTTACGGGCAAATGGCGGACATGGATCCGATTATGGAAATCGCGCGCCGACACCACCTGATCGTCATTGAAGACGGTGCGCAGGCCATCGGCTCGGAGTATAAAGGCCGGCGGGCCGGTTCAATCGGCGACTACGGCTGCTTCTCCTTCTTCCCGTCCAAAAATCTGGGCGGCGCCGGCGATGGCGGTATGGTCACCACGCAGGATGCCGCGCGCGCCGAAAAACTCCGTCATTACCGCAATCACGGCATGAACCCGCGCTACTACCATCAGGTGGTCGGCGGCAATTTCCGGCTCGATGCCCTGCAGGCCGCCGTGGTGGATGTGAAGCTGCCTTATCTGGACGGCTGGAGCAGCGCGCGCCAGCACAATGCCCGCCGGTATGACCGCCTCTTCACCGAGGCCGGACTCGCGCCGTCCATCGTGCGCACGCCGGAGCATCCGCACCACACGGAAGGTTCGTCCGCCGACGGGATGCGCCACATTTTCAACCAATACATCATCCGTGTGCCGCAGCGCGACGCGCTCAAGGCCTTTCTGACCGAAAACCACGTCGGCTGCGATATTTACTACCCGGTGCCGCTGCACCTGCAGGCGTGTTTCAGCAGCCTGGGCCACAAAGCCGGCGACATGCCGCACAGCGAACAGGCCGCGCTCGAAACCCTGGCGCTGCCGGTCTACCCGGAGCTGAACGATCAGCAGGCGGCCTTCGTGGTCAACACCATCAACCATTTCTTCAGCAGGAAACCCGCGTGAGTAAAAAAGGCATAACCGTTATTATTCCGTGCCTGAACGAAGAACAGTCCATCGGGGAATCCGTGGATCGCGCGCTTCAGGGTATTTCCCGCTCCGGCGAGGAGGGGGAAGTGATCGTGGTGGACAATGGCTCCACGGACCGCTCAGTCGAAATCGCCCGCGCCCACGGCGCACATATCTACCGCGAAGAACACCGGGGCTACGGCGCCGCGCTCCGCCAGGGCTTCAATAACGCCCATTACGATATTGCCGTCATGGGCGATGCCGACCTGACCTATGACTTCACCCAGCTCAGCGATCTGACCACGCCCATCCGTGAAGGACACGCCGAATTCGTGATCGGCAACCGCATGCATCATATTGAGCCCGGCGCCATGCCCTGGCTCCATCAGTACATCGGCAATCCGCTGCTTTCACTCATTCTGCGCCTGATGTTTCACAATCATTCCGTCAAAGACGCCCACTGCGGCCTGCGCGCCATTTCCCTCGAATCCTACCACTCGCTGCAGTGCGTCACCACCGGCATGGAATTCGCCAGCGAAATGGTGATTCGCGCCATCCGCGGAAAACTGCGCATCGAAGAGCGCGACATCGTGTATCATCCCCGCGCGGGCGACTCCAAGCTGCGTTCCTTCCGCGATGGCTGGCGGCATCTGCGCTTTATGATGCTCCACAGCCCCTCCTCCATGATGATCATTCCCGGGCTGGTCGGCTGGATCATCGGCTTCGCCATCATGATCCCGCTGGCGTTCGGACGCATCACCCTGCACGAGCGTGTGATTGATATTCACTCCATGATTATCGGCGGCATCATCAACGTCATCAGCATTCAGCTGATTCTCGTGGGGTTGCTGGCCAAAGCCTACGCCCACCTCTCCGGCCTGCGCGATGACCCGCTGATCGCCTGGTTCTACCGCCGCTTCACGTTCGAAAAATCCATCTTCTACATCACGCCCTTTATCCTGCTCGGACTGCTGCTGACGCTGGGCGTCATCTTCCACTGGATGCGCGTCGGCTTCGGCCCCCTGGATCAGTCGCGCATGCTCTTCCTGGGATTGATTTTCCTGCTCAACGGCGCACAGCTCGGAACCTCGGCTTATCTCTTCAGCATCATGGCGCTCCCCCGCTATGTGGATCAGCTCCCTGCGCATGAAGAAGACAAGGGCGACACCGTCGACATTGAGGAGTGATCATGAAAAACAACAGCATTCTGGTGACCGGTTCATCGGGACTGATCGGCTCGGAAGTCTGCCTCTATTTTCAGCGCCGGGGGTATGCCGTTCACGGACTGGATAACAACCAGCGAGCCGTGTTCTTCGGTCCGCAGGGCGATACCCGCTGGAATCAGCACCGTCTGGAACAACTCCTGCCCGGTTTTATTCATCACGAGGCGGACATCCGTGACCGTTCGGCCATGCTCGCCCTGATGGCGGAACTCCGGCCCGATGTGATTGTTCACGCCGCCGCTCAACCCTCGCACGACCGCGCCGCCGCCATTCCGTTCGATGATTTCGACACCAATGCCGTCGGCACCCTGAATCTGCTCGAGGCCGCACGCCGCGCCTGCCCGGAGTCGCCCTTTATTTATATGTCCACCAACAAAGTGTATGGCGACCGCCCCAACCGCATCGCCATGAAGGAATGCCCCACGCGCTGGGACTACGATGACCCGGCCTACGCGCACGGCATCGCCGAGGATTTCTCCATCGATCAATCCAAACACTCGCTCTTCGGCGCTTCCAAAGTGGCTGCGGATGTTATGGTGCAGGAATACGGCCGCTACTTCAATATGCCGACCTGCTGCCTGCGCGGCGGCTGCCTGACCG
>CAZISY010000109.1:0-9555 GCA_964542025.1 uncultured Verrucomicrobiota bacterium
TGGCCTTACTGCCCGCCTTTTCGGCAAGCTGATCAATGATGGGGCCCTGCATCCGACAGGGTCCGCACCAGGGCGCCCAAAAATCCACCAGCGCAACCCCCTTCGCAATCGCTTGATCAAAGTTCTTCTCATTCAATTCCGCTACCTGATCTCCTGACATAACACTCATCCTTTCCGCCGATCTTTTTCAACCGGCCTTTCATGGTTGTGCCGGATAATATGCACAGAACGTGCCAACCTCATAAATAATGAAAACCCCGCACGCCCACGCCTCCATGAGGCCCGCCCAGCCTGCTTTTTTCCGTTCCCGCACGGGAACTTTTTCAGAAAAGATTCGACTTTTCTGCGGCGAACCGGCATAGAGGGAACGTTACTGTAACGAAACCATTAACATAGTAACGATTGGTAACGCTATGGACAAACGAATCACCGCCGGGCTGCTGCTGGACACCATGGCCGAAGGCGTTCTGGTGCTGGACCCCAACGGCTCCATTCGCATTTGGAATCATTCCATGACCGTCATGACCGGTTATGCGCGGGACGAAGCCATCGGACGCCCCGTGAGCTGGCTGAAAGCGCCCGGATGCGGGGGCGTCCCCCATCTGGCGGCTGCGCTGTCGGACGCAACCGCCGGGCCCTGCGTGAACGGCTGCGAATGCCGTCTCCTAAACAGGGCCGGCGATGAAATCCCCGTATTGATTAACGCCCGTCTGCTGACCGCGCGCGACGGAGCGCCGCTCGGCCTGCTGCTCACCATCAGCGATTTCCGCCCCGTCGCCCGCCTTCAAAAAGAAGTGCAGGCCCTCGAATCCAAATTGAAATCCGACGACGATTTTCACGGACTGATCGGTCACTCGGAACAGATGCTGGCCGTTCAGCGCCTGATTCGGCTGGCGGCGGAAAGCGAAAGCACGGTGCTGATTCTCGGAGCCAGCGGCACCGGCAAAGAACTGGTCGCCTCCGCCATTCACGCCCTCGGCCCGCGCGCCGGACACCCCCTCGTGAAAGTCAACTGCGGAGCGCTCACGGAAACCCTGTTGGAAAGCGAACTCTTCGGCCACGTAAAAGGCGCCTTCACCGGAGCCTACCGCGACCGCAAAGGCCGTTTTGAATCGGCGGACCATGGCACCCTCTTTCTGGACGAGGTCGGCGAAATCAGTCCCGCCATGCAGATTAAATTGCTGCGCGTGCTTCAGGAAGGCGAGTTTGAACCGGTCGGCAGTGAAAAGACACGCCGGGTAAATGTGCGGGTGATCGCGGCCACCAACCGCGACCTGCAGGAAGCCATGCGCGCCGGACGCTTCCGGGAAGATTTGTATTACCGACTGCGTGTATTCCCGATTTCCATACCGCCTCTTTCGGAACGGCGTGAGGATATTCCGGCTCTCGTGCGGTTCCTCATCAACCGCCATGCCGCCCGGACCGGGAAACTGATCACCGGCATACGTCCGGACGCCCTGAAGCAAATCATGGCGTACCCCTGGCCGGGAAATGTCCGCGAGCTCGAAAATGCCGTGGAGTATGCCTTTATCGTCTGCCAGGAAAACAGCATTACCCCGCAGGATCTTCCGGAAGAAGTACGCCATCCACTCGCCGCACCCCCGCGCGCCGGACACCCGACAGGATCCGCCCCCGCTTCATCACCCCGCCTGCGCGGACAAATGCCGGATCCAACGCAACTGCGCGACCTGCTGACCGAATGCGGCTGGAACAAGGCGGAAGCCGCCCGACGCTTGGGAATCAGCCGAACCGCCGTATGGAAATGGATGCGCAAAGCCGGCATCCCCCTGCAGGATTCTGCGAGAGAATCACAAACGTCCTCCGACAATGCAGGCAACGCGTCTTCCCGAGCCGATTAAAACGCGGACTGACCGAATACAGCGCCCTACCGGTCCGTCAGTTTGATGCGGTAGTAACAGGTTTGGGCGTTGGTGGAGGAGAGGTCGCGGGTGGTGTTCATGGGCGGGGTGGCGGCGATGGAGGACTGGAGTACGGTGAAGCCGGAAAGGAGATTCGTGGAGCGTTCGAGGGTGTAGGTCCGGTTGGTTTTACTCGGCCAGGAGATCAGAAAGCCGGTTGTGCCGGATTGGGTTTGCACGAGCAGATACGAGGAGGCGTTTTTCGGGTCGGTGCCACTGATGTATTCCGCAAAATCAGATTGGTCGTCGTGGTCGTAATCGGTCGTGGCCGTGGCGGTGGTGAGGTTGCCGAAGCAGCGGATTTCCCATTCGTCAGCGATTCCGTCCGCGTCCGAATCCGCGATGGTTTTGCGCTCGGTCAGATTGTTCGCCGCGTCGTAATCAAAGGCCGTCGCCCCGCCCTCCGATGCCATCTCCGTCAATCGTCCCCGCGTGTCGTATTCGTATGTCGTTGTCCCTGCGTGGGTCGGCAAAGAAGATACTATGGCTACTATTCCCAATGCTGTTCGAATTGTTGTTTTCATTTGATTAGCTCCGATTAAGAATTCATTCCAGTATAGCGACATACGCTGCATTACTGAGGAATGTTTTTGTTATTTGTGGAATCCAGTTGTCGTTTGAGTGATTCAAAAAAGTCAATTTTTTGATAACCGCACCTTAATGATTCATCGTATGACTCAACAGCCTCCTTCAGTTTTCCAGTTTTCTGAAGCAGCAGCGCTTTATTGTAGTGCATCAGCGCATGTTGCGGGAATAGCAACAGACCTTTGTTGTAAACATCCATCGACTCATCATACTTGGCTAGTACAAACAATGTATATCCTGTGTCATTGTATGAATCTGGATTATCAGGTAAGTCTGTAATTGCGCGCCTGAAATAGGGCAGAGCTTCTGCCGGATCACGAGATGTTGCAATCAGTCTGGCAAGCCGGATTAGTGATTCGGATGCTGAGGAATCAGTTTCGACGGATTTGCGATAACCCTCTTCTGCCTTATCCAGTTGGTTCATGTTTTCCATACACTGGGCATATGCGTAATAAACCAGGGCATTACTGGATCCCAGTTCTATTGCTCTGCCATATGCGGCTGCGGCCTCATCAATTTTATCCAGTAAAACCATGCCGTCAGCAATTAGTTCATAACGCTTACAACTCTCAGGTAATTTCGAAATCGTCTCCGCTAAAAGAGTTTGAACTTTTTTACGGTTGCCCTCCTTTTGAAGGAGAGCTAGCCATTCACCCAATAATTCGATATTGCCGGGAAAAGACTGGTATGCTTCTTCAAATACTTCATTTGCGCGAATATAATCATTGGATAATCCTGCGGTGTAAGCCAAAAAACAATATGCTCTTGGCCCTTTAAGATTCTCTTTGCTCATCCTGCATAATTCCATGGCCGTTTGAAACTGGCCAAGCATGTAATGGGATTCAATTAAGTAACCATAGTTTTCCCAATCATCGGGCTGCATGTTTAGCGCGACTTTTGCAAACGGAATGGCTTCTAAATAAGCGCCATTTTTTTGAAGTTGATCCGCTTTGCGAAGGTAATTCAGCGAGCCCTCCGGATTGTATCCTGTTTCTTTATATCGCTTAAAAGCACGTGAGCAGACGTCACATAAACAGGGTGTTTTTACGTCATGCTCCTCAACAGAACCGGGAAATGCACGGGGACAATCCGGCGTATAACACCTAGGTATTCCCAGAGATGTTCCAACGCTTGACATAAGTTGTTTGGTCATGCGGTCAACAAGTCGTGGACGGTTTTTAATACCATCCGGTCGGCGATCAATGAATTGAAATGTACTGACAACACCATACGAACCCAGTGAGCCGCCATACATGTTATCGGCACCACCATCATCGTAAAGGTACTCGGAGATAAGCGCCATGTAGACGGAGGCTCTGCCGTCTATATAAGGGAACCGTTCGGCCAAGGAACCGGAAAGATGGACTTGCTTAAAGCCGCAGAGGCCCGTGAGTTCTCCAATGTTTCTTTCAAATGAACGGCGCAAATCGGGAGTGGTGGAGATTTTTTCAAAAAATAACTCAATCAACGCACGCATCTCGTTGATATTTAATTCGTCCTTTTGTGAAACAGCGTCTTTCATTTCTTTTACCTGAAGATCGGTAAGGCTGTTTGTAATACGTGAATACGCGAGTGTAATGGACTCTTCGTCAAGTCGCTTGTCGGGAACGGGTAAAGGAAAGGTGTCCGACCAGATTTGAACATTCAGACCTGTTCGCTCCATGAATGTCTGGGCAATCTCGTCTGCCATAATCCTGTCGAAGCCACCCAGAGGGATCAGTAGGACATCAACATGATTTGTATTTGACGCGCTCATGGTGGCTGTTCGTTGAGGAAGCACAAGGCCAAGCTCTTTATTGGCACGCTCACGGAGAATGGGGTCCTCTGCAATCCTGCTGACAAAAGAGAGGTGTATCCGCCTTTCTTCAGCCTCATTATCATCCGTCTTGCTCAAATAGCCGGCAAGCAGAATATGCATTTCCATATCCTGAGGAATAGCCTGCAAATAGAGTCGAAATACATTCAGGAATGTGGCTCGGTCCAGTTCGTTCGTTACGTTGCTGGTCAGAAACAGACGAACGGAGTCTCCTATGCTTCTCATTTTGATTAGGTTCGGCGGGTCGAGAAGTTTAATTAGTTCATGGGTTGAAACAGGCGGAAGATTGGTCATCACGGCATCTGAGACAACAACAGATGACCCAAACAAGCTAGACTCAACAAGAATATAGAGCACATACCATGTATTCTGGTCTTTCAGCAGTTTCAGCGTTATTTTGGCATCTCCATGTTCATAGTGTGCTGTAGCCTCATAAAGGCCCAGAAGACCATCAGAGGTTAATGTGGTATTTCCAACTATGGAGCTTACCGATTCAAGGCCTCCAAGTTTTTTAAACTGAAAGAACGTCTTTTCCAAATCGCGTGGTGAAAGTCCGGTTTTAACGCTTTCATGAAGAAGCTCGAGGTAGGATTCGACAGACCATTTGCTTGTAATTTCTTCCAGAGCCATTCGGGCAAAAGCCTCGGCGCTTTCATCAGAAGAGGACAAGAAATAGTCTGCTGCCGCATTGATGATTCCGGGGACACTGGACGTGCAGGAGGCTGGTGCCGCAGGGAGTTCGGAAAAAGCAGCATCAGCCTGCGAAACGAGCCATATTGTTGAGAAAAAGAAAACGGCTGATATGTTGAATAACAAATAAACGAATTCTTTCATGTTATAGACTCCTTGACCAATGTGTTTCAGGGGCGGTTGCCATATGCCGATAGCAAGAATGCTTTTTGCTGACGGCATAAAACCGCTTGTCATTGTGGCTCGCCCCCTCTTCCAGCGCCATACCCGTCAATCGTCCCCGCGTGTCGTATTCATACGTCGTCGTCCCCGCGTGGATCATGAGGGGGATGGCCATTGACAATATCAGTGAAAATATTCGTTTCATGTGTTTGATCCTTTTAATTACTATGCGGGGGCTGTCGTTTTTCACGAAGTTTTAATATTAATGATGTTAAAATTACGGGAAAACTTCCCCAGTCAAGAAACAGCGGAATCCATGCATACTTCCACATGCTTCTAATGGGTATGCATAGAAGACCAATGGCAAGAGCCATGCCACCAACGAGTGGAACGGCAGAAGTCCATTTCTTCTTCAAAATATGATTATTTGCAAACACGGCCCAATTCATGGCGACCATGTATATACCGAACATTAAAATGACAACGGAAATTACCCAGCGTGTTATGTTCATATTGTTTCCCAATTATGGGTTGTAAGATCGTTGCCCAAGTCCGTATTTCACCCAGCCAAATACACCTTTGTCAAAAGCCCCCGCTGTTGCGGCCTGACTTGGAGCTCCAAGTGTGCTTGCAGGCACCGTGAATTCTTGTCCAGAACTGAATGAAGCCATTGTATTTCCTGCCCCCGGCTGCCACTTGCCCGACATTGCATAGTTATACTTCGTTGCGCCCCCATTCATAACAAAATCCCCAGGCTGCAACCCTTCACGACCCCACCTCGACACGGTCGTCATATCATCGGAGAGGCTAAATGTAGTGGAGGCTTTTGAAACATTGTTCAGCGCCCCGGCTCCGGCGGTGAAGGCGATGGACATTCCGGCATCCACGAGATTGGCGGTGTTCTTGCTGACCCCGAGACTTTGAATAGACTGGGAGGTGTGCGTATCCACATTCTGCCCGGAAACCATCTGCCGGAATCCCGCCTGGACATTGTCGAGGCCATGTGTTCCTACGGTTGCGCCAGCCAATCCTCCTAAAAGTGTAGGAGATGTTGCTGTTCCGAAGGTGTAGCCGGCCGCAGCCTCAACAGCGCCGCCCACCATCTGTCCGGCCCCGGCGACTCGGGTCCATAAGTTCAAACTGTTCGGCGTGCACAGCCCAAGATAATCAACATAGAACAGGGGATTCAGGTCGCCGTAAGCGTAGAGGTTGAGTCCGCCTTGGAGTCCGATGGGGTCTTTGGACAGGAAGCGGGCGAGTCCGGCGTGGTAGGGACGGTGGAGGGTGATGTAGAGATTTTCACCGAGATCGACGACGCCGTAGTCGGCGAGCCAGGTGAAGGGAATATCTGTGGTGCCCGTGCGGGCGATGAGTTGGCCGTAGGGGTCGCAGGCGAACTGGTCGGTCACGTTGCCGGCGCTGTCGGAAAGGGCAATCAGATTCCCTAATTCGTCGGTGTGGGCATAATGAATGGTTCCGATGTCATCAACTTGCGCAATGAGCAGATCGTTAGCCCATATCCAGGCGCAGGTCGGCGAGCCGTCCAGTTTGACTTCCATGAGTGGGCGTTTCAGGGGATCGGCCCAATCACGTACGAGATGGCAGGTATCACCGTTGTGGATGTAGCGGGTCAGATTGCCGGATGCGGATGTTTCTCTGAGGGGCTGAAAAACATCGCGCGGGATGGACGCCGGGGCGGGCGCTGCAAGCAGCAGCGCCAAGCCAAGCAGGAACAGGATTTTCAGACGGGCAACCATGCGGCTAAGGTAATAAAGGCGGCGGCGGGAATGAAGTTTATTGCATGACATTTGCACGGCTCGCAGGGACGCTCGCCCTCCAGGGGGATGAAGCCTGTTCTAGTCAGTCAGTTTGATGCGGTAGTAGCAGGTTTGGGCGTTGGTGGAGGAGGCGTCGCGGGTACTGTTCATCGGGGGCGTGGCGGCGATGGAGGATTGCATCGCGGTGAAGCCGGAAAGGAGATTCGTCGAGCGTTCGAGGGTGTAGGTCCGGTTGGTTTTACTCGGCCAGGAGATCAGAAAACCGGTTGCGCCGGGTTGGGTTTGCACAAGCAGGTACGAGGAGGCGTTTTTCGGGTCGGTGCCACTGATGAATTCAGCATAATCGGATTGCCCGTCATGGTCATAATCGCTCGATGCGGTGGCCGTGGTCAGGTTGCCGAAACTGTTGAGTTCCCATTCGTCGGCAATCCCGTCGCCATCCGAATCCGCCACGGTCTTCCGTTCCTTGATGTTGTTCGCCGCGTCGTATCGAAATTCCGTCGTTCCACTCCCCGACGCCATCTCCGTCAACCGTCCCCGCGTGTCGTATTCGTATGTCGTCGTCCCCGCGTGGACTGTGAGAATGGTGAGTGCCATTGTGATATATATAATTACCGTTTTCATCGTTACTTCCTCATTGGTTTTCAACTTTTATAATTAAAGACGGATCGAATGGAATGATTTCGCTATTCTTCACCTTTAGAATTTCTTCCCCCCAGCCGACCAGTACGTCAGTATAACGGATTCCGTTATCAAGCGTGACGATAATTCTATTAACACCATAACTATATTCTGGCATTGATGCGATCTGATCATGGAAACGTAACGGTATCAATCGTGCAGAATTACTCATTTAGAACCCCTTTGGGAAAATAACCTCACCCACACCTCCAACACCACCATATTGACCGCCGGGAACAATGCCGCGTTGAATTGCAGTTCCTGCTGGAGGTTGAATTGTTCGATAATATTGCGGCACCGCACCTGGAAGATCTCCGAAATTCTTCAAGGCTTTCGGGCTGCTGCCAATAGCATTAAACGTTGATTCTGGAAATGCATAAGTTCCCGGCTGAACCCCGCCAGAACTGCCAAACGAAAACTTCAGATTTTGAGGGCTTGCGCCGACTCGAACAAATGATTCTCCAGCAACGGTAACTCCGGGTGTCTGAACACTAGCTCCTTTTGCGAATGGAAATTCCATCTGGGTGTATGTTGGTACCGATTTTGCAATTGGCACACTCGCCACCTGCGGCGACGAAATAGTTGCTTTAGCCAAGCCCATGACCGCGCCGACGGTGAGGACTTCAGAAACGGTGCTGTTGATGTTGTCACCTATCTGGGACATTGTCGGATGATCGCGGGTGTATTGATCGTAGCTGGCGGCATAGGCCGACTCGGCGGCTCGATTCTGAGAGGCCCATGATTCAAGCTGATTGGCCATCCCGCCAAGATTTCGAAGAGTCCAATCAGTGACGGACTCCGTTTTACACAGCCCGAGGTAATCCAGATAGAACAAGGGGTTCCCCTCAGCATAAGCGAACAAATTCAGCCCGCCCTCAAGGCCGATAGGATCACGGCTGATAAAGCGCATATATCCGGCGTGGTAGGTTCGGTGGAGGGTGGCGTAGAGGTCGTCTCCGAGATCGACGACGCCATAGTTGGCAAGCCAGGTGAAGGGGATGTCTGTGGTGCCGGTGCGGGAAATGAGTTGGCCATAGGGGTCGCAGGCGAACTGGTCGGTGACTTGACCGGCGGAGTCGGTAAGGGCAATCAGATTCCCTAATTCGTCAGTGTGGGCATAATGAATGGTTCCGATGTCATCAACTTGCGCAATGAGCAGATCGTTAGCCCATATCCAGGCGCAGGTCGGCGAGCCGTCCAGTTTGACTTCCATGAGTGGGCGTTTCAGGGGATCGGCCCAATCACGTACGAGATGGCAGGTATCACCGTTGTGGATGTAGCGGGTCAGATTGCCGGATGCGTTGTAGGCGAGTTGCTGATAGGCGGTTGCGCCTGTTATGGATTTGAGGTGATTAAGGGCATCCCAGGTGTAGGTGGTTTGAGAGACGGAGCCGGTGGTGGATGCGATGGAACGGATGAGGTTTCCGTTGGCGTCGTATATGGGTGAAATATCGGCCCAGGGTTCGGGGGCGCCGGGTTGATTGAGTCGGCTGATGTGCGTAATCCGGTTGTCGCTGTTATGCTGCTCGTAGTGGCGCAGCGATGGAAGAACCGGGTCGTATCCGGGTTGAATGGTCTGCGCGGTTTTGTACCCCAGCCCGTTGCGGGTTATGGTGCGCTGGTGGAAGGCGCCCGCACTGTTGTTGGCCCGAATGCCGGTGATGCGGCGGTTGGCGTCAGGGGTCAGGAGTGTTGTGGTATATCCCTTTTCAATGCGAATCAGATCCCCGTTTGAATCAAAGGAGAAGGACGAGTCGGGCAATCCGAATCCGACGGTTTGGAGATTGGTCAACCGGTTGCAGGGATCATATTGGTAGTTGACAGCAAAGTTGGCGAGGTACTTCACGGAGATACGGTTTCCAGCCAGGTCCAGACATCCTGACCTCGCATAAATTTTGCCGGGAAATTTCATGGTTGCCCGGAA
>CAZISY010000110.1:0-4310 GCA_964542025.1 uncultured Verrucomicrobiota bacterium
CAAAGCGCGCCGAGAGCATCCCGGTATTTTTTCAGGATCGGCTGTTTGATTCGCGTAATTCGAGCGATTCGTGATCCCATCTTTGCTTTCGGGCATCTGATTCATCCTTTTCGTGATTTTGGGGTCCATGGAGAGACGCGCTCCGTCGCGTCCGTGGTTTTGACAGAGCAAAACCCTCCAAGGGAAAAATACGGTTTTGACAGAGCAAAACCCTCCAGAAACGTGATTTTGCTTTGAACGGAATGAAAATGAATTTGCATATTACTGGGGGAGGGCTAGAATTTTCGGCGTGCTCAGAACGTCGGGGAATGGGCGTACAAGTTCCGCTGTAAGGAGGCTGTCATGATGCGTCGTTTATTTGCCGGGTGTGTGATCGGTTTGTCGGTTCTTTTGGGAACGGCGTGGGGGGCGGAAACCAATATCTTCACCGTGAACACCACCATACAGGCCACGAATGAGCTGTATGAGAACACCTGCCTGATCGTCAGCAACTGTACGGTGACGGTGGAGGGTTCGCACACGTTTGATACCGTCCTGCTGGCTTCGAATGGAGTCATGGATATTCGGGGCACCAATACGGTATCAGGCCTGTTGCTGAGCGGGGCGATCTGTTATGTGGAGGGGGATGGGCGTTTGACTGCCGCCGGGGATATTGTGCTGACCAATGCGGCGATGATCGTGGTGCGCGGAACGAATTTGACGGCGAAGGTGGAGGGCGTTTGGGCGGGACGCGGAGGTAAAATTACGGCATCGAACGTGGCCGTGCATGCGGGGTGCGCGATTCAGGCCGATGGGCAGGGCTATGCGGGCGGAGCGGTGACGAATGCCGGCGCCGGGCCGGGTGGCGGCGGCGGTTCGGGGTGGTATGATGGAGGCGGGGCCGGGTATGGCGGTGCGGGGTCTGCACAAAATCAAAATGTTCAGCCGGGCGGCGTCTATGGGAATGCCGAGTGGCCGGTTGATCCGGGGTCGGGCGGCGGTGGATGGGCATTTGGCGGCAGCGGTTTTGCCGGAGGCGGCGCGATTGACCTGGTGGTTTCCAATACATTGACCCTGGAGGGGCGAATCGGCGCGGACGGTCTGGGAGACGGCGACGGGTACGGGGGCGCGGGATCGGGCGGCGGTGTGCTGGTGCGCGCCCGCCACATTAAGGGAAGCGGCTTCTTTTCGGCGAAGGGCGGCAATAAAATCGGGTCCAACGGCGGGTCGGATGGCGGCGGGGGACGTGTTGCGGTCTATTTTGAGGAAGGGTCCAATTTCCTGTCGTTTGCCACGAACAGCGTGATCGGCGGGACGAATGCGTCGGCAGGTACGATCGGGTTTCTGGAATCGTCATCCATTACCGAATCCTCAGCGGCGTGTCGGGTTTGGGTATACAATCAGTTTGAGTTGATGGGGGAAGGGGATCGGACGCTGACGGGCATTCGGGTGGGGGATGGGCCGACGACAGGCGCGGTGTTTCGCGTGGGCGGTGGGCAGCGGCTGCTGGTGAATCAGGAAGTCATCGTCAGCAACGGAAGCGCCCTGGCGTGTTATGGGCTGGATACGACGCAGCGGGTGAATCGGCTGTGGCAGGGACGCGGCGTGACGCTGGTGGTGTCGAATGTGTATGTGTCGTCCAACAGTTTTATTCGGGCGGATGGTGCGGGGTATGCCGCCGGTTCCGGGTTTAACCCCGGAAAAGGCCCCGGTGGCGGTACGGGCGCGGAGATTTATGACGCGGGCGGCGCGGGATATGGCGGACGCGGCGGCTCGCAAAACGCCAATGCGCCTCCGGGCGAGCCGTACGGGAGTGCGGACACTCCCGTGGATCCGGGGTCGGGCGGCGGCGGATATGGCGCCGGCGCGGGGTATGCGGGCGGCGGGCTGCTGCGGTTTAATGTTTCGGGGCAGTTGCATGTGGATGGGCAGATCACGTCGCACGGTGCGGGCGGTGCAGACGGATACGGCGGCGCGGGTTCGGGTGGTGCGGTGTATGGAAACGCCATGCACTTATCCGGCGCGGGCGGATTCTCCGCGCGCGGCGGGGAGAAGCTGGGCGTCAACGGCGGCGGTGATGGCGGCGGCGGGCGCGTGGCGGTGTATTATGTGAATGCCTCCAATTATACGGGCTGGGCGCAGTGCAGCGTGGCGGGGGGCACGAATGCGCAGGCGGGTTCGCTGGCGGTCACCAACACGCAGCACTTCGTTTTGGAGGCGCCGCAAAGCAATATCATTCACGGGGCATCGGCGCGTTTGGCCTGGGCTGCTCTCGCGGTTCCGCCATCGACCACGCGGGCCCGTTTGAGCGTCTGGCAGAACGGCGTGGAAACGAGGATCGTTGAAGATCAGCCGTGCATGGGCGAGTGGTTTTGGGATACCACGGAAATGACCGATGGGCACTACACGCTGACGGTTTCCTTCACAGACCAAAGCGGCCAGGTGCTGGGGACGGATTCGCGGACGATCCTGATCAACAACAGCCTGAATTGGTACTCCGGTGTACTGGAAGCATCGGAAACCTGGACGAGTGGACGCGTCTATGTAATCGAAAGCGACTTTACCGTGGCGTCCGGTGTAACACTGACCATTGAACCGGGGGTTATCATCAAGGTCAATTACGACACCGCCTTCCTAATGAAGGGCACTCTGAACGCCACAGGAACGGTCGATGGGCCGATTTATTTCACGTCGTTCGCGGATGACACCCTCGGCGGCGATTCCAATATGGATGGCGACAAGGCGGTGCCGATGCCCGGCGACTGGCCCGGCCTGCAGGCGTCCGGTTCCGGCAAGGTCAATGTGGGCGCTTATGTGGAATTGCGTTACATCCGCCTCTCGCACAGCGGGACCATTTCGGGCAGCGAAGTGTGGCTGGGTGATTACGAGCACATCATCGCTGCGGATGTGACCGTGGCGTCCGGCCAGACCCTGACGCTTCAACCGGGGGCGGTGGTCAAGGTGGCCGCCGGCAAAACGCTTCGCTTTAACTCAACGTCCATTCTGTCCGCCGAAGGCACGGCGGCTCAACCGATTTACATCACGTCCATCAAGGATGATTCTGTGGGTGGGGATGCCAATAGCGACGGCGACGCCTCCGCTCCTGCGCCGGGCGACTGGGTGAGCTTGTATTTCAATGGGGGAACCGGGACGCTCGAACATGTGGAAATCCGGTATGCCGGCGGCCCGGCCTCCGGCTCGTGGCATGTGAACGCTGCCGCCATCAGCCTCGACAACCATGCGCAGGTGAGTTTTTCGCGCGGCATCCTGCATCGCCCGTATTACGAGGGCGTCATTGCGGCGGGAACCAGCCTTATCACGTTGTCCAACAGCGTGATTCACGGCGCCGACCGGGGCGTCAATGCGTACACCGGCGATTCGCACATACGCCTGATCAATTGCACGCTTCATGATAACCGCATCGGCATCTGGGGGCACGGCGGACCGATTGACGTGATCAACACGATCGTGGCCGAAAGCATCGATTACGGAATCGATAATGTGCTGTCGAGCCCGTTGACGATCCGCTACGCCAATATCTGGTCGTCCACCGGCTCCAATTATTACCGATGCGCTGATGTGACCGGCACCAATGGAAACATCTCCACCAATGCGCATTTCACGGATACCGCCAATTACAATTTCCGCCTGAACTACCGCTCGCCCTGCATTGACGCCGCCGAAGGCACCAACGCGCCGGACGCTGATTTCGCGGGCTCACCGCGCTACTCGGATCCGCGCACCGCCGTTAAGCTCGGTACGCCCTGCACCAACGGAGCCTATGCGGATATGGGTGCGTTTGAGTTTGTGGAAACGGCGGAGTCCGACGTGGATTTGATTGTATATTCCATTGAGGCACCGGTTGCCGTGGAGGCGGGTTCCACGGCCACGGTGAGCTGGGTGGTGCGCAACATCGGGCCCGGCATTGCGACGGGGCCGTGGCATGATCGGCTCATGTTGAATCCCGAAATGACGGGCGTTCCCGATGAGCGCATGACCGTGGCCGAGGTCCTTTCGGAAGGATCGCTGGGGCCGGGACAATCCAAAACGTTTACCGCCCATGTAAAGGTTCCCGGCGGCACCGAAGGCCCGTGGTGCTGGTGGGTTCAGGCCAACGCGCAGGGCGAAGTGTTTGAAGGCGCCAATCTGACGAACAACATCACCGTGGCGGCGGCGGACTGCGCGATGACGCTCCCGATACTGACGCCGGGGGTCGCCCGTGCCGGCGTCTTTTCGTCCGAAGGATGGGCCTGGTTCAAGATATGGTCGGATGCCTCATCGAATCTGGTTGCCTCGCTGACACGCACCGGTTCGGGGGCGGCCTCCGCGCT
>CAZISY010000110.1:4410-9330 GCA_964542025.1 uncultured Verrucomicrobiota bacterium
ACGAGGCGGTCAGCGTTTATTTTGCGCACGCCGGGCTGATCTATGCCACGTTTGATCTGCTGGGCGCCACGCATGGTCTTTACGATCTGCATGTGCAGTCGGGCAGCGAACTCTCCTCGCTTTCCGATTGTTTCACGGTGGAAATGGGGCGTGCGAAAGCAATTTCCGCCCGCCTCACCGCTCAGCGCAATGCGCGCACGGGGCGCCCGTTCGACATTCAGGTGGATTACAGCAATCCCGGCAACAACGACGCCGTGGCCACGGTCCTGCGCATTTGCGGCGACAACGGGACGCTGCTGAACGACGGCACGTCCACCGAGTTCACCACGAACGTGCTCTATATGGCCGCAGTGAGTCCCGAAGGACCGGCCGGCATTCTGCGTCCAGGCGCGTCCGGACGGCTCACCGCGCAGGGGCTGGCGATTTCCGGCGTCAATGCACTGAGCGTACTGATCGGGTCCGATTCAATTTCCGACGCGATGAACTGGGCGGCCTTGCGCACGGCGCTGCGTCCGGCTTCACCGGATGCGGATTGGGATGTGGTCTGGAGTAATTTTGTGGCCGAGGCGGGCGCGTCTGTGGGCGGATGGATTGATGCGCTGGCGGACGCAGCCACGCTGCGCGGCGCACGCGATGAGGTGCGTACAGGCGGGTTGATGGATCTCATGGCCTTTCTGCTGGAAGACCGCCTGGGTGAATATCATGCGTCCGTGGAAGGCACGGTTTATCTGGATGCGCCGGGGAATCCGGCCGCCGGTGTGCGCATCACTGCACTGGATGCGGCCACCAGCAACGGCTACGGCGCTGTTTCCGCCCGCGATGGTTTTGTGCGGCTGGAAAAAATGGCGGCGGGAACGTATGCGTTTGATTTCCCGAATTATCTGCCGCCGACCAACGCGGCCACGCTCACGATTTCGCACGGCGAAGTGGTGACGGGCCAATACTGGCTGGTGCGGCGCGGCGGTATCATCAGCGGACGCGTGAACCTGCCGTCGGGCGTGAGCATAGCGAGCAACGCCTCGGTGCTGATTCAGGCTTCAGGCTCCACCGGCAATTGGGTGGCCGCGCCGGATACCCGAGGCTATTTCACGGCGGGTCCGCTGCCGGACAGCACCTACACCGCCTACTATGTGCAGCAGGGTATTGTGCCGTGTTCACGCACTAATTTGGTGATCACCAATGCCGGAACACTGAGCATCACGCTGGACTGCACGGCCGGCGGCAGCGTGAGCGGACGCGTCACCCGCGCTTCCGACGGACAGCCGCTGACCAATGCGGCCGTCACGCTGGATAATCCGCCCTCGGTGTATGCCTTTACGGATGCCGATGGACGCTACCTGATCTCCTGTGCGGCCACGGGCAGTCATGTCGCGGCGGCGTTTACGCCGGGCTATGCGGCGGCATCACGTACGGTGACGGTTCGCCCCGGCGTCGTTACCTCCGGCGTGGATTTCGTGCTGGGCGCCGCGGCATCGCTCACGGGTCTGGTTACGGATGCCGATTCCGGCGACCCGATTGCCGGCGCCACCCTGGACCTGTACACCAACAGCGCGGACCCACTGGCCTCCGCCTTCACGGATGCCGACGGCGCCTATGCGTTTGATAATCTCACGCCGGGCGCCTACGACGTGACGGCGGAACAATATCAATACGCATTGGCTCAGCAGGGCATCACGGTGACCGCGCCCGTCACCGTCCTTCACATCACGCTGAACAAAGGCGGCGTGATTCGCGGCGTGATTACCAACAGCGTTTCCGGTGTGCCGATTTCAGGCGTACCGGTTTATCTGTTCGCACCGCATACGAACGAGTTGTATGTGACCGCGGCGGACGGTTCGTATTATTTCGGGCAGCTCACCACGGGGCGGCACGAACTGGTTGTGGGGTACGGCGCTCACCGGCAGGAATATGAACTGACCAACGGCATGGCCGCCGTGACGTATTCGCCGGGAATGCCCGTCGGCTCGCTGACGGGGCGGCTCGCGGATGTGAATGGCGTATACTCCGGTGCGGATGTTCATTTGTATGACACCGCCACCAACGAAGTGTTCAACACCCAAACGGATGATGCCGGCGCTTATGCCTTCCACCATCTGACCACAGGGTCATACCTCGTCGCCGCCTCCGGATCGAACCGGCTGTTCAATGCCGTGCAGGTGACAGTGACAGCCGGCGTAACGTCGGCCGTGCCCGCCCTTTCGCTCGGTCAGGCCACCGCCGTGATCACGCTCCGCCGGGCGGATAACACCGTCGCCGCCACCAACGGCTGGATCGTGCTGCGGCCCACGGCCTGCGGCGCGGACTTCTATCGCCTGAGCGCGCCGGTCGCCGCAAACGGAACCGCCGTGTTCAGCAACCTGACGACGGGAACCTGGCGGCTCATCGACGCGGCAACCGATCTCTCGCCGCGTTCCCCGACGCTGGTCATCACCAGCGCCTCGGCCAATGCCATCACCTGCCGGTTCGATGCGGGCGGGACGGTTACGGGTCTCGTGCTGGGCGTCGGCAGTCAACCGCTCACGAACATCGCCGTGCGTGCGTGGAGTCCCGATGGCGCTTTTTCGGGATTAACCTATTCCGACAGCGCCGGGTGTTTCGCCATGTACAATCTGCCGACGGGGCTGCTCACTCTGGCCGCCTACGATGGGCAGTGGGCCTATACCAACATCGGCTACGGCGTCATCGCCTCGCAGCAGGTGGTGAGCGCGTCCGGAGTGGTCACCGCCGTATCCTTCCAGATGATGCAGGCCACCAACCGGGTGAGCGGAACCATCACAGAACCCGGAATGAATCCGCCTGTGCGCGCCATCGTGAAACTGATGCTCGCCGACGGGACGGTCATTGATGAAACCGAGTCGAACACGGATGGCTCGTATGCCTTCAGCGGCGTGGCCGCCGGCAGCTACGGTATTCGGGTCGAAACGCTGGGCTTCCTTTCGGAAACGCTGAACATCAATGTGACGGATGGCGTTGATCTGAACGATGCCGATCCCGAAGTGCGCTGGACCGGCCTGCACGGCGTGTTGCTGTCCGCTCCGTTCTCGCAGGAAGATCTTGATCGCCTGCTTCCGCGCGGCTGGCCGTGGGATTCGCCGGGCTCCGGCTCGGGATTCCGCCTGCCCACCAAACAGGAAATCATCGACATGCTTTCCAAGCTGCTCGGCGAGCCTCAACGTCCTGAAAGCGAAACCTACCCGCCGGACTGCGGCGGATTCGATCCCGTGAAATGTCCTGAAGCGGCGTACTGGAATGAGTATGCGCGCCTCATGCAGAAATGGGCCAATGACGTATTCTCCCAATGGCGCGCCGACTGGGAAAATCAACTCGGCCTTAACGCCGCCAATACCGGACTTTTCGGAATCAGCCTGCTCAAGTTTGCCGGTTCGCTGCTATCCTTCGGGAAGCCGGACTTTGCCCAGAATATCGGGACGATTCAAAGCAGCATGAAGGGCACGATTAAGGAATTGGAGGATCAGGCCCTCTGCGCCATAGATGCCGCCAATCGACAGCAGCTCTATGATGAGATCGACAAAATCACCGCGCAGATGCACAAGCTGGAGCAGTGGTGGACCGGTACGACTGCCGCCGGAAATACCGCTGCCGTGGCAGAAAAAATTCAAACCTGGCCCAACACCTGGAGCGCCTTCACCGATGCCTTTTCGTCACCCCTTGATTTCATGAAAATCACGGATGCCGTGGCCGAAGCGGGCGACTGCTTCAACACGCTGATGAATATTGTCACGGCGTTTAAGAGCATTCCTGCGCTCGAAAAATTTACCAAGTATCTGGACCCGATCGTCCAGGGATGGCAAACGCTGTCGAATGCCATTAAGGGCGTCAATGATGCGCGTGCCGGTTTTGATCGTCTGGAAGACTATAAGAAACGGTACAGGGATCTTATCAACAAGCGCGATAAGGCGCACATTCAATGCCTGCTTTGGCGCGCCCGCTGTGCCGCGCCGGATATTGTGAACACCAACGGACTGATTGAACCGCCGCCCATTCACTGGCCGAACGGATTCGGAGTCAATATCACCGCCGGAGGGAGTGAGGATCCCAACGACATCATCGGGCCCGCAGGCTACGGCTCGCCCGGATGGATCGCCATCGACGGCTCGCTGCCCTATCAAATCCGTTTTGAAAATATCGCGCTGAGTACCAACCAGCAGGGGCAGGTGACCACGAACTGGCCCGCCCAGGAAGTCATCATCACCAACTGGCTGGATGAAGCGCTGGATCTTTCCACCTTCACGCTCGGCTCCTTTGGATACGGCACGAACCGCTGCGCTCCGCCTTCCGGCCTCAGCGCCTTCACCACCAACATCACCATGCCCGAAGGCTATGATCTGAGCGTCGATGCGGCACTGGATGCGGACGCGCGAATTGTGACCTGGCGCTTCCGTTCCATTGATCCGTTCACGCAGCAACTGGTCAGCGACCCGCTCCTCGGCTTCCTGCCCCCGAACACCAATCCGCCCTGCGGCGAGGGATTTGTTTCCTACTCCGTCTATGCCGCCACCAATA
This sequence comes from uncultured Verrucomicrobiota bacterium, assembly GCA_964542025.1. Taxonomy (GTDB): domain Bacteria; phylum Verrucomicrobiota; class Kiritimatiellia; order RZYC01; family RZYC01; genus JAQVYB01. Next base: position 8,935 of record CAZISY010000110.1, read on the forward strand.
CGGCCAGTTGCGCGACCATCCTCGCACAGGCGGAAATTATCTTTGACGTGAATGATCCGATCCTGACCCCGCGCATCACCAACAGCATCGACAACGCCGCGCCCGTCTCCGCTGTGACGCGCCTGCCGAATCGGTCACCGCGCGCATTCCCGGTCGCCTGGAGCGGGTCGGACGTTGGTTCAGGAATCGCCCGTTATGATGTGTATGTTTCGGTCAACAGCAACGCCTTCGCTCTGTGGCGCGGTACCAATGACGTTTCCGGAACCTATAACGGCGCCGCCCGGACAAATTATGCCTTCTTAACCCTGGCGGTGGATAACGTGGGCAATATGGAGTTGGATTCCGGCGCCGACACGGCCACCACCGTCGGCGTACCCCTGAAAAACGACCTCGACG